>NZ_JBEPDC010000017.1:0-243159 GCF_040300065.1 Nonomuraea sp. NPDC000554 | reverse complement strand
CGGGGAGAGCACAGCCGACTGGGAAACCGGCGGAAGACAGGCCCCGAGCCCTACCGCCAGGAGACGCCACCGCGCCAGCTCCCGACCCTACAGCGAAATAGTTCGGGGTGATTGGGATTTCTTGGGCGCAGTTGGTGGCGTTCCGGGCCTTTCGGGAGGAGTTACCGAAGGCCGGAAACAGACGTGGAGCCCCCGGTAGAAGAGCTCTCACCACAAGAATCTTGATCAGCCGGAAGGCTCCACGTGATTGCTCATCGTGCCACGCTCGACGTCTTCCGCGCACTCGTTCACTACCTCGCCCGACTCCTGCATGAAGAACGCCGACTGCGCGGTACCCCACAGGGTCAGCGCGGGACCGAAGGCCAGCCCAGTTCGGCGTGGAAGGCATCGCGGGCCTGCTCGAACGCGGCGCGGTCCAGCACCGCGCCCGCGTGGCGTCCCGCCGTGATGGGCTCGTCGTGCAGGCGGGCGGGCAGCTCGTCGGGGCCGCCGCCCTCGCGCGCCGCGTAGGCGCGCATCTCGTCGAGCCGCCGCTGCCCGGCGTCCAGCAGGTCCTGGAGGGTGAAGTCCGCCCCGGAGACGGCGGTGACCAGCGCGGTCAGGCGGGGGACGGTCAGCGGCCTGGTCGGTGAGGACGCGAAGACGCACAGGTTCAGCGCGTCGAGGCCGCTCCACAGCCGCAGCAGGCGGGCGGTGCGACGGCCCCGCTCCGCGTCGAGCGCCGCGACCGGTGCGGGCTCGACCGCGATCCGCCTCGCCTCGGGGAAGCTGTACGCCAGCCCGAGCTCGGGGTCGAAGTCGAGGTCGTGCTCCAGGGCGTCGTAGCGCGGGCCGCCCGGGGCGATCGCGTACCCGAGCCCGAGCCCCGGCTGGATCCGAGGGTCGAAGCACGGCAGCTCCACGCCCTTGACGGTCATCGCGTACCGCGCCGCCTCCGGGCCGAGCCGCCGGGCGGCCCGCGCCGCCCCCTCGGCGAGCAGGTCGCCCAGGGCGCCGCCCCGTGCCGCGACGTCCCGGATCAGGCCGGGCAGCGCCGCGGCGTCGCCGAAGGCCGGACCTCCGGGCAGCAGGCCGCGTTCGGCGCACTCCATCGCGAAGGCCAGCGTCCCGCCGAGGGAGACCGGGTCGAGGCCGAGGTCGTGGCAGAGCGCGTTCGCGCCGAGCACGGCGTCGAGGTCGTCGATCCCGAGATTCCAGCCGAGCGACAGGAACGCCTCCTGTCCGAGCCCGCCCGTCCTGCGCTCGGACGCCGTCGGCGGCGCGTACACCTTGAGGCAGTCGTTCGGGCATCCGGGGCAGCCCCCCGACGTCGCCACCGCGCGCCCGTCGTAGTCGCGCGGGCCGGGAACCCGCAGGCCGGTCTCGCCGGGGACGGAGAAGTTGCGCACGGACGCGTAGCCGGGGTCGAGCGGCTCACCCACCCATCCGGCGAAACCGGGCTCACCGGCCTGGAGCGCCGCGAGCGGGTTCGTGGCCATCGAGTCGCGGTAGCCCGCGGCCAGCTCGGCGAGCACGGCCGGATCAGCGACGGCCGCCGGGGCGTCGCCCACGCACACGATCGCCTTGAGGTTCTTCGCGCCGAAGACTGCGCCCAGCCCGTACCGCGCGGCGGGGTAGGCGTAGTCGGTCACCACGCTCGCGTAGCGGACCAGGTTCTCCCCGGCGGGGCCGATCGCCGCGACGTGCGCGCCGTGGCCGTGGCGGGCCCGCAGCGCGTCGGTCGTGGCGGCGACGCCGAGCCCGCGCAGCTCCTCGGCCTCGTGCGCGGCGACCTTGCCGTCCTGGACCAGCAGGTAGGAGAGCCGCTCGGCCCGTCCGGCGACGGCCAGCGCCTCGGCGCCCGCTCCGCGGATCCCCGCCGCGAACGGGCCGAGCGCGTGCGCCTCCCCGGCCACCCCCGACAGCGGCGACTTGGCCAGGAACACCGCCTTGGCGAGCCCCGGCGCGGCGGCCCCGCCGAGCGTCCCGGCCGCCACGTACAGCAGCGCCCGGGGGTCGTACGGGTCCAGCCCCGGGGGCGTGCGCTCGGCCATCAGCCGCAGCCCGAGGACGGACCCGCCGAAGTCGGCGGATCGGTCCTCCCGCTCGACGGTCCCGGCGGTCAGGTCGACGATGAACGGCACGGCAGAGCCTCCCAGGGCCACGCGGCGGACGGGACGGACGCGAACGCGCTGGGTCCCCGACGCGGCACGACATCACAGAACCCCGGAAAGCGCAAGACCGGTGTCAGTGCCGGTCGGCGCCGGGGCGCTTGGCGGCCAGGGTGATCACGTCCGCGAGCTCGTCGAGTTCGCCAGGATCCTCGGTGAGGGCGGCGACGGCCAGCCGGAGGTGCGGCCGCCCCTGGCGTACCCAGTACCGGCTGCCGGGCGCGGCCGAGATGCCGTGCGCGGCCAGCGTGACCAGGGCCTCCGACTCGTCGTGGACGGGGACCCACAGCACGAGGCTGTCCCGGCCGCCGGTGTGCACGCCCCGGGCCGACAGCAGCGCGGCCAGGCTCGCGCGGCGCCGGGCGTACGCGGTGCGGGCCTGGTCCACGACCGCCTGCGTGGCGGGGTCGGTGAGCAGGTGGGCCAGGGCGTCCTGCAGGATCCTGCTGGTCCAGCCGGTGCCGTAGCTGCGCAGCACGCGGACCCGTTCCACGGCGTCGGCGGCCCCGCCGATGACGGCGAGGCGCAGGTCGGGCCCGTGCGACTTGGAGTAGGAGCGCACGAGCACGGTCCGGCCGGGCAGTTGCGTCCCGAGGCTGTTCAGGGGCGCCACCGACAGCTCGCCGATCCCGTCGTCCTCGATGACGAGCGTGGTCGTGGGCGCGAGCAGCCGCGCCAGGTCGGCGGAGCGGCTCTCGGGCACGGCGTGGCCGCACGGCGAGTGGCCGCGTGGCTGGTAGACGAACGCCACCGGGCTGGAGCGCAGGCTTTCGGCGAGCGCGGCGGGGATGGGCCCGTCCTCGTCGCAGGCGACCGGGACCACCTCGACGCCGATCATCTCCAGGATGTCCAGCAGCCTGGCCGCGGTGGGCTCCTCGATCGCGACGCGGTCACCGGGCAGGGCGGTCGTCTGGAAGAGCAGCTGGAGCCCCTCGTACCCGCCGCCGAGCGCCAGCCAGGACTGGGCGGGGAACGGCCAGGTGGGCTCGACGGCGGCGCGCAGGCGAGGGGTGATCGTCTCGCGGGTGTAGTCGTTGAGCCCGTCGGCGGAGGAGGCGGCGGCGAGCGCGGCGTCAAGGGGCGGGAGCAGCGTCCGGTCCGGCGATGCGATGGCGAGGTCGATGGCCAGCCTGCTGCCGAAGTCGCCGATCCGCTCGTAACGCGCCGGGTGGGGCACTCCCGGGGGGCCGAGCACCACGGTTCCGCGCCTGCCCTCCGTCCCGATCAGCCGGTGTTTACGCAGGTCCGACCAGGCTTCCGCGACCGTGCCCGGGCTGACGCCGAGCTCGCGGGCCAGGCCGCGGACGGTGGGCAGCCGCGCGCCGGGCCGCAGGGTTTCCTGCCTGATCAGGTCGATCAGGCAGGTGGCGATGCCACGCGCGCTGGGCTCGCGAACTTGCAGCGCGAGCCAGGCGGAGTCCACCTCCACGGAATCTCCAATCGGACAAAAGTATGTTCAGGAACAAAGCATGTCTTGTATCGCTTAATCGGCTGAACATAAGGTACAGCGCAATACATCGCCAGAAGGAGTATTTGTGACGAAACCACGCATTCGGCTTGCTCTGCGGGACTGGGACCACCTCGTGCCCCTGGCGACGGGAACGATCCGCTCCGAGGCGTTCGACCTGGAGCTCGACTCCCGCGCGAGCACCCCCGACGTGCTGAGCGAGCCGGATCTGGACGGTGGAGAGACCTCCTTCAGCAGGTACGTCCTCGGCACGGCCGCGGGCGACGACCGGCTGGTGGGACTCCCCGTCTTCGTGATGCGTGGATTCCGGCACCGATGCGTACTGGTGAGCCGCGACAGTGACGCGCGCGAGTTCGCCGACCTGAAAGGCGCCCGGGTGGGCCTCACCGGCTGGCCGGACTCGGGCAACACCTGGACGCGGGCGCTCCTGCGGGAGGCCGGAGTCGACCTGGACGGGATCGAGTGGACGGTCGGCGCCGTGGACGCGCCCGAGCCCGGCAAGGACCGCGTCGGCACGGCCGAGCTGCCCGGCAACGTCAGCGTGAGCGACGGCTCGCTCGCGGAAGACCTCGCCGCCGGACGGCTCGACGCGCTCATGACGCCGTTCATGCCCGCGGGCTTCTTCACGCCGCAGAGCCGGTTCCGTCACCTCCTGGACGACCACCCGGCGGCCGAACTCGGCTACTACCGCCGGCACGGCTTCGTCCCCGGCATCCACCTGGTGACGCTCAAGCGCGAGGTCGTCGCGCGCCACCCCTGGCTGCCGCAGGCCGTACAGGAGCTCTTCGAGCAGTCCAAGCGGTGGTGGCTGTCGCGGCGGCGCCTCCTCACCGACACCACCCCGTGGCTGCTCGCCGACCTGAGCCGGACCCGGGAGGTCTTCGGCGAGGACTGGATGCCGTACGGGACGGCCGCCAACGCCGCGATGACCGCGGCCTTCTGCGCGGAACTGCACGCCCAGGGGATCGCCCCCGCCCCCATCGACCCCGAGGAGCTCTTCACCTCATGAACAACCTGCGCGTCGCTGTCGGCCAGTTCGCCTCGGCCGAGGACTGGGCGGCCAACCTGAAAACCTGCTCCGACCTCTTCGACCAGGCCGTCGCCGGGAACGCGGACCTGCTGGTGCTCCCGGAGGGGGCGATGGCCCTGTTCGTGGACGAGCCGGTCCGGATCCGGCAGGCGGCCCAGCCGCTCGACGGGCCGTTCGTCACGGGCCTGGCCGAGCGCACCCGCGGGACGTCCACCACGGTGATCGTCGGCATCCACCGGCCCGCCGAGGACGGCCGGGTGATCAACACGCTGGTCGCCCTGCGCGACGGCGAGATCGTCGCCACCTACGACAAGCTGCACCTGTACGACGCCTTCGGCAGGCGCGAGTCGGACAACGTGCTGGCGAGCTCCGACGCCCCGGTCGTCTTCGACTGCGCGGGCTGGAAGGTCGGCATGATGACCTGCTACGACGTGCGCTTCCCCGAGCTGGCGAGGCTCCTCGCCGATGAGGGCGCGCAGGTCGTGGCGCTGCCCGCCGCCTGGGTGCGGGGGCCCGCCAAGGAGTGGCACTGGGAGGTCATGGTCACCGCCCGTGCCCTGGAGAACACCTACTACGTGGCCGCGTCCGGTGAGTGCGGCCGCCGCAACATCGGCGCCAGCGTGTTCGTCGACCCGCTCGGCATCACCCGTGCCCGGCTCGCCGACACGCCAGGGCTGCTCTGGGCGGAAGCCTCGGCCGACGATCTCGAACAGGCCCGCCGCAGCCTTCCCGTCCTGGCCAACCGGCGCTTCACCGTCAACCCCACCCCGAGGAACATCCATGCGTAAGACTCATGCCGTCAGTTCTGTCAGCGCCGTCGTGGCCGGGGCCCTGCTGCTGGCCGGATGCGGCTCCAACCCGCCGGAGAGCGAGGGCGCCGTCGGCGACGCCAAGTCGGCCCCCGCCGCCGCCGGCCACGCCAAGGACCAGGCCCTGTTCGACCGCCTGCCCGACAAGGTGAAGAGCGCGGGCAAGCTGGTCTCGGTGAACAACGGCTCGTTCCCGCCGTACGAGATCGCCGGGGCCGACGGCAGGTCGCTGACCGGTGTCACGGCCGACCTGTCCGAAGAGCTGGGCGGCCTGCTCGGCGTCAAGATCGAACATGTCACGGTGGACGGGCTGCCCAGCTCGCTCACCGGCATCGCGGCCGGCCGCTACGACCTGGCCCTGGGGCCGGTGGGCGACTTCCCCGAGCGCCAGGTCTCCAACGACTTCGTCGACTGGGTGCAGGAGTACGTCGTCTTCGCCGTCCCGAAGGGCAATCCGCAGAAGATCCAGTCGATCGCCGACACCTGCGGGCTGCGGATCTCCGTGATGGCCGGCGGCTCGGCCGAGAAGGTGATCAAGGGGCAGTCCGACACCTGCGTCAAGGACGGCAAGAAGAAGATCGAGGTCCAGTCGTACAAGGACCAGCCCACCTCGATCCTCGCCGTCCGCTCCAGCCGCGCCGACGCCTTCTTCTCCTCGCAGGCGCCCCTGACCTACTTCGTCCAGCAGTCGGGAGGCGCGCTGGAGCTGGCGGGCACCGGCCAGGCCAACGGATTCGACGACCTCTTCCAGGGGGCCGTCGTGGCCAAGGACTCACCCCTGCGTGACGTGCTCAAGGACGCCTTCCAGAAGCTGATCGACGACGGCACCTACGAGAAGGTCATGGCCAAGTGGGGCACCGGCGGCAACATGCTGAAGCAGGCCGGCGTGAACATGGCGGCGAAGCAGTGACGACCGCGACGGACCGGCGCTCGCCCCCCGAGGTCGACGTCGCGGGCGCCGCCCGCACGCGCCACCCGCTGCGCTGGGTGGCCTCGATCGTCCTGCTCGTTCTGGCGGCCCAGCTGGTGAACCTGCTGGTCACCAACCCCAACTTCCAGTGGGACGTGGTCGGGCGCTACCTCAACGCCCAGGTCATCGGGGCGGGCATCGTCACGACGCTCTATCTCACGGTGATCGGCATGGCCGTCGGCGTCGCCGGAGGGGTGCTCGTGGCGATAGGCCGGCTCTCCCAGAACCCGGTCGCGCGGATCGTCGCCGGGCTCTACGTCTGGTTCTTCCGCGGCACGCCGGTGCTGGTGCAGCTCGTGCTCTGGTACAACCTGTCGGCCCTGATGCCGCAGCTCTCGTTCGGCATCCCGTTCGGCCCCGAGTTCCTCACGGCCGAGACCAACAAGCTGATCACGCCGCTGCTCGCCGCCATCCTCGGACTCGGGCTCAACGAGGCCGCCTACATGGCGGAGATCATCCGAGGCGGCCTGCTCTCCGTCGACCCCGGCCAGACCGAGGCGGCGTCGGCACTCGGCATGAGCCGGGGGCGCACGTTCCGCAGGATCATCCTGCCCCAGGCGATGCGGTTCATCGTGCCGCCGACCGGCAGCCAGGTCATCAGCATGCTGAAGGCCACCTCGCTGGTCAGCGTCATCGCCCTCGCCGACCTGCTGTACACCGTGCAGTCGATCTACAACCGCACCTTCCAGACCATCCCCCTGCTGATCGTGGCCTGCCTCTGGTACCTCGTGATCACGTCGGTCCTGTACGTGGGACAGTCCTTCATCGAGCGGCACTACGCGCGCGGCGCCACGCGGAGCGCTCCCCAGAGCTTCTGGAGCTTCCTGCTGTTCCGGCGGCGCACGCCCGTGGCAGCCCCGACCTCCGAGGAGACGCCGTCATGAGCATGCCCATGGTGCACGCCAGGGCCGTACGCAAGAGCTTCGGCCACCTGGAGGTGCTCAAAGGCATCGACCTCAGCGTCGAGCAGGGCGAGGTCGTCGTCATCCTGGGCCCCTCCGGGTCGGGGAAGTCGACCTTCCTGCGGTGCGTCAACCACCTGGAGACCATCGACGGCGGAGCCATCCACGTCGACGGCGAGCTGATCGGCTTCCGCGCCTCCGGCGGCCGGGTGCAGCACCTGCGCGACCGGGACATCACCCGCCAGCGCAGGGAGATCGGCATGGTCTTCCAGCAGTTCAACCTGTTTCCGCACTTCACCGTGGTGCAGAACATCATCGAGGCGCCCATGGGCGTGCGCCGCGAGTCGCGCGCCCAGGCCCGGACGCGCGCCCTCGCCCTGCTGGAGCGGGTCGGCCTGGCCGAGAAGGCGAACAGCTACCCGCGCCAGCTCTCCGGCGGCCAGCAGCAGCGCGTCGCCATCGCCCGCGCGCTGGCCATGCAGCCCAAGCTGATGCTCTTCGACGAGCCGACCAGCGCGCTCGACCCCGAACTCGTGGGCGAGGTGCTCGCCACCATGAAGGGCCTCGCCAACGACGGCCTCACCATGATCGTCGTCACGCACGAGGTCGGCTTCGCCCGTGAGGTGGCCGATCGGGTGGTGTTCATGGACGGCGGCGTCATCGTGGAGTCCGGACCGCCCGCGGAGGTCCTCGACAACCCGAGCAACCCGCGCACGCGCGCCTTCCTCAGCAAGGTCCTCTGAGAGCGGGCCTGCTGAGGGACGGCTCGCGAGGCAGCGGCGAGGGGTCCTCGACGGCCGCGACCGGCGAACCGGTAGCCGCCGAGGAGCGCTTTGAGCCGGGATCCTCGTGATCGGTTGACAGGGCGTCGTTCGCATTTTACGGTCAGGTCCGTTATCCCTTAGGGGGCGAAAAGCTGCGCGATTTGGCACTTTCGCCCACGACCGTAATCCTGCGAAGGCCGTCGCATGCCGCTGTTACGCCACTGGACCGCTCTGACCTGCCTCGCCCTCACCCTCGTCACACCTCCCGCCCCCGCCGCCTCCGCCGCCGCCTCCTCCACCCGCTGCGCTCCCGAGGGCACGATCACCGACCTCGGCCCCGCCAGCGTCACCAACGCCCTGGGCAACGCCGAGTTCGTCGGAGACACGCTCTACGCCGTCACCCGCGGCCTGTCACCCAACGTCGTCGGCGCCTACGACCTCGCCGCCGACCGGGTGACCGCCCACCACGACATCCCCACCGGCATCGGCGCCTGGGCCATGGCCCGTGTCGGCACCGACCTGTACGTGGGCACCCACGTCCCGTCCGACCTGTACAAGCTCGACACGATCACCGGGACGGTCACCAAGGCCGCCTCCTTCGACGACCACTTCATCTGGAACCTCGCCGCCTCGCCCGACGGTAAGATCTACCTCGGCATGTCCGAGACGGGCAGGGTCGTCGAGTACGACCCCGCCACCGGCGGCACCCGCGACCTCGGCGTCGCCAGCCCCGGCGAGCAGTACGTGCGCAGCCTGGCCGCCGACGAGCACACCGTGTACGCGGGCGTCGGCGCGCACGCCCACCTGGTGGCCATCGACCGCGCCACCGGCGCGAAGAAGGAGATCCTGCCCGCCGAACTGGCCGGGCGCGACTTCGTCGCCAGCATGGCCATCAGCCCCACCCGGCTGGCGATGGGCATCTCCTCGCAGGGCGAGCTGCTCGTCATGAACAAGGCCGACCCCGCCGACCACGCGATCGTGGCCGTCCCGGGGGAGAAGTACGTGACCGCCGTGGAGTTCCTCGGCCAGGACGTGTACTTCACCGGCCGCCCCACCGGCACCCTGTACCGCTACCGCGCGGGCAAGGTGGAGGCGCTCGGCGTCCCGTACCCCGAAGGAGGGACGCCGCGGCTGCTCGCCCACGACGGCAAGATGTGGGGAGTCCAGGACGGCGCGGCGTTCGTCTACGACCCGGCCACCGGCGCGATCGACTACCGCAACCTGGTCTCCCGCGGCTTCCGCGCGGGAGCCGAGCAGCCGATGACCGTCTACGCCGACGGCACCCGCGTCTACCTCGGCGGCAAGGGCGGGATGCAGGTGCACGACCTGGCCGGCGGGTCCCGGCGGATCGGCCTGCCCGGCGAGCCGAAGTCGATGGCGGAGGTCGACGGCCGCCTCTACGCCGGCGTCTACACCCAGGCCCTGCTGTACGGCCACCGTCCGGGCAGCGACACCGCCGAGCTGCTGGCCAGGATCGGCAACCGGCAGGACAGGCCGCGCGACATGGCCTACGACCCGGGCACCCGCTCGCTGGTGATCGCGACCCAGCCGGAGCCCGGCCAGGAGGGCGGCGCGCTGTCGACGTACCGGCCGGGCACCGGCGCGCTCAACGTGCGCAGGCCGGCCGTGCCGGACCAGAGCGTCTACTCCGTGACCGCCCACGACGGCGTCGCCTACCTCGGCACCTACATCCAGGAAGGCTTCGGGCTGCCGCCCAAGACCCGCACCGCGCGGCTGGCCGCGTACGACCTGCGCGTGGGCAGGCTGCTGTGGCAGTTCGAACCCGTGCCAGGGGCAGAGTTCATCGCCGACGTGGCACGGCTGCGCGGCCGGCTCTACGGGGTGACCGATTCGGGCGTGCTCTTCGAGGCCGACCCGGAGACCCGGCGGGTGACCAGGAGCGTCAGGGTCGGCACGCACGGCGGCGACCTGGCCGTCCTGGACGGGCGGCTCTACGGGATCTCCGGCGAGGCGGTCAGCAGGGGCGACCGGGTCTACCGCGTGGACCTGCGCGACCTCAGCGTCTCGACCGTGGCCGACGGGCTGGCGGGTGACTGGTTCGACGGGGCCAAGCTCGCCGCCGACGGCTGCGCCCTCTACACACTGCGCGGACGGGACCTGGTGAAACTCACATGAAACTGACCTCGATCCTGCTGTCCGCGACGCTGCTGCTCGGGCCGGGGACCGTCACCGACTTCGGCGTCCAGTCCAGCGCGCTCACCGTGCTCGAAGGCGTCTTCGGGACGGACCAGGCCGGGCGGCCGGTCGTCTACAGCGCCCAGATGGGCACGCCGGGCGTGGTGGCCACGGTCGACCCGGTCACCCGCGAGCACCTCGGCACCGCGGAGCTCCCCGGCGCGTCGGGCGCCTGGGGCATCACCCAGGCCGACGACGGGGCCGTGTACGCGGGAAGCTACCCCAACGGGCACGTGTACCGCGTCGACGGCGACAAGGCCGTCGACCTGGGCGCGCCGGTGGCCGGCCAGACGGTGCTGTACGGATTCCAGCCCGGCAAGAACGGCACCGTCTACGGCGGGACCTATCCGGACGCGCACGCGTTCTCCTACTCACCTGGCACCGGCTTCCGCGACCTCGGCCGCATGGACGACGGCCAGCAGTACGTCACCGACGTGGCGGTCGACGCCGAGCGGGAGCTGCTGTGGGCCTCGATCGGCACGGGCGGCCACCTGATCCGGATGGATCTCCGCACGGGCGACAAGCGAGACATCTGGCCCGAGGCGCTACGCGGTGACCCGAACTATCCGTACGACCTGAACCTGGTCGCGGGCAGGCTCTTCGTCAAACGCAACAAGCTTCAAGGGCTCGTGCTCGACCCCGACACCGGCGCGGTCCTCGCCGACGGCTTCACGATGAGCTCCCGCGGCACCACCCGCACGGCCGAGGGCGGCTACGTCTACTTCACCTCCGGCACCGCGCTGTGGCGCTACGACCTGGCCGCCGACCGGCCCGAACCCGTGCCGGGCCCGGTCACGGCGGGCGGGCCCGGCGTCGGCTGGGGCTTCGTCGACGGCACCCTCTACGCCCTGATCGGGAACTACTTCGGCGACGCCCTCTCCTACGACCCGCGCACCGGCGCGTCCCAACGTTTCAAGCTGCCCTTTCCCGCCCAGCCGATCGACATCAACAACGTCAGCGCCGGCCAGGACGGGAAGATCTACACCAACCTCTACATCAACGGCACCCTCGCCACCCTCGACCCCGCCACCGGCAAGGTCACCGAGCTCGGCCGCGCCGGCCAGGCCGACGGCCTGTTCTGGCGCTCGGGCAAGCTGTACCTCGGGACGTATCCCAGCGGGGCCGTGCTCGAGTACGACCCCGCCCGGCCGTGGGCGTCCGGCACCAACCCGCGCGAGCTGTTCCGTCTGATCGACGACGGGCAGAACAGGCCACAGGCGTTCGCGACCTCGGGCGGCAAGATGTACGTCGGCAGCACCCCCGACTACGGGCTGTGGGGAGGGGCGCTCACCGTCTACGACTTCGGCAGCGGCCAGCACACCGTCCTCAAGGCGCCGGTGCAGGACCAGGGAGTGATCTCGCTCGCCGTGCTGGGCGGCACGCTGTGGGGCGGCACCACGATCAACGGCGGCGGCGGCACCACCCCGAAGGCCACCGAGGCCAGGCTGTTCACCTACTCCCTGGCCGACGGGGCCAAGACAGGCGAGCTCACACCCGTGCCGGGCGCGTCCTCGATCACCTCGGTCGTCGAGGGCCCCGACGGGAAGCTCTGGGGTCTCGCCGACGGGACCGTCTTCGTCCTCGACCCGGCCACCTCCACGGTGGTCCGGCGGATCACGCTGCCCGCCGGGTACAGCGGAGTCCAGGACGAGCTGCACGTCAATCCCGACTCGCACGTGTACGCCTCGCTCGACGGCGAGCTGATCCGGATCGACCCGCTGTCGTACGCGTTCACGGTCGTGCGCGACAGCGGGACGTACCGGACCTCTCAGGACGCGCAGGGCAACCTGTGGTTCCGCAGCGGGGTCAAGGCCGCCAACAACGCCGTCCAGGGCGGCGCCCACCTGCTCCGGTACACCCCGCCCCCGGACGCCTGCCCGCACTCCGACATCTCACCGACCGTGGTCGTCAAGACCGCCGACAGCGGCGTGGCCAACCGGTTCCGCCCCGACGGCTGCACCCTCGAAGACCTCATCGAGGACGAACGCTACGAAGGGCCCCAGCTGACCGCGTACGTCGCCAAGACCACCGCCAAGCTGGTCGCCGACCACGTCATCACCCCCGCGGAAGCCGTCAAGATCCTCCATTCCACCCCGAAGCCCAGCTGACCGCACGGCACTCACCTACGCCGACCCCGGGCGGCCCCGCTGTATCCGCTTAGTGGACGGCTATCCAAGGCCGGCCGTCAGGGACCCCGCACCGCAGGCGGGACAGTCCGGTCTCTGCGGGATGGGCCTGGATCGCAGCTCCAGCGGCCAGAAGTCGATCTCGGTCCAGCGGCCGGTGAACGCCGGCGGAAGCCCGGTGAGGACGCGGACCGCCTCCCACGCCAGGATGTTGCCCACGAGCCCGCAGAGGGCTCCGATCGCGCCCGCCTTCTCTCGCTTGCCCACCAGCGACTTCATGCGGTCGCGACCGTGGTCGGCGAACGTCTCGGCGCGCACGCACGCCCAGCACGCCGACCGCCCCGGCACGATCGTCGTGCCGATGACCCCGATGTGGTACGCGTACCCGGTGCCCATGATGTGCGGGACATCCGGCCAGCACGCCTCGGCCACCCAGCCGGCCACGTCGTTCGCGGACGGCTGGTCCGCCGCGTTGACCAGGACGTCCGCTCCGTCCAGCAGATCGGCGAGATCGCCGGGGCCGTCGATCCTGCGGTTCACGGGCTCGACCGTGATGAAGGGGTTGACGGCGCGGAGCCTGGCGGCGGCGGCGTCGACCTTGTGCCGTCCCGTGTCGGCGGCGGTGAACAGCGCCTGCCGGGTGAGGTTCGACGGCTCCACCCGGTCGAAGTCGCAGAGCCGGATCGTTCCCACACCGGCGTTCGCCAGTGACAGCGTCACCCATCCGCCCAGCCCGCCGACGCCGCAGACGACCGCGGTGGAGCCGTCGAGACGCTTCTGCAGCTGGACCCCGCTCGCGCAGTCGGCCAGGCCCTCGTCGCAGAAGTCCTGGAGGAGTCGTAACTGCCGGTCGTAGAACTCGGCACGCTCGCCGCCCAGCCGCCCGAACTCCTCGGCGACGTCGCCGACCTTGCTCAGAATCCGCTCCTCGGACAGGACCGTGAGAACGTCGCGCAGATCCTCACGCCTTTCCGAATCGCCGTCGCAGACCATTCTCTCGATGTCGTCAACGGTTCGCCGCCCGTCCAGGAGAACCACGACGCGTTTCACGAAGTCGTCTGCGGTAAATCGCTTCACGGTCCGATCGGCGGTGCACAGGAACAGTAGTTCGTCCCCGTCCATCTGCACAATCACGCTTTCCCGCAGGCGCGGACGCCATCCCGAATCGCTCATGCCGCACCCAATGCCTTCAGCCGGGAATGAGGCGGAAGACCCGGCCTCCGCCTCACCCGGACTATCGGATCAGTTGCCTACGGAGTTCGACGCCGTGACAGCTCCGACACGCAACGGCTCTTCGTTCACCTTCAGCATTACGGGACGTCGCTTCATAGCTTCCCCTCTTCCTCTCGGGTGAATCACCTGGATTCTACCCGTGAAATGTCGCCGGTGCGGTGAGTGATCCTCCGCATAAGCTGTCAATCTTTTCGCGCGTCGGCGAAGTCATTCAGTTCCTGAACGGCCCGGTCCATGTCGGCGGCGAATCCCCGCTGCATCAACTTCGCGTACAACTGGTCGCCGCGGGCCGCGCCCCGCCGTATGTCGTCGGCGCGTGCGCTCATGCGCGCCTGCACCTCCTTGATGATCGCCCCGGGGTCGCCGTGCCATCCGTACGCGTCCAGGAACAGGCGCAGCCGCCTGGGCCGGGCGTCGAAGTCGGTGAAGCCCTCCGTCGCCGCCACGCGCCGCGAGTGCAGGGGGACCCAGCTCAGCGCGGTCCAGGCCACGTCGGATTCCACGGTGATCGGGCCGGCGAAGTCCCAGTCGAAGAAGCCGGCCAGGCGCCCCTCGTGCCAGGCGGCGTTGAACGGGCTCGCGTCGTTGTGCGCGATGATCAACCCGGGCGCCCACCTGCCACCGCCTCGCCAGGCGGCGTCCCGCGGGGGGACGAAGTCCGACACGGCCGCGTGGTAGGCGAGCAGCCACCGAGCCACCTGGCGGAGAGTGTCCTCGGTCCGCGTCCACCCGGGCCACACCAGGCGGTTGCCCATGGTCTCGCCCTCGAGGTAGGTGAGGATCTCGCGGCCTTCGTCGTCGAAGCCCAGGACGCGCGGCGCTCCGGCGAAGCCCTTGCCCTCCAGGTGCCTGAGGAGCTCGTGGACCGCGGGCGTCCAGGTGTTCACGGCCCGCCGGACCGTCGCGCCCACGCGGATCGCGCCCCCGTCGTTGCCTCCTTCGAGCCGGGTCTTCGCCATTCAGCCACCTGCCGCGGGGTTCGGAGCGACACCCAGGATCTCCGCGATCTCGCTCAGACCGCTCTCACGACGGGACGCGCGCAGCATCTCGGCCCTGCCCGCCTGCTCCCATCCGACCTTGCGCATCCGCGCGTCCCTGAGGGATTCCACCCTCGCCGTGCCGTCACCCCAGCCGGGCGAGACGTCGATGTCCGGCATCCCGTCAGCC
The DNA here is from genome assembly GCF_040300065.1 of Nonomuraea sp. NPDC000554. Lineage (NCBI taxonomy): Bacteria > Bacillati > Actinomycetota > Actinomycetes > Streptosporangiales > Streptosporangiaceae > Nonomuraea > Nonomuraea sp. NPDC000554. The sequence continues at coordinate 228,344 of NZ_JBEPDC010000017.1, read as the reverse complement.
ACCTTCTCCATCCAGGCGCGTATCAATTCCGGCGACCGCCAGGGCTCCGCGCGTATACCAAGGTCCGTGACGCCCGCGCCGATGTCCTGCACGAGACCAGCGCCCGCCTGGTGCGCGAGCACGACCTGATCGTGATCGATCGTTGGTGCCCCCAGCAGGACCTGCTCGGCGTGCGGGCACCTGCTCGCCGAACTCTCGCCGGCCACCCGGACGTGGCACTGCCCGCCCTGCGGCACCCGGCACGACCGGGACACCAACGCCGCCAAGAACATTCTGGCCGCTGGTCAAGCGGCGCCCGCCTGTGGAGCTGACGTGAGACATTCCGGGTCCTCCCGGGTGCGGTCGGCTGTGAAGCAGGAAACCTCACTCGCGAGGGTGGGAGTCCCCCTTCCTTTGACAGGGGGAGGAAGTCAACGTATAGCGGTTCATCGCGGGGGTCGCCGGGCTGGAAGGTGACGAGCGAACGGGCGGCACTCTCTGTCGCGCTGCCTCTCAGCAGTATCACGATGGCGTTGATCGTGAGGTCGCCGCCGTGGCTGTCGAGCGAGATGTCGTACCCGAAGGAGCGCCGTATCCGGCGGCCAAGTTCGAGGAGGTCCTTTTCCGTGCCGCCGACGCCGACGAAAATCGTCGGCAGGGCCGAAGTCTTCGTGGCCCAGAATGTCCGACCAGATCCGGTGAAGCGTCTCTTCTCGGTAGCCAGGGATTCCGTGCCCCCCTTCAGCGTCTTCCAGCATGAGATCCTTTCCAGTAATTGTCCACACTTCAGGGGAAGCGACGCCAGCCCTGAGTTTTCCAGCTCTGCGTGGAGCCTTCGGAGCCGGCCTTTTCTGATACGGCGTGGCCTGCTGCCTTCCCTTCGCTCCTGACGAGACGCGCACAGGGGAGAAGGTGACCGATTGATGCCAGCCGAACCGGGTCCAGTCGAGGTCCTCCTGCAGCATCCCGATGTCGTGGACGCTGTGCCGGTCACCGTCGAGACCGTCTACCGTGACCTGGGCTCGACCTGAGGGGCGAGCGATCATTCGGTCGAGGACGGCCTCAGGGCTTGGAGTCGTCTGCGGATCTCCGCGACCTGTGTGGGCTCGCCGTGGCCGTTGTGGGTGGGCAGCGCCGCAAGCCCCTTGACGACATGGTCGTCGACGTGGTGGCCGAGCCTGGCCAGATGCAGGTGGGCCAGGGCGACGCTCACGCCGTGCCTGTCGTGCAGCGACTCGGTCAGCAGCTCCGCTGCCTGTTCGGGGTCGGCCGCCATCAGGCTGGTACCGAGGTGGAGCTGGCAGCGCGCCCGCCCGGGGGAGTCGTGGACCTGCTCGTAGAGCTGTCTCGCCTCTTCCCAGTGCTTGGTGGCTCGCTCGGGCTGGGAGAGGAGCCACGACGCCAGCCCGAGCAGTTCGTGGGCGTGGGCCTGCAGCCCGATGTCGTCGACGTCGTCGCCCAGCGCGAGGATGAGCAGGTCTCTCGCCTCGGCGTAGAGCTTCTGGGCTGCCTCCGGACGATCGGAGGCGGCGACGCTCTGGCCGTGGCGAAGTCGCAGCGAGGCCCGGTTGACCAGTTCCACGACGCGGCCGAAGGAATCTCCGCCGGGCAGCGACTCGCGGCAGTCCAGCAACGCCCGCTCCACCCCTTCGTAGTCATCGCCCGTCACCATGAGCTGGATGGCATGGGAGGTGTGGATCTGAGGGGTCCAGGCCCGGTGCGGCCACCGTGCGGCCGCCTCGTTCCACCGGTTGCCGGCTTCGGCGAACTGACCGGCCGCGCGCGCCAGGGCGGCGCGGCGTAGGCCGGCCGCGAGGCGGAGAACCGGGTCGTCGAGGGTGTCGGCAAGTCGCGCCACGGCGTCAGCGGTACGGCTGCGGAAGCTGGCACGTTGCGCCAGCTCGAACCAGATGTCGAGGGCGTCAGCGATACGTGTCAGGTTCGGCAGAACGGCTTTGTAGGGTTTGGCCGGTTGGTCGGAGACGGCCTCGATGGTTTCCAGGAGCGTGATGTCCTCGGTCTGGAACCACGCTCTCGCTCCGTGATGGTGAGCCGAGCGGAGCTCGGCCGCGTAGCTCTCGGCCTGCCCGGCGTAGAAGGTGATCAGCCTGGACCAGCTACGGTGCCGTTCGCGCGGCTTCAACCGGGCCGCCGCCGGCCTTGCGGCGTCGATCGTCCGGTATCTGTGCGGCCCGACCCGCTCCACCAGCAGGCGGTCGGTGAGCTCGGCCACGTGCCGTTCCACTGTCTCGCGGCTGTCGCCGGTGAGCTCGGCCGCCGCATCCGCGCCCAGCTCGGCGACCGGGGCGCCGACGAGGTAGGCGAGCAGCCGCCGCGCCGGCTGGGAGGCGCCGCTCAGCTGCCTGCTCAGAATGAACCCCAGTGCTGCTTCACCATGCCCGCGCTCGGTGCTCTTCTGCAGGTCGCCGAGCAGGGCGGTGAGCGTGACCGCGCGGTTGCGAACGAGCCAGTCGGCCACACTTATGATCACTGAAGGGCTTCGGAGGTAGGAGGCGGCCAGTTCGCCGGCCTGCTGGGGTTCGGCGTCGATCCAGGGGCCAAGGCCCACCTCCCGCATCAGCCTGAGCCCGTGATCGGGTTCGAGCCAGTCGACGTGGACACGCGGCATGATGGCCGGCACGTGGTCGGTCGGCAGATGCCCCGCCACGATGATCCACGCGCTTTCGATCGGCCTGGCCAGCCACTCGACCTGATGCCAGTTGTCGACGTTGTCCAGGACGAGCACGGCACCCGTGCCGCGCAGGGCCTCGTCGAGCATGGGAAAGGCCTCTTCGGCCGAGGTGATCTCCCGGGAGGGCAGTTTGAGGGTGCCGAGCACCCGGGTGGCCACGCTGAGGACGTCCTCGGCCCGGCCCGGGTCCGGCCCGCGAAGATCGGCGTAGTAGCGGGGGGCGGCCGTCAGCCGCCAGGCGGCGTTGATGGCGAGGGCCGAGGTACCGATGCCGACAGGTCCGTGCACGGTGATCATCCCGTGCTCCATGAGTTCCCGCACGACCGTGACGAGGAGGTCTTCGCGGCCGAGCAAGGAGTTCGGCTCCGGCATCTCGCCTCGGGGCGCGAGCTGCGGGTGAGGGGCAGGCCGGCCGCCGCCGAAGGCCAGCAGGTAACCGATCAGCAGCGCCGCCAGGACTCCGACCGCCAGCCAGGCGCTGATGTTCAGCAGGATGTTGCCGGTCAGGTTGGCGATGATGTCCACGACGACCGCGACGAAGAGCGTCGAGGTGCCCACACCCGCGGCCCGCCACGGCCGTGCCCTGGTGGCTTCCACCAGCCGGTTGAGCGGGGCCCGCCAGTTCATCGGCGGCCCTCTCGGGTGTGCGTCCCCAGGCACAGACGCAGCCCGGGAAGCAGGTGCCGCCACGTCGAGCCGATGACGAGCAGCGTGATGAGCAGGGCCGTCATCGAGCCCGCCGCCAGCGGCCCTGATGAGGTGACGAACTGGCGGGCCTGGCCGACCATGGCGGTGGTCACCTGACCGGCTGTGGATCCGCCGAGAACCAGCCCCACGACGAGGTCGTTCCAGACGAGCACGAACTGGACCACGGCCACCGCCACGAGGGCCGACCGGCGATGCGTCAGGACGGTGAACAGCGCCGTGCCCGGGTCCGGCCGCATCAGGTCGCGACGGACCTCGGAGTGCGGCACGGAGGCGAACGCGTTGCGCAGCATCAGGATGGCCAGCGGCAGGCCGAGCGCGGCGTAGATCAGGGTCAGGAACGCCGGTGCGCCCAACACTCCGAGCCCCTTCAGCGTGCTGAACAGCGGCCCGGCGACAGCCTGCGGAGGGGCGACGGCCAGGACCCCGGCCAGTGCGATCAGCGTCAGGCGTACCGTCCGCGGCAGGCCACCCCAGGTCAGCACGAACGCCGCCGGTGCGGCGACGCTGACGACGAGGGCGGCGGCCACCAGCGCGCGGACCGCGGTCGTGGTGAGCGCGCCGGCCAGCTCTCCGCCGGCGAACGCCTCGGCGTACGAGCCGAGTCCGTAGCCGCCGCTCCACCAGCCGCTGAGCGCCGCCTCCTTCGGCTCGCGCACGGACGTCAGGCCCAGGACGAGCAGCGGGAGCGACCACACCGCGGCCGTCACCAGGCCGATGGCGGGGCCGGCGGGCCTGGTGCGGGGCAACGCCCGCTCGGCCGGCAGTTCACCGGCGGGCCGCTGCCCGGCCAGCCCCCACAGCGCCAGCACGGCGGCGAGCACGATCACGACCGCGTACATCGACATCGACAGCGCCGCCGACGCTCCCTCTCCCAGCTCGTTTCCTTGGCGCCACCACACCAGCCCGATCACCGCCGTGCGGTCCTGCATGGAACCGGGGGCAGTGATCATCACCAGTTCGAAGACGCGCACGGCCGCCACCAGCACGATGAGCAGGGACAGCGCGGCCGAAGGGGAGAAGGCCGGCAGCGCCACGGTACACAGCCGCCGCAGCGGCCCCGCTCCCATCGCCTTGGCGGCGCGCAGCAGCCGAGAGGGCAGGCCGGCCAGGCCGAGGTCCAGCACGAACACCGCCAGGCCGGTCCACTGCCAGGCGAAGGCCAGGGCCAGGATGAGGCCGATGCCGTCCTGGCCGAGGAAGGCGCTGAGATTCTCGTCCGGCAGGAGCGCGCTCACCGTGCCCCGCGCGGGGTCGGGGTCGAACAGCAGGCGGTAGGTCACCCCGACCACGAGCGGAGAGGCCACGGACGGGATGATGAGGGCGGCCAGCAGGACCTTGCGCATCAGCGGCGGCACGGCTCTGGTCAGCAGGGCCAGGAGGAACCCGGCCAGGCAGATGACGGGTACGAGGGCGACGAACCGCAGGCTGTTGGCCGTCGCCTGCCGTACCTGCTCGTTGTCGAGCAGCACCCCGATGTGCCCGTAGCCTTCGACGGCGGTGGCCACCAGGGGGGCGATGAGCAGCAGGGTGGTCAGGACCACCGCGGGCAACAGGAGCAGCAGCATCGGCCACGGCCTGGAACGCCGACCGTGCGGCGGCGTCCGCGTGTCCTCGACCGGGGAAACGTCGAAGAGGAGATCGTCGGCGCGGCTCACGCGCGCTGTCCTGTCAGGCTGACGATCGCGGTGTCGGCGGCCTGTTCGGGGGTGAGCCGGTCGACGGCGACCTGGCGGAAGAAGTCCTTGAAGATCCTCCACGTGCCCTTGCCCTCCCCGGCGGCGAGTCTGCCGGTGAGGCGGTCCGACAGGTCGAACTCCCCGCTCTGCACGTCGTTCCACAGCTCGGGTGCGCGTAACGCCTCAGGAGCGTCGCGGGGAGGATGCCGCAGCGGCAGCAGTCCGCCGTCGCGCGCCCACACGTCCGCGGCCTCGGAAAGCAGCCTGGAGATGAGCTGCTGTCCTGCCTCGCTGTCCTTCAGCAGGACCGCCACGTCACCGCCCACGAGCGGGCGCCTGGCGTGACTGCCGGGAAAGGCGGACCAGGCGGCCGGGTAACGGCCGAAGTACCGGATGACCGGCCAGGCGGAATCGGCTCCCGCGACCGTCAGCGCCTGCCCGCGCGCGAAGACGTCGAGAACCGACTCCTCGAACTGTGTGATCAGTGCCCGCCGCGGCCCTCCGGGGAACAGGCCGCTGATCTGCCACAGCCTGCCGAGCCGGACGAGGGCCTGCCACACGGACGGGTGAGCCCAGTCGTCGCCTCCCGTGGAGAGCCGCCTGTAGGTGTCGACATCGATGCCGAGCAGGACGTTCTCGAACCAGTCCGTCAGGACCCAGCCGTCGGCCGCGCCCAGCGAGAGGGGATGCTGCCCCTTCGCGGCGAGATCCTGGCACCAGCCGACCCAGCCAGGCCAGTCTCGAGGTGGCGTGGCACCGAACCGGCGATGCCACACCAGCGACTTGTGGGAGACCTTGAACCAGATCCCGTAGACCCGCCCGTCACGCGTCACCAGCCTGCTCCAGCGTTGTGGATCCGGCGAGGTGAGCGGCTGGAGCCGGGAGAGCGGATCGGTCACCAGACCGGGCTGAGGGACGATCGCGACGTCAGGCAGCATGGCGGGCGCCACCTGGCTCCTCAGCAGCGGCCCGATGTCGTCGCCCACGGTGAACGTCGTGGCGTCGGCCCCAACCTGCCTCAGGGCGGATTTGAACGCCGACAGCTCCCGGCCGCTCCACACGCAGGCGATCTGCGCGGTGTCACCTCCAAGAGAGCATCCGGCCGCCGCCACCGCCAGGCCGCCGAGCGCAGCCAGCGCCCGCCTACGTCTCATCGCTCTCGACCACCTCCCACGCGGGCTGTTCGCTGGCCCCCTCGACGCGGGAGGGATCATCGGTCACGACGATCACCGCCACGTCGGCGCGGACCGCCGCGGCCACCGCGGTGTGGCAGGGCGCATGACCTCGGCGATCCTCGAACACCACGACCGCGGGCTCGCCGCACAGCGCTCGGGCCAAAGACGCCTTCACCTGCTCATCGGCCGACAGCGCCGGAGGATATCGGCGCAGAAAGGGCTCCATTCCGACGCGCCGCGCCGCATACCTGGCGAGTTTTCCGCGATAGCTCCTGGACCGGCCAGGCCCCAGCGGATATGCGATGTTGGCCTCCACCGTCATGTGCGGAAACAGCCCACCACCCAGCGGCACCAACGCCATCTTCCTGGACCCGGCCGGCTGGGAGGCCACTGACTCGCCGCTGACCCGGATGCTCCCGTCAAGCGGCACCGCGAGACCGACAAGGACATCCACGAAGGCATCGGCGATGGCTGCCTGCTTGGTGACGACCACGCACACCTGTCCGGGCCGCGCGCTCAGCTCATCCCGATCCAACTGGAATCGCCCTGATCTCGTCTCCCACACGAGCCCTCGCAGGAGGATGCTTTCCATGACGGTCACCTCCCGGCCAAGAGTCAAGGTATCAGTGTTCCCTTACTCTCTCCGGAGAACGGCGGTTTGGTACGAGCGGTTTCACCGTGTTTGCGGCGCCCGAAACGATGAGGAATCTGGCAGGCGCATAACCCGCTTCCGCCTTTCCGGCGATCCTCTGTCACCCGTCGTGGCCGAGTACGCGTCGTACGCCCGCCGCCACCCAGATCGTGGCCAGCCCGGCGTACACGCCCAGCAGCGCCGTGGTCACCGAGGTGAGAACCACCGACGTGACGATGGCCAGGACGAGCAGGACCGTCCAGCCGTACAGGACCGCGCGCCCGCGGGCCGAGCCGGTGTGCACGGCCTCCTGGACCGGGGTGACCAGGGCCATGACGGCCACGCCCGCGGTGCCGATCGTGTCCTGGCCCAGCGCCACCCCCAGGACGAGCAGCGCCGCGCCCACGGCCACCAGGCAGCACCCCAGCACCGCCACGCGGGCCTCGGCGCCCTCGAAGAGCAGCCGGGTGGCCTTGGCGCGGGCCAGCCGCAGCGTGGTCCACGCCTCGGCGACCCAGGCCGCCCAGTGCAGCACCGCGATGAGCACGAACACCGCGATGAGGGGCGGGACCGCGGGCAGCAGGAACACCAGCCGCCAACCGCCGCGGAACCGGCCCCGCAGCCGCGCGAGCCCCCTGTAGAGGGGATTGCGCTGCTTCAGCGCCGTCACGAGGAGATCCCTGGCCTGGTCGAAGCCGGGGTCGAGGCGGAGCACCTCGCGGAAGGCGTCCGCCGCCGTCCGGGGATCTCCGAAGGCCAGCGCCGCACGGCCGTACACGAGGTGCGCGGTGGCGCTCTCCGGGTCCAGCTGGACGGCGTGCGCGGCGGCGGCCCTGGCCTGCTCCGCGTCCCCGAGATGGGTGAGGGCCAGCGCCAGCAGGCTCGCCAGGTCCGAATCGTGCGGATCGATGGCCAGCCCGCGGCGCGCCGCCTCGGCCACCTGGGGCCACTGGCCCGTCAGCATCTGCGTGCGGGCCAGCAGCTCCCAGGTCGGCGCGTACTCGGGCTCGAGGTCCAGGGACGCGTTGACGGCGGCCATCGCCTCGCCGGGCCGGCGGGCGCGGTAGTACACCTGTCCGGCCGCGTAGTGCGAGAACCACTGGTCGGGCGCCAGCCCCACCGCCTCGTGCGCCTCCGCGACCGCCTCGGCCACGTTGCCCTGCTCGACCAGGGCGAGCGCCAGGAAGGCGTGCGCGGTGGTGTGCTGCGGCTCCTGGGCGAGCAGGCCGCGCAGCTCCCGCTCGGCCTCGGCCGGGCGGCGCATCTGCATGAGCGTCCGCGCCCGCTGGAGTGGGTCGGCGACCGTCACCACTTGCCCTTGACCCAGGGCATCAGCTCGTCCCAGGCGCCGGAGTCGTTGGCGTGCATCACGTAGTTGCGCGCCGTGGCCATCCACTCGCGGACCGCCGTGGGCCGCACGCTCTTCGCGGCGGCCAGCAGGTCGGGCGTCGACAGCGGGATGGGACGGCCCGCACTGATCGACTGCTGGAGCTTCGCCTCCACCGCCCGGTCCACCAGGCCCTTCAGGTCCGCTCCGACGAAATGGTCGGTGACCCGCGCCACCGCGTCGAAGTCCATCTCGGCCAGGGGCTTGTTACGGCACAGGATGCGCAGGATGGCCGCGCGCGCCGCGGCGTCGGGCGGCGGGACGAACACCGGCTGGTCGAGCCGGCCGGGACGGCGGAAGGCCACGTCCACGTACCAGGGCGCGTTCGTGGCCGCCAGCACCAGGACGCCCTCGTTGGCGTTCTGGTCCACGCCGTCGAGCTCGGCCAGGAACTGGTTGACGATCTGCCGCGTGTGCGCCTGGCGCATGTCGGAGCGGCGGGCGGCCAGCGCGTCGACCTCGTCGAAGAACAGCACGCACGGGCGGTTGCGGCGTGCCAGCTCGAACGTGGCCCGCAGGTTGCGCTCGCTGGAGCCGATGTACATGTCCAGGATGTCGGCCAGCCCCACGCTGACGAAGGACGCGCCGAGCTCACCGGCGGCGGCTCTGGCCAGGTGCGTCTTGCCCGCTCCCGGAGGCCCGTACAGCAGCACCCCGCCACCCGCGCGCTTGCCGTACGCGGCGAACAGCTCCGGCTGCTGGATCGGCAGCAGCAGCTTGACCCGCAGCGCCTCCTTGACCGTGTCCATGCCGGCCACGTCCGCGAAGGTGAGGCCGGAGCGCTCCACCTCCGCGCTGGTCTCGCCCGCCGGCGCGGCGGCCGCTGGAGGGGTTTCCGGGGTGGCGTACAGCGGGGCGGGCGGGGCCGACAGCCGGGCGGCGAGGTCGGCGTCGGCCACGGACGGGTCACGGGAGACCGCCTCGTGGTAGCGGTACCCCGCCCTCGCCGTGTCGCCCTCACCGAACAGCGCCCGTGCCGCCAGCACGCCCAGCCTGGGCGGGTAGCCGGGCGAGGCCAGCAACGGTTCGAGCGCCGCCAGCGCCGCGCCGTGGGCGCTCTGCCGGACGAACGCCTCCGCCAGCCCGGCCGTGATGTCGGCGTTCTTGGGCGCGAGCACGAGCGCGGCGCGGTATTCGGCCTCGGCCTCGGCGAGATACCCCTTGGCCAGGAGCTGGCCGGCGAGGTGCTGCCGCAGGGGGAGGTTGTCCGGGGATAGGCGCGCCGCCTCGCGGAGCGCCTGCAGGCCGGCATCGTCGAGCACGTGCCGTTCCCTTCTGTCGCAGATTTCGGTCGGTCTCAAACTACGCAACATACCGAAATCAGCGCTCGCATATCGGTACACCCCGGACCAATCCGCCCGCCTTCGGCGTCGGCCTGAGCTGCGGAGACCTGCGCGCGGCGGCGGGTTCAGTCGTGGTGGTCGTCCTCCATCAGTTCGAGGTCCGTCGGGACGAGGGTCGTGGAGTCGACCAGGCCCCTCAGCAGGTTGTGCAGGAGGTTGTTGTCGCTGGGCCTGCCCGTCGCCATGTCGTGGATCAGCGGAAACGGAAACCCGCCCGCGTCGAGACGACGACGCACGGTCTCGACCCTGGCCTCGATCTTGCGCTCGCCCCAGTTCTCGTCCCGGCGGATGTCGGCGAGGTAGTCGGCGGCCTGCCGGTAGGTCAGCGGACGGGGGTTCTCCTCGTACAGCAGGTACCGGCGGCCGAGGACGACGAGAAGCAGCCGTTCGACGTCGTCGAGCGGCCAGATCTTGGGCGGCAGGGTGTCGGCTCGGCGGCGCGGGACCAGCCCTTCGTCGTCGTGGCCTGCCACGTACAACTCGACCAGGTGTTCGCGATAGCCGGAGCCTTTCACGAACAGCGGCGTGTAGCCGGTGGCAAGGGGGATGGGTTCCGTCGTGGCGTGCAGGAACTGCCCGCGCGGCAGCCGGACGAGCTGCTGGCCGGTGTTGCGCAGCCACCACTGCCGCCTGCGGTAGGTGAGCTCGCCGTGCTGGCGGCTCACGTGCAGGTCGTCCTCGCCGACGCCCAGGTCCACCTCCGGCTGCCCGGCCCTGCCGAACCTGATGACGGCGCCCGTGCGCGGGGCCGCTCTGACGCCGCCCGTGACGGTACGGGCGTGCAGCGTGCCGGGACGAACGGGCGTGACGCCACGGGCAAGGCTGTCAGGGAAAAGCATCGCTCGTCTCCTTCAGGGACAAAGGCTCCAGGTGGCCCGCACATCAGCATCCACCGCCCGCCCCGGGACCCGTCCCGAATCCCGGGACGTGCCAGGGGCAGGCAGGGTCAGGCAGGGTCAGGCAGGGGGCAGCCGGGCGGCGGCGGACGCGGTGAGCCGCCTGGCCAGCTGGCAGAGCCGATCGGCGGAGCGTGACCCGCCGACGACGAAGTTGACGGTTTCCACCTGGTTGTTGTGGGCGCGGTAGACCAGTTGGGCCAGGCACGTCCTGTCGCCTTCGGCCTTCGGCCGCAGGAACGTGCGGTAGCCGTTGAGCCGGGTGGCGGAGCCGTTCGTGGCGTTCGGTGGTCCCCCCTGGTCGAAGCGCACGTCGAGCCAGAGCTCGCGGGTCGTGCTCGCCCACGCGCACCGCCAGCCGCCGAACCCGGCCTCGGGGTCGTCGGCGTCGATGCCGGGGATGACCTCGAGCGCGCCGGCGGGCAGCAGCGCGCAGGCGTCCCGATGCACCAGCGATCGCGCGGGCAGGGTCCGGCGGGGCAGCGGGCCGCTGTTCAGCGCGGAGACGGCGCTGCCGGTGGCGACGTCGGCGATGGCGCACAGAGGCGCTCTGCCCTGTTCATCGCGTTTGGCGGTGACCGTCACGGTGGTGTCGCCCTCCCCGGCCAGCAGCAACGTCCGGAAGCACGCGTCGCGCTCGGGGCGGTGTTCCACGACGCCGACCCGTCCCACGGTCCTGGCCGGAGCCGGCTGCTCGGGGGCCGGGTCGCGGCTGAGCTGCACCCTGACGTCCACGACGCTGTCGCCGTCCGGCTGAACCAGCACGTCGCACCGGTCGAAGTTGCCGTAGGCCGGGTCCAGTTCGGTGTCGCCGAACCGGCCCAGCGGGACAGGCTCGGTCAGCGCGCACGGATCGGCCGTGCGGGGATCGCCGATGACGGACGCCGGCCCCGCCGAGGACGGGGGCGGCACGGCACGCTCCCGCTCTCCCGCCTGCGCGCCGCCGCCCTCCTCGGACGCCGACAGGACGATGGGCACGGCCACCGCCAGGGCCACGACGGCCACGGTCGCGCCGACCAGACGCGGGTGGTTCCTGACGGCGGCCATGACGCCGCCGCCGGCGTCCCCGTCCGTCCGGAAGTCCATGGCGCTGTGCATGTCGCTGGCCAGGCCGCGGGCGAGGACGGCCGCGGTCGCATGGACCTCGCCCGCGATCTCCGTCATCCGGCGCAGAACCTCCGCGGCGTCCGGACGACGGGCGGGCTCCACGCGGAGCATCGCACGCAGGACGTCGTCCAGCACCCCGAGATCGGCCTCCAGCGAGAGGCGGCCCCTGGCCGCGAGGAAGGCGTCGACCTCGCAGCCATCGGTGCCGCGCCGCGGGGGCGAACCGGCGACGAGCGTGTAGAGCATCGCGCCGAGGGAGAACACGTCCGAGTTCGGCTCCAGCCGGCCACGGAAGACCTCGGGGGCGGCGTAGTCGGGCGTGTAGCTGATGGCGCTGTTCGGGGTGATCGTCTCTTTTCCACCGACGCGGTAGGCGGCGCCGAAGTCGGCGAGTTTGACCGTGCCGTCGCTGGTCACCACGACATTGCCGGGCTTGATGTCGCCATGGACGATGCCCTCGGCATGCAGGCACACCAGGGCGTCGGCGACCTGCGCGCCGACGATCGCGGCGACCTCCGGCGGCACGGCCGGCCGGCCGTTCAGGCTCCCGCCGGACACGTGCTCCATGACGAGCCAGGACGTGGCCTGACGACCCCGGCCCACCTGGACGGCGTCGAAGAGGGTGACGATGTGCGGGTGGTTGAACCGCGCCAGCGCGCGGGCCTCGGCCTGCAGCCTGCTGAACCCGCGGACGCTGTCGTGGCCGGTCAGCATCCGCTTGAGCACGACGTCCCGCCCCAGCTGCTCGTCGCGGGCGAGCCAGACCTCGCTGGTCCGGCTGCGGATGGGACCGTGGGTGAGCCGGTAGCGACGGCCGACCGACATGCCCAGACGCACCGCGATTCCCTTCAGCCGTGCCCGGAACACCAGTGTGCGGACCGCACCCTACCGGGCGATGGGCCGGGACGACAGCGCCTTCGCCGCACACTTGTGTGCGGCCCTGCGCCCTCATGCCCGGCCGCGCTCAGGAGATCGGTCCCGCGTCCTTTTTCCACCATTTCAGCAGCACCGCGGGTTCCTGGGTGTTGAAGGCGAACCCCTGGATCTTCAACTCCTCGTTGGTCCACGAGATGTACGGGCTGCCGGCGCCGCTCTGGCCGCACAGGAGCCGTCCGGTGGGCTTGCCGCCGACCGCGTACGCGCCCTCGCCGACGAAGGTGCGCGACTCGGCGCCGCACGAGCCGCCGGCTGGGGCGACCGCCTGGTAGTTCTGCCGCATCGAGGCGGTGTCGGGGAACCGGTAGTAGAAGACGACGCCCGCGCCAGGCGTGGGGCCGCACGCCACCGCCGTCACGTGGGCGCGCGGCACGTTGGTCTTGACCTGCTCGGCCGTCGGCCTCAGGCAGTTGACGCGTGACGCGGCGGGAACGCGCGCGAGCAGGGCCTGCTCCTGCTGGGCCGGGAAGGGCGGCGTGGCCTGCGCGTTGACCGCCGTGATCACCGTGTTGGTGGAGGGGACGCGGGAGCCGTCCCACCACGTGGTGAGGGCTCGTGCGTCCTTACCGGTGGCCCGGCCCATCAGGAGCAGCGGTTCGACGGTCCACTCGACGGTCGGCGTGTCCTGCTTGTAGCAGAGGATCTCGCCGAGGCGGACGCTCTTGTTGTCGTAGGCGGAGTTGCCCAGGAACTTCGAGGACTTGTCGTCCGGGCAGTAGTTCTGCGGCGCCTTGGCCTTGCCGACCTGGCCGGTGTGGCTGCGGCGCAGGCCGTCCAGGCTGGCGAAGCGGTAGTAGGAGAGGGTGTCCGCGCCCTGCTCGGTCGACGTGCAGTCCACGCCGGTGACGACGTCGCGGAACTGGTCCAGCGTCCCGGCGTCGGCACGCTTGCAGTCCGACCGTCCGATCAGGCGCAGGACCTCCCGCTCCGGCGGCGCGGGGAACGGCGGCGCGTCCGTCCAGCTGCTCCAGGTCTGCTGGAGTTTGAGCTCGTCGGCGGTGCGGCTCTCCATCCGCGTCAGGGTCTTCTGCTTGTCATCGGTCCACACCAGCCAGGCCACCGCGTTCTGCTCGAAGCACAGCAGACGGCCCTGGGGAGCTCCGACACCCGGGTAGCGGTGCTCGGCGCCGGACGCCTTCGAGCAGTCGCCCTGTGCGCGGGGGACGCCTGCCTGGCGCACGGCCTGGTCGTAGGCCTGGCCCAAGCTGGAATCGGAGTCGTACAGCCCGATCAGCACGGCCTGCCCCGACGCCTGGCAGGTCAACGATCCGGCGGACAGCGGTGGCCCCGCGGCCGTGTCGGCGCGCTCGCACGTCCCGCGCAACGCGGCAGGGACACGGGCGAGCGTCGCGGGATCGTCCGCCCACGGTCGGATCAGCGCGACGACTCCGGCGGACAGGACGAGCAGCGCCAGCGCGATCAGCGCCGCCTTACGCGTCCGCGTGAGCACCTGGACAGGGCGCGGGGTGAGGGGCTCGGCCCCCGCCGGAAGGGCCGCCGCCAGGGAGCCGCAGCTGGCGAAGCGTTCCTCCGGCCGCTTGGCCATGGCGGTCGCGACCACGTCGTCGATGCCGGGGTCGAGGTCGGGACGGCTGTCGGTGACCTTCGGGGGCGCCTTGTGCAGGTGTGCCCACAACACCGCGGACGGCTCACGGTGCGGATACGGCTTCTCGCCGGTCAGGCACTGATACAGCACGGCGCCCAGGGCGTAGACGTCGGTTCGCCGATCGATCCGGCCGGAACTGATCTGTTCCGGTGCCGCGTAGTCCATCGTCCCGAGAAACTGGCCGGCGGTCGTGAGCGTGGTGGCGGATTCGAGCTTCGCGATGCCGAAATCGCACAGGTAGACGTGGTCGGCGGTGTCGATCAGGATGTTGCTCGGCTTGATGTCACGGTGGATCAAGCCGACCTGGTGAGCGGCGTCCAGCGCTGAGGCGACCTGGCCGACGATGCGGCCCGCACGCGTGAGGTCGAGCCTGCCCTGGGTGCGGAGCAAGTCGCCGAGATCCCCTCCGTTCACATGGCGGAGCACGACGTAGACCGTGCCGTTGATGTCGCCGCTCGCGTACACGGGGACGATGTTCGGATGGTCGAGGCCGGCCGCGATGGCCACTTCGCGCGTGAACCGCAGGCGAAAGCTCGGGTCCTCGGCCAGGTTCGGGTTCATCACCTTCAGCACCACCCGGCGGGGGAGCGTGAGGTCCTCGGCCAGGTAGACCGAGCTCATCGCGGTCTGGGAGATGATCCGGACAATCCGGTAGCCGGGCAGCTGCCGCATCACCTCGGGTGGCGATGAGAACCAGTCGACTGTGGAATCCACGCCATGTCCCTCCGAACGCCGGAATCGTGCCGCCTGCGGCCCCCGCCGGCGTGGTGAGGTCTTAGCATCGCGGGTTCGGGACCGGTCCCGATCTTCTCGTGCCGGCAGGAAACGCCCCTGTGATGGCGGGGACCCGTCCCGGCACGAGCGGTACACCCTGTGCTCTCCGCGGGTTTGGCATGACGATGTCGAAGACCGACCAAAGGGGATTCCATGCACCGGACGACCATCACAGCTCTGACCCTCGCCGCCGTCATGGTCGCGGCGCCGTTCGCCGCCGCCCCGGCGAGCGCCGCGGCGGGACCGAACCTCCGCGCCTGCTACGACGGGAAATGCAAGATCACGATCACGAAGCCGGTGAGCTTCCGCGTGTCCAGCCGCTACCGCCTCTCCAGGGTGCGCGTCTCCAAGGTGTACGTCGGCGGCCTCTTCCATGCGGACATGGTGCGAGTGGAGGCGCCCGGCCTCGTCACGACCCTCGGCGAAGGCGCCAGCGGGAGCCTCAACAGCCTCTCCGTACGCGTCCTGTCGATCACGGACCGGGGAGCGACGGTCCGCTTCGAAGGCTGACGACTCTCTGGCGGGCCGCGCGAGACGGTGTTCAGCCTCTGTCCGCCGTTGCCAGCTCGGACACGTTCATCGCCATCGCACGGTGGACGGCGGGAATCCAGTCCAGGGCGCGCAAGGCCGTGTTCCGCAGGGACCGGAGAGGCCCGTTGCCCACGGTCGCGATCTTCGTCATTCGGTGGGTGAAGGCCACCACCTCCTCCGCGACCGGGCGGCGCTCGGCCTCGTAGGCGTCCAGAGCCGTGGCGGGAGCGCCGTCGCGCAGTACCTCGGTGAGCTTCGCAGCCAGGTTGAGCGCGTCCTGGATTCCGGTGTTCATGCCCTGGCCGCCCGCCGGGCTGTGCACGTGGGCCGCGTCTCCTGCGAGGAAGAGCCTGCCTGCCCGGTAGTGGTCGGCCAGGCGATGGTGGACGCGGAAACGGGAGCTCCAGACGAGGTCGGTGACCGTGGCCGGATGGGTGCGCGGGCCGCGGGCGTCGAGGAGCGCCTGGAGATCGGCGACGGTGAGGTGTTCGGGCGCCTCGTCGACGGTCGCGACGATCCGGTGGCGGCCGCCGGGAAGCGGGGCGAGCACGGTCACCCCCTCGGGGGCGAAGTACAGGGCGACCTCGTCCGCGGTGCCCGCATGCGCGAGGCGCACGTCGGCGAGCACGAACGACTGGGCGTAGGTGTCACCGGTGAAGGCGATCCCGCTGCGCTCGCGAACCGTGCTGTGCATGCCGTCGGTCCCGACGACGTAGGAGGCGCGGATCAGCCGGCCGTCGGCCGTCTTGGCGGTGACGCCCGAGGGGTCCTGGTCGACGGCCGTGACCTCGTGCCGGCGGTGGACGGTGCCGCCCGCGTTCCGGAGCCGGTCCAGCAGCACCTGCTCGGTGACGTCCTGGGGCACCAGCAGCGTGAAGGGGAAGTCGGTCGGCAGGTCGTCGAAGGGCACCGTGAGCAGGATCCGGTCGCGGTCGCGCACGGTGAAGCGCGGCACGGTGACGCCCCTGGACACGAGCTCGTCACTCACGCCGATCGCGCGCAGCACCTCCAGGGTGCGGGCGTGCACGACGGAGGCGCGGGACGTGCTGGCGGGGCCGTCGGCCTTGTCGACCAGGACGGCGTCCACACCCTGCTGGGCCAGCGCGGTGGCCAGGGTCAGGCCGGCCGGGCCCGCTCCGACGACGAGGACGTCGGCACTGGAGGGAAGCTCGGTTCGTGTTGTCATGTCGGACGATCCCCTTGTCTCAGTAGTAGGTGCGCATCAGCTCGGTCGCCCAGGCCGGCTGCACGGTCTCGCCCTGCGGGCCGAACTCCGCCATGTAGGGCTTGAGGTCGAGGACCGGGCTGCCGTCGACGGCGTCCAGGCCGCGGACGTGCACGTCGAGACCCTGCACGGCGAGCAGGCGGCAGCGGGAGACGCCCAGCCGGTTCGGCCGGTTCTTGGCCCGCTGCGCGAAGATGCCCACCGGCGGCCAGTCCGGGTTGCCTCTGGGGCGGCGGGCCGAGGTGTGCACCGACGCCGGGTCCACGAGGTGGAACTGGAACACCACCTCCAGGTGCGAGAACGCGTCCAGTCCCGCGAGGGAGTCCGGTGCGAAGCGGGTCCCGTCGAGGCGGATCAGCGCTTCCTCGGTGTTCCAGTCGTCGTCGAAGGGCTCGGTGCGCCCGCCGACGACGGTTCCCACCGGGTGCAAGGTGACGGCGTCGTTCTCCACGACTCTCCTTCAAGGTCAGGCGGCTGCTGACGACCGTACGGGCCGGCGGACTCGGCCGAATAGGTCACGACGACTGGAACCGGGCAGGGCGCCGCAGGGGCGGCGACCGCCGGTTAGGTAGGGTGAGCCCATCATGATCGGGCGGGATGCGGAGATCGCCCTCCTCAGCGGGATGATCACTGAGTCCGGGGCCGGCCAGGGCAACGCCGTCGTCGTGTACGGCGAGGCCGGGATCGGCAAGTCGGCGCTGCTGGCCGAGGTCGCGCGCCGGGCCGGAGGCGACCTGCTGGTCCTTCGGGTCACCGGCGTCGAGGCGGAGGCCGAACTGCCCTTCGCGGCCCTGCACCTGATGCTGCGTCCGGCACGTCATCTCGTCGAAGGGCTTCCCGCGGCGCAGCAGGCGGCCCTGCGCGGCGCGTTCGGCGAGAGCCACGCGGGGCCGCAGGACCGCTTCCTCGTCGGGCTCGCGGTGCTCACCCTCCTCGCCGACCTCGCTGAGGAGCGTCCCGTGCTGTGCCTCGTCGACGACGTGCAGTGGCTGGACCGCGCATCGGTGGACGCGCTGGTCTTCGCGGCGCGCAGGCTGGAGGCCGAGCGGATCACCATGGTCCTGGCCGCGCGCGACGACGGCGGTGAACCGGTCGTCCACGGTGTTCCCGAGCTGAGGCTCCCCGGCCTCGGCCGGGCCGACTGCGAGCGGCTGCTGGAGGAGTCGGCGGCCGAGCTGGCGCACCAGGCGCGGGATCGAGTCATCGACGACGCCGAGGGAAACCCGCTGGCCCTGCTGGAGTTCGCCGGGAGCCTCACCCCGGAGCAGCGGGCGGGGCAACTGACTCCGCTGCCCCTGCAACCGCCCCTGCTTCCCCTGGCGGGACGGGTCGAGCAGTCGCTGCGCGCGGCGATCCGGCGGCTTCCCGAACGCACCCAGCTGCTGCTCCTGATCGCCGCCGCCGACGGCTCCGGCAGCCTGGAGTTCGTCCTGAGGGCGGCGGAGGGCTTCGGGGCCGGGCTGCCCGACCTGGAACCGGCCGAGCGCGGCCGGCTGGCGCAGCTCTCTGACGGCCGGCTCCGGTTCCGCCACCCTCTGATCAAGGCCGCCGCGTATCACGAGGCGCCCCTCGCCCGGCGCGTGGCCGCCCACCGCGCGCTGGCGGCCGTCCTCGACGGCGACGAGCACGCCGACCGCAGGGCCTGGCATTTGTCCGGCGCCGCTCTCGGGCCTGACGAGGAGACCTCGGCCGTCCTGGCGGCCACGGGTGAGCGCGCCCGGCGGCGCGGCAGCCACGCCTCGGCCGCCAACGCGTACGAGCGCGCGGCGCAGCTGACCGTCGACCGGCAGCGGCGGGCGCACTGGCTGGCGGACGCGGCGGAGGCGGCCATCGGCGCCGGGCAACTGGCCCGCGCCGGCGCCGCGGCCGAACGGGGACGGCGCCTGGCCCAGGACCCCGTGGTGCTGGCCCGGCTGGCCGCCGCACGCGCCGCCGTCGACGCCGAGCAGGGTGGCCGGACGCCGGCCGTGCGTACCTTGATCGACGCCGCCGCGGGCGTCGCGCGCACCGCGCCTGCCGAGGCCGCGTCCCTGCTCGCGACCGCCGCCAGCGAGGCCTGGTTCGCCGGCGACCACACCGCGCTCGGGCAGGCCGCGCAGCTCATGGAGGCGCTCGCGCCGAACGTCGACGCCCGCCTCGCGTCCGTGGCCAGAGCGGTACGCGGCATGGAGCGGGTGGCCGCGGGCGACCCGGCCGCCGGCCTGTCGCTCCTGCGCGCCGCCACCGTCTCACCGCGCATCGGTGCGAGCGATCCGGTCGTCGGGACGTACGGGGTGTTCAGCGCCCTGATGACCGGCGACGACGACGCGGCCTGCGAGCTCGCCGCCGCCCGGGTCGCCGCCTGCCGGGAGCAGGGCCTGATCGGGGCGCTGCCGCACGCCCTGCAGCTCCTCACTCAGGCGCGCATCCTGCACGGCGGGTACGCGGAGGCGGCCGAGTCGGGGGCCGAGGCCTGGCGGATCGCGCACGACACCGGGCAGGCGGGGCGGCTGCGGCACCTGCACGGCATCCTGGCCCGCCTGGCCGCCGTCCAGGGCGAGGACGACAGCTGCCTGCACCTTGCCCGGCAGGCGGAGGGCACCGCCAGGGAACGCAACGGATCCGGATGGGGAGGCTGCGCGCTGACCCTGCTCGACCTCGTACGAACCCGCTACGACGCGGCGGCCGAGCGGATGGCGCGGGTGCTCGACGGCCCGCTCGGTCACACCGTGATCGTCACCTTCGCCCTGCCCGACTACGTCGAGGCCTGCGCCCGCCTGGGCGAGCCGGCGCGGGCGTCCCAGGCGTTCGCCCGCTTCGACGCCTGGGCGGCGGCCAGCGGCCGGCCGTGGGCGGCCGCGGTCGCCCACCGCTGCAGGGCGCTGCTCGCCCCGCGCGGCGAGGCCGAGCCACACTACGCCGCGGCGCTCGACCTGCACGCCCGCGGCGGGCGGCCGTTCGAACAGGCCAGGACGGAGCTGCTGTACGGCGAATGGCTGCGGCGGGCCCGACGGCGCGCCGACGCCGGGACGCACCTGCGTTCGGCGATGGGCCGGTTCGCCGCGATGGGCGCCACACCGTGGGCCGAGCGGGCCCACGCGGAGCTGGCCGCCACCGGCGCCCGCGCCGACCTGCCGGAGCGAGGCGTCGACGCCAGGGCGGTCGACGCGCTGACCCCTCAGGAGCTGCAGGTCGTGCGGCTCGCCGCGACCGGTGCCACGAACCGGCAGATCGGCGCCCAGCTGTTCCTGAGCCCGCGAACGGTGGGGTTCCACCTGTACAAGGCCTATCCCAAGCTGGGCGTCTCCTCCCGCGCCGACCTGGCGGGTCTCGACCTCCCTGGGGTATCGACCTCGGTCATCGGTCCCCGAACACCTCCACCTCCGACATGACCAGGTAGTCGGTACCGGCGAGCTGAACGCGGACATAGCGCCCCTCGGCGTTGACCGGCACCTCAGTGGGCCGGCCCGCGGTGGCCGATTGACGCACCGCGTGCACTCCGGGGGTCTTGAGCGCTTCGTCCAGCGAGGCGGGAAGCGGGTGGTCGGAGGTCAGGACGTAGTAGTCGCTCAGCCTTTCCGTGCAGCAGTCGTCGCGGTTCCACACGCGAACGGAGCTGATCGACTGGGACGCGCCCAGGTCGACCTGCCACCATGGCTGCGGCTCCAGCCCGGTGTGCGACAGGGAGTGATCGCTGTAGGCGCCGCTGGTGTTGCCGTCGACAGCGAGGTCGGCCGGCCCGTCGTAGGCGACGCTGGATTGGCTGGCGGGCGCGTGCAGCGCCAGGTTGGCCCGGGTCACCTCGACAGGGGTCGTGACACGTGTGGACAAACCGTCCACGCGGGTGGTCGTGTTGATCTGGTACGGGCCGTACTCCGCGTCAGGTGCCACGCTCATTGTGGTGCTCAGCTTGCGCGTCTGGCCCGGTTCCAGGAACCGCTCGCGGAAGGCGCTCGGCTGGAAGGTGAACGGTCCGTCCGTCCTGACCTGGATGTCGGCCAGGGGGATGCGCCGGTCGCCGGTGTTGGTGACGGTGATGTCGACCGGGGCGGTCTTGCCGCGTTCGATGCGGCCGGGCGCGGTGACGTTCGAGCGGATGAGGGAGGCGCCGGGTGTGTCGAACTTGAACACGTAGGCGTGCTTCAGTGCGGTCGATTCCGGCAGGTCGACGATCAGGCGCCCGTTCTGTTGCCGCCACGGCAGCGGCTTGCCGTCCCCGCCGAGGAGGGTCACCTTGGTGCCCGGCCTGATGGGCAGGGTGTCGGCGAGTTCGAGCGTCCGGCCCGGCCAGTCCAGTGCCGTGACGTAGAGGGCGTTCTGCCTGGTGGTGAAGCGCACGGGCACGTTCGCCGTCTTGTCCTCGAAGGCGTTCCAGTAGGTGGTGCCGCGGATCGCCTCGCCGTTGGTCCGCATCCAGGCGCCGAGGTCGTGCAGCACCTGCTGCTGGTACTCGGGGATGGTGCCGTCGACGCGCGGCGACATGTTCAGCAGCAGGTTGCCGTTCTTGCTGACGATGTCGACGAACATGTCCACGATCGTCTCTGAGGTCAGCTGTCGGTACGGCGGGCGGATGTCGAACCAGCCTTGGATGGTCTCCGAGGTCTCCCATTTGAACGGCTCGATCGAGGCGAGCTTGGTCCGCTCCGGCGTCAGGTAGTCGGGCTGGCGGCGGCCGGAGTGATCACCGGACGCGTCGGTGAGCTTGCACCGGTTGTTGATCAGGACGTCCTTGGGCTGGTCCCGGTTCTTCGCCTGGTTGTAGTAGTGCGCGATGGTGGGGGCCAGGTTCCAGTAGGCGGTGTCGTGCACCCAGTCGCCGTCGCACCAGATGAGGTCGGGGTCGTAGGTGTCGATCAGCTCGGTCATCTGGTCGTTCATGAACGCGGGGTAGTTCGCGACGGGCTTGTACCCGGTGTACGGGATCTCCTGGCCGGTGTAGGGGTTGCGCGGCTGCTTGCCGGTCTCCGCGGGGTTGAGCCACTCCCACAGCGAGTAGTAGGCACCCCGTTTGAGCTCGGGCGCTCGCTTCTTCGCCGCGTCGAACAGCTCACCGACCAGGTCCCGGTGCGGCGGCTGGGACACCGAGTTGCGGTCGGAGTATTCGCTGGGGAACAGGGAGTATCCGTCGTGGTGCTTGGTGGTCAGCACGAAGTACCCGGCGCCGGAGTCTTTGATCAGGTCCACCCACGAGTTCGGGTCGAACTTGGTCGGCTGGAAGTCCTTGAAGAAGTCGTCGTAGGCGACCTTCTCACCGTATTTCTCCCGATGGAACTTCCAGGTCGCGGAGTTCGGGATGTTCATCGAGTTCTGGTACCACTCGTCCTGGCCGGGGACGCTGGTCGGCCCCCAGTGGATGAAGACGCCGAGCTTGGTGTCGTTGAACCAGGCGGGCGCCTGGTGCCGGGACAGCGACTCCAGAGTGGGTTCGTAATCGGGAGTCGTCGTCATGGAGAGGGCGAGGAGTAAGGCGAGGCCTACCTTCATGGCTCAGATCTCCTTTGAGTGAATGAGCCTGATCAGGGATTGGCTGGTCCGGTCGTTGTCTTCGCCGCGCGTCCGAGCCGGTCCGCCACGTGCTGACCACGTCGCCTTCACGGGCAGGCGACCGATTCTCGATGTGGAATCCGAGATCGTATAGGAAATATCCTGGCTGATATTGCTAGGGTGGATCGGAGTAGTCAAGGGCTCGTTGAAGGGATGTCGGGTGACCGGGATTGCCCTGCCACACCGCACGGTCCTCGCGGACAGCGTCTACGAGACCGTCAAGGCGCTCATCATGGACCACACCCTCGAACCGGACGCGAAGATCAACATTGACGCGCTGACCCGCCTTCTGGAGGTCTCCCACACCCCGGTCCGCGAGGCCCTGGCCCGCCTCGAGTCCGACGGGCTGGTCGTCAAGCTGCCCCTGCGCGGCTACAGCATCAGCCCGTTGCTCACCCGCAAGGAGTTCGAGGACCTCTACGAGCTGCGACTCCTCCTGGAGCCGCCCAGCGCGCGTCGCGCCGCGGAGGCGATGACCCCGGAGGGCAGGCAGGCGCTCCAGGAGGAGATGGCCTCGTGCGGGGAGGCCCCTTCCGGCAGCCACTACGAGGACTACAAGGCCATCACCGCCCACGACGCCCGCCTGCACGACCTGATCATGGCGCTGGCCGGAAACGCCGCCATCCGGCTCGCGCTGGAGCGCACCCACAGCCACCTGCACCTGTTCCGGCTGCACTACGGCAGCCGGATCGGCTCGCGGGCGCTGGAGGAGCACCAGGCGATCGTCACGGCCCTGGTGGCCGGCGATCCCGCCGAGGCGGAGTCCGCGATGCGCACCCACCTCGAACGCGCCCGCGACCGGCTGTCGGCCGCCTTCGAGTAACCGCGGCGGCCCGCATGTGATCAGCAGCAGGTTGATCGCGGCGTTGATCCACACCTTCCACCTGAAGGAGATCGGATGAAGAGAGCCCTGCTGGCCGTGTTACTCGCCACCACCCCCCTGACCGTGCCCGCGACCGCCGCGGCCACGGCCGCCGCAGTTTCGAGCCCGCTGACCTTGTGGTACGACGAGCCCGCGACCAACTGGGAGCAGCGGGCGCTGCCGATCGGCAACGGAGCGCTCGGCGGGATGGTGTTCGGCGGAGTCTCCACCGAACGCCTCCAGCTCAACGAGAAGACGCTGTGGACCGGCGGCATCGGTTCCAACAACGGCAACTGGCGCTCACCCCGGCCCGGCGCCCTCGACGAGGTGCGCAGCACGATCGCCACGCAGGGCCAGGCCGATCCTGACTGGGTGGCGGGCAAGCTGGGCCAGCCACGCGTGGGCTACGGCAGCTACCAGACCTTCGGCGACCTCTGGTTCGACGTCCCGAGCGGTGACGCTGTCACCGGATACCGGCGTGAACTGGACCTTTCCACCGGGCTGGCCACGGTCCGCTACACCGTCGGCAAGGTGACCTACACCCGCGAGTACCTGGCTTCCTACCCGGACAACGTGATCGTGGCCAGGTTCACCGCCGACAAGCCCGGCAAGGTGGCTCTCACGACCAGATTCACGACGCCGCACGCGAATGCGAAGATCACCGCCGCCGACGGCCGGATCACCGTGCGTGGCGCCCTGGCCGACAACGGACTGACCTACGAGGGTCAGATCCGCGTGCTCAACGAGGGCGGCACCCGTACCGACGAAACCGAGCGAGTGTCGGTGAGCGGCGCGAACGCGGTCACGGTGGTGTTCGCCGCGGGAACGAACTACGCCGACACCTATCCGGCCTATCGGGGCGCGGACCCCGCGGCCAGGGTGACGACCACCGTGGACGACGCGGCGGCGAAACCGTACGGGAAACTCCGTAGAGCGCACGTGGCCGACTACCGGAGGCTGTTCGACCGGGTCCGCCTCGACCTCGGGCAGGGAGTCCCGCAGATCCCGACCGACGACCTGCTCGCCGCCTACGACGGCGGTGACAGGGCGCTGGAGGTGCTCTTCTTCCAGTACGGCCGCTACCTGCTCATCGCCTCCTCACGTGACAACTCCCCGCTGCCGGCCAACCTGCAGGGCGTGTGGAACCAGTCCACCGCGGCCCCGTGGAGCGCCGACTACCACACCAACATCAACGTGCAGATGAACTACTGGCCCGCGGAGGTCACCAACCTGTCAGAGACGACGAGGCCGCTGTTCGACTTCGTCGACGCGCTGCGCCCACCGGGCCGGGTCACCGCGCGGGAGATGTTCGGCGCCGACGGCTGGGTGGTGCACAACGAGACCAACCCGTTCGGGTTCACCGGCGTGCACGACTGGTCCACGGCGTTCTGGTTCCCCGAGGCGGGGGCCTGGCTGGCACAGCACGCCTACGAGCACTATCTCTTCACCAAGGACGAGGCGTTCCTGCGCGACAGGGCCTACCCGCTGCTCAAGGAGACCGCGCGGTTCTGGCTCGACTACCTGGTCCAGGACGCCGACGGGAAGCTCGTCGCCTCCCCGAGCTACTCACCCGAGCACGGGCCGTTCACCGCGGGCGCCGCGATGTCCCAGCAGATCGTGTGGGACCTGTTCACCAACGTCCTGGAGGCCGCCAAGGTGCTGGGGACCGAGGAGCCAGAGGTGGCCGCGGCGCTGGCCGAACTCGACCCGGGGCTGCGCGTCGGCCGATTCGGGCAGCTCCAGGAGTGGAAGCGGGACCTCGACAGTCCGACGGACACCCACCGGCACGTCTCCCATCTGTTCGCGCTCTATCCGGGACGGCAGATCGGCGGCGATCCCGCTCTGACCCAGGCCGCCCGGACCAGCCTGATCGCACGCGGCAACGGCGAGGCGACGGGCTGGGCCAACGCCTGGAAGGCGGCGTTCTGGGCCCGGCTGCGCGACGGCGACCAGGCGTTCGCCCAGTACCGCACCCAGTTGCGACAGAACACCATGCCCAACCTGTGGGACAAGGTCTTCCCCTCCGGCACGTTCCAGATCGACGCCAACCTCGGCTCCACGGCCGCGGTCGCGGAGATGCTCCTGCAGAGCCACACCGGCGTGATCGACGTGCTGCCCGCGCTGCCCGGCGCGTGGTCGGAGCGGGGCTCGTTCGACGGGCTGCGCGCCCGGGGCGCGTTCACGGTCGGCGCGACCTGGCAGCAGGGCGCCCTGACCGAGATCCGCCTCGCCTCCGACCGGGGCGGTCCCGCACGGTTGCGCTTCCCCGGCGACGTCCGGGTGACCGGCGCCGACGGCAACGCGGTCGACCACTCGCGTGCGGCCGACGGCACCATCACGTTCCTCACCAAGGCGGGCGCGAGCTACCGGATCGTGTCCGCGAACCCCGGCCGTCGGTAGGACCGGTTCAGATCAAGGGGGAAGGGGCCCGTAAAGCCTTGACGGCCCAACGACGACCCACTATATATCCATAAAACATCCTATAGGATCCATGATAGTGGCGAGAGGCGCGGTCATGATGCAAAGACCATTCACCAGGCTCGGCGGAGTGGCTGCCCTCCTGGCGCTCGTCGTCGGCACCACGGCCGGTTGCACGAGGAAGAGCGACGAAGCAGCCGGCGCGTCCACCCGGAAGCCTGACCAGGTCAAAATCGCCCTGGTCCCGGGCGGTGCGCACCCCTACTTCCAGCCCTGGAAGGAAACGGGCGCCAAGGTGAAGACCGACCTGGGGCTGGGCGACGTCACCTTCAACGAGACCTCCGATTGGGATCAGACCAAGCAGAACGACGTGCTCAAGTCGCTCGCGGCCCAGGGCTACAACGCCTTCGGCGTCTTCGGGGTCTCCCCGGAGAACATCAACGCCACGTTCGGAGACCTGAAGCGACAGGGCCACCCGGCCGCCTCGCTCGGTTCGTGCCCGGCCGGGGACGTCGACAAGGCCGACTTCTGCCTCTCCACCGATGTCGAACAGGCCGCGTACAAGGCCGCGCAGGCCGCGATCCAGGCCATGGACGGCCAGGGCAACCTGGTGCACCTGACCGGCAACAAGGTGGACTCCAACACCCAGCGCCGCATCGCCGGCGTGCAGAAGGCAGTGGACGAGACCGGCGGCAAGGTCAAGCTCCTGCAGACGTTGACCGACGTCGACAAGGACCTGCAGAGCGCGCAGAAGGCCGTCGCCGACCTGCTCGCCGCAAAGGGCACCCAGATCCAGGGCATCGTCAACACGGCGTACAACCCGGCGGTCGCCTCGGCTGACGGCGTCAAGCAGGCCAAGTTGCCGATCAAGGTGATCGCGATCGACGACGACCAGACCATCCTCGCCGGCATCAGGGACGGGTCCGTCGCCGGCACGGTGCTGCAGAACCCGGTCGGCCAGGCGTCCGTCGGCTCGTACGCGCTGATGAAGCTCGCCGGCGGCTGCACGATGAACCGGCCGGGAGTGGCCATCGACTCCGGCTCCTTCGTCGTCACCAAGGCCAATGTCGACAGCTACGACACCGAGCGGCAGGCGAAGACCGAAGAGCTGCGGAAGGCGTTCGACAGCCAGTACCTGTCCTGCAAGTAGTCGGTCACGTCCAGCTAGGAGCTTTCCTTGCCCGCCATCAGTCATGTCGAGGCCTACCTTGTCGACCTGGAGGTCGAGACGGTACGCACCGACGCAGTCCAGTCGTTCCTCAAGCAGGAGACCATCTTCGTCGAGATCGAGACCGATGACGGCGGCACCGGAACCGGCTACTCGTACACGATCGGCACCGGCGGTACCGCCGTACTCGCCCTGCTGCGCGACTACCTGTTGCCGCGGCTGGTCGGTGCGGACCCCAGACGGGTGGAGGCGGTGTGGCGCGACCTGTTCGCCGCGACCCGGGCCACCACGGTCGGCGCGATCACCTCGCTGGCCCTCGCCGCCGTGGACACGGCGCTGTGGGACTGGCGGTGCCGCGACGTGGACCAGCCGCTGTGGGTGCTCGCGGGGGGTGCGAAGGACCGCATCCCGCTGTACGACACAGAGGGCGGCTGGCTGCACCTGAGCACCGAGGAGCTGATCGCCGGCGCGAAGGCGAGCCAGGCGGCGGGCTGGCGCGGGGCGAAGCTGAAGATCGGCCGCTCGCCTGTGCAGGACGCCGACCGGCTGGCCGCCGTGCGCGCGGCCGTCGGGCCCCATTTCGACCTGATGCTCGACGCCAACCAGTCGCTCACGACAGCCGAGGCCGTCCGGCGGGCCCGGCTCCTCGAACCGGCGGACCCGTACTGGTTCGAGGAGCCGCTGCCCGGTGACGACGTCGCCGGGCACGAGGCGCTGGCCGCGTCGACCTCGATCCCGGTCGCCGTCGGCGAGTCGCTGTATTCGGTGGCGCAGTTCCGCGAGTACCTGCACCGACGGGCGGCCGGCATCGTCCAGGTCGACGTGGCCCGCATCGGCGGCATCACCCCCTGGCTGAAGGTCGCGCACCTGGCCGAGGCGTACAACGTCCCGGTCTGCCCGCACTTCCTGATGGAGCTGCACGTCAGCCTCTGCTGCGCGGTGCCGAACAGCGGCTACCTGGAGCACATCCCGCAACTGCGGGCGATCACGCGGCGCGAGATCGAGATCGTGGACGGGCACGCACTGGCACCGGCCGCCCCCGGGCTCGGCATCGAGTGGGACCGCGACGCGATCGACGACCGGAGAGTTCGGTGAGCACGCAGACCACGACGTCACCGGAGGCGTCGCCGGTCCGCCCGCCCGGACCGCGCAAGCCGCCGAGGCTCCCGCTCTGGGCCAACCCCCGCCTCGGCCTGCTCGTTCTGCTCATCGGCCTGGTCGCGCTCTTCGCCACGTTGCGGCCGGCGTTCCTCGACACCACGCTCACGCTGGTGCCGTTGCAGTCGGACATCAGCGTGTACGCGATCGTCGGGCTCGCCCAACTGGCGGTCCTCTCGCTCGGGCACATGAACGTGGCCGTCGGCCGCATGGCGGCGATGAGCGCCTTCGCCATGGGGCTCGCCTACGACCGGCTCGGCGTGCCGCTGCTGGTCGGCCTGGTGATCGGACTGGCCGTCGGCACGCTGCTCGGCGCGCTCGCCGGCCTGATCATCTCGCGTACCGGCGTCAACTCGTTCGTGGTCACGCTCGCAATGGACTTCGCCCTGGTCGGGCTCATCACGATCCTCTACACGAGATTCACCGACGGGGTCGCCTTCAGCGGCCAACCGGAGGGCATGACGACGCTGCGCAACGACACGTTCGCCGACTACTGCATGGGCGAGGTGTGCGGCCCGCGCGTTCCGCTGATCGTTCCGCTGGCGATGGCCGCGGCGCTGGCGGTCGGACTGCTGTTCCGGTACACCCGGCTGGGCCGGGAGATCCTGATGACGGGCGCCAACGAGAAGGCCGCAGAGCTGTCCGGCATCCCCACGAAGAACCGCGTCGTGCAGGCACACGCGCTCAGCGGGTTGCTCGCGGGGCTGGCCGGATTCCTGCTCGCGGCGAACAACGGGGCGTTCTCGGCCGGCATCGGGGACCAGTTCCTCCTGCCGTCGTTCCTGGGGCCGGTGCTCGGTGGCACGCTGCTCGCCGGCGGCGCGGTCAGCGTTCTCGGCACGGTCCTCGGCGCGACGCTCACCCAGGTCATCTACAAGGGACTGAACCTGCTGCAGTTCCAGCTCGACCAACTCAAGCTGTACATCGGACTGGTGCTGCTGGTCGCGCTCTCTCTGGACCGGGTACGTCACGTGGTCGCCGAGCGAAGGGGGGCGCGGGCATGAGCGCCAGCGTGGCCGGCCGTACCGGCATGACCGGGCGGATCAGGGGCATCGCCGGTCAGTCGGAGTTCACCCTCGCCCTGCTGGCAGCCGCCGGTTTCGTCGCGCTGGCCGTCGCCACCGGTGGCAGCCTGCTCTCCAGCGGCACGCTGGGCGCGTTCTTCCGGTTCCTGGCTGTCCCGATCGTCATCGGGCTGTCCCAGATGGTGGTGCTCGCGATCGGCCAGATGAACCTGTCGGTCGGCGCGCTCACCGGACTCTGCTCGATGGTCGCGGCCTGGCTCATGATCGAGGCCGGCCTACCGGCGCCCGTGGCCGTACTCGGAGCACTCGGCGTCGGCGTCGCCGCCGGCATGGTCAACGGACTGCTCGTCGTCTTCACCCGGATCAACGGCTTCATCGTCACGCTCGCCACCATGACCATCATCGAGGGGCTCCGGTACGGGGTGAACGGCCCCGACACCTTCCAGGGCTACTCGGCCGGACTGCGCGACTTCGGGCGCGCCTCCGTGCTCGGGCTGCCGGTGGTCTTCCTCGTCGCGCTCGCGGTGGCCGCGCTCGTGGCCGTCTTCTTCGCGCGTACGGTCGCCGGACGGCAGCTGCTCGCCACCGGCGGGAGCCCCTTCGCCGCGCGACTGTCCGGCGTCTCCAACGACCGGTCGATCATCGTGGCGCACGCGCTCAGCGGGCTGCTCGCCGGGGTCGCCGCGATCATCACGGTGGCCGCCTCCGGCTCGGTCAACTCCAGCATCGGCGATGACCTGCTGCTGCCGAGCTTCGCGGCGCCGATCATCGGCGGGGTCGCGCTCACCGGCGGCGTGGTCAGCGTCGTCGGCACCTGCCTTGCGGCGTTCCTGGTCCGGCTGGTGGACGTCATGCAGGCGCAGTTCGGCATCAACCCGCGCTGGATCGACCTGATCGTCGGCGCGGTCGTCCTTGGCGCGGTGCTGCTCGGCACCGTCCGGCAGAGACTGTTGCGGAGGTCGTCGTGATGCTCACGGCCGAGGGTCTGGTCAAGACATTCCCCGGGGTACGCGCGCTGGACGGCGCCACCCTGCGGCTCACCGCGGGCAGCGTGCACGCCTTGCTCGGCGAGAACGGCGCGGGCAAGAGCACACTGATCAAGATCTTGACCGGGGTGTACCAGCCGGACGGCGGGCGGGTGCTGCTCGGCGACTCCGAGGTGCACCTGACCGGCCCGCTGGACGCCCAGCGGGCCGGGATCGGCGTGGTGCACCAGGAACGCAACCTGATCCCCGCGTTCTCCATCGCCGAGAACATCGTGCTGCACCACCTGCCACGGCGCTTCGGGCTGGTCGACCGGTCCCGGATGCGGGCCGAGGCCCGGCGCTGCCTGGACCTGCTCGACCTCGACCTCGACCCGGACATCCCGGTCGCCGGACTCTCCGTCGCGCAGGCGCAACTCGTCGAGATCGCCAAGGCACTCAGCATCGACAGCAAGGTGCTGCTGCTCGACGAGCCGACCGCGTCGCTCACCGGCGACGAGGCCGACCGGCTCTACGCGATCGTCCGCAAGCTGCGCGACAGCGGGCACGCCGTCGTGCTGGTCAGCCACAAGCTGGAAGAGGTCTTCGCCGTCGCGGACACGGTGACCGTGCTCCGCGACGGGCGCACCGTCGCGGAGGCCGAGCCGCTGGCGGACTACACGCAGGACCAGGTCGTCGATCTGATGGTCGGGCGGGCGTACGCCTCGGTACGCCTCCCCGAGCGGCAGGTCGACCCCGAGACGCCGGTGGCCCTGCGACTGCAAGGGGTGAGCACCGCGCGGGGCCACCGCGACATCTCCCTGACCGTGCGCCCCGGCGAGATCCTCGGGCTGTACGGCCTGGTGGGTGCCGGCCGCAGCGAGCTGGCCAAGGCGCTGCTCGGGCTGGACCGGATCACGTCCGGCACGGTAGAGGTGCACGGCCGCCCGGTGCGCATCCGCGACGTGGGCGAGGCGCTGCGGCGCTACCGGATCGGTTACGTGACGGAGAACCGGAAGGAAGAAGGGCTCTTCCTCGACCAGCCGATCACGCGCAACATCGGGGTGACCGTGTGGCGTGGCCTCGCCCGCGCCGGGCTCGTGACAGACCGGGCGGAGCGGCGCCTCGTCGAGGAGTATGTCGACCGGCTCGGCATCCGGGCCTCCTCACCACGCCAGCTCGCCGGCCAGCTCTCCGGGGGCAACCAGCAGAAGGTGAGCCTCGCGAAGTGGCTCGCCGCGCGCTGCGAGATCCTGATCGTGGACGAGCCGACCGTCGGCATCGACGTACGCACCAAGGCGGCCTTCCACGAGCTGATCGCCGAACTGGCCGGTTCCGGGCTGGGGCTGCTGTTGATCTCGTCAGACCTGCCGGAGATCGTCACCCTCGCCGACCGGATCGCGGTGATGAACGACTTCAGCCTCCGCGGCGAGCTGGTCAACGACCATGACTATGCTCGGATGAGCCAGGCGATCATACGGTTGATCCACGCTGGGTCCGGCCCCGCGCGGCCTCCCACAGGGAAGGATGAGGCGGCATGAACTCCGTTGATCGGGCTCGACCGGGCCGGACGGGCACCCGCTCGCCGGCCGACGCGATGTTCTCCCACGACATCCCGGGCCGGCTCTGGCGGGACCTGCGCCGCGAGGAGGCATCGAGGCTGTGATCATCGATTCCCACCAGCATTTCTGGACCGCCGACTACGCATGGCTGGCCGATCCGGCGCTCGACCGGATCCGGCGAGACTACGGCGTCGAGGACCTGCGGGAGAACCTGCGTGCCGCCGGCGTCGACCGCACGGTGCTGGTCGAGGCCGGCCGAGGCGAGACGGCCGAGACCACCGAGTTCCTGGCGACCGCGGCGGAGACCCCGGAGATCGCCGGTGTCGTCGGCTGGGCGTCGCTCACCGACCCCGCACTGGCCGCCGTCATCGCCGGCCACCGCGCCGGACCCGGTGGCCGGCTGCTCGTCGGCGTCCGGGACCAGGTGCAGGGCCATCCCGACGACTTCCTCGACCGGCCGGACGTGCGAGCCGGGCTGCGCACGGTCGCCGCCGCGGGGCTCGTCAACGAAATGGTCGTCCGGGTCGGTCAGCTGCCGGCCGTGGCACGTGCCGCCGGGGCGCTGCCGGACTCCCGGTTCGTCCTCGACCACCTCGGCAAGCCGCGGATCGTGGCCGGCGCGGAGGGACTCGCCGAGTGGCGCGCCGCCGTCGCCCCGGTCGCCGCCCGCCCCAACGTCGTGGCGAAGCTCTCCGGCCTGGTGGCCGAGGCCGACTGGTCTCACTGGACCATCGACGACCTGCGCCCGTTCGTCGAGACCGCCGTGCAGCTCTTCGGCCCGGACCGGCTCATGTTCGGGTCGGACTGGCCGGTCTGCGAGGTCGCGGCCTCCTACACCGAGGTCCGCGAGGCGATCGAGACGATCCTCGGCGGGACACCTGACGACATCTTCCAGAGCACGGCGATCAGCACCTACCGGTTGGAGATCGATTGAGGGTGCCGGAACACCCGCGAAGTGGTGGTGGGCGGGACCAGGGCCGGGCTGGACCCGCTGTCAAGGCGCGTGCATCAGAAGGCGTGCGGCGTCTCGTGCCTGGTGTGCGGGTTCAGGTGTGCCGAAGATCGCTGCGGTGGTGATCGCTCCTTCGGCGAGGAGCGCGAGCTGATCGGCTAGTTCGGCGGGCCGCCCGCATGCGGTGACGAGGTCGGCGAGGTAGTCGCGGAAGGCTTGCTTGTGCTGCCGGGCCTGCTCGGCGACCTC
The DNA here is from genome assembly GCF_040300065.1 of Nonomuraea sp. NPDC000554. Lineage (NCBI taxonomy): Bacteria > Bacillati > Actinomycetota > Actinomycetes > Streptosporangiales > Streptosporangiaceae > Nonomuraea > Nonomuraea sp. NPDC000554. The sequence continues at coordinate 195,799 of NZ_JBEPDC010000017.1, read as the reverse complement.
GGGCGCGACCGCGCCCAGCTCGCCGAAGGAGTTGATGAAGGCGCACCCGCGGTAGTCCGGCTCGGAGAACCACTTGTACAGCCAGTCGAACACCGCGGCGATCCGCTCCTCGGGCGTCGACTGCGCGCCGACGTAGTCGGCGAGGGCCCGCTGCCACCGCGCATCCCGCTGCTGCAGGAATTCCAGGACGAGCGCTTCCTTGGAGGGGAACAGCTGATAGAGGCGCTTGAGTGACACCCCGGAGGCGTTGCGCACCGCGTCCATCCCGACCGCCTGGATGCCCTGGCTGTAGAACAGCTCCTCGGCCGCCTCGAGCACTCGTTCCCGTGCCGTTTCCTGGTCCAGCATCTATGCCCCCTTGCACAGAGAACCAACGTTCTCTAGCCTAGCAAGTGTCGAGAGAACGATCGTTCTCCCCCTCCGGGGGCTCGCCGGACCTGCGGCGAGTCGCCGAGTTCGAAGGAGTTGAGCCGACATGGCACACACGACCCGCCCGCCGGTGCCGCCGTTCACCCGGGAGACCGCCATCGAGAAGGTTCGACGCGCCGAGGACGCGTGGAACACCCGTGACCCGCAGCAGGTGTCGCTGGGCTACACGGCGGACTCCCGCTGGCGCAACCGCTCGGAGTTCGCCGCGGGCCGAGACGAGATCGTGGCGTTGCTGACCCGCAAGTGGAACACCGAGCTCGACTACCGGCTGATCAAGGAGCTGTGGGCCTACGACGGCAACCGCATCGCCGTGCGCTTCGTCTACGAGCACCGCGACGACGCCGGGAACTGGTACCGCTCCCACGGCAACGAGAACTGGGAGTTCGACGAGCACGGCCTGATGCACACCCGCCACGCCTCTATCAACACGCTCCCGATCGCCGAATCTGAGCGCACGTACTTCTGGCCGCTGGGCCGCCGCCCCGACGACCACCCGGGTCTCAGCGACCTCGGCTTCTGAGAACGCCTTCCAGGTTGCCGGGATCTTCGCGCACCAGAACGATCGGCAGGTCGGGGAGGTCGGTGGGGCCCGCGACCGGGGCGTCGCCTGCGGCTTTCCCCGGTCGCGGGCCGGTCGGCTAGCGGATCACGCGGAAGGCGTCCACCAGCATGTACGTACCGGACTTCTTGACGACCTTGATCGTGTGCTTGCCCGGGGTGAGACCGTCGGCCCTGAACAGGACCTGCTGGGTCTGCTTGGTGTCGGAGAAGCAGTCGACGGTCCCCTTGAGGACGCCGTCCAGATAGACGTCCACCGTGCCCATGTCGCGGAATCGCTCGGTGACGTACTCGATGCCGGTGCCGGAGAAGGTGAACTCCGCCGAGTCGCCGTCGGCGGAGGTGTAGTGCACGTCCCCGGCCAGGTCGCCCGGCCTGCCGCTGTCGGCGGCCCACGAGCCGGAGTACGTGATCGTGAAGTCGCTGTCGTTGTAGAGGCCTCCAGCCGGCTCCGGCGCGGGGGCGCCGTCGCGCACGACCTTGCGGATCTCCTGGAGTTGGACGAGCTGGTCGGGGTCCAGCCTTCCGTACCTGTTGACCTTGGTGTCCAGGCCGATCGCACCTCCCTGGTCGGTGGCGGCGTTCACCCAACGCACCAGCGAGGTGGTGTCCTTGGACGTGCCCTTGTTCCCCCAACCGGCCCAGTACGGATCGTGCGCTCCCAGGTAGGTGAAGTCGAACCACTGGGTGCTCCGCTCGGCGTCGGCCCATCGCCCCGCCGGGGGCATGGCGCCGATGCTCCTGGACTCGCCCGGTGTGTAGTCGTCGTAGACCGACGTGGGCTGATGCTTGCCCGCACCCAGGCCGGAGTTCAGCGCGATGATCCGGTCAGGGTTGCCTGCCTTCAGCGCTGCGGCGAAGCTGGACCAGTTGTAGGGCTTGGTCATGTCCTGATACGCGGGCTGCAGCGAGGGAAAGACCCCGTCGACCCACCAACCGGCCAGCTTGGTCCCGTACCGTTCGGAGTACTCCCTGATGACCGACTGCCACTTGGCCATGGTCTCCTGCGAGGGCACACCGTCCGTTCCGGGGGAGTAGCCGAAGGCCTTGGTGATCGCGTAGTCGCCGGTGGTCTTGTGCGCCGAGTGCGGTGGGTTGGCCGGAATGTAGAACACCAGCTTGATGCCGCGCTTGGCGAGCGCGTCGGCCATCTCCATCGGCAGGTCGCGCCCGGCCGGGGTGCGCTCGCCCGGCTGGAGCCCGGCGATGCGGTCATAGGTCCGATTGGGGGCGACCATGTAGCCGCTGTTCTGCCCCAGGGTGAGGATGGCGAACCCGGCACCCGCCTTCTCCAGGTCATCGGCGTAGGCCTCGACGTTGAAGGTCTTGACGAGATCGTCCCAGGATTCGCCGTCCTGCCACTTCTCTTCCGGGGACGCGGCCACTCGGTTGAGGTAGTTCGACAGGAAATGGTGGGAGACTCCGTACCGGGCGTTGCGCAGCCAGTCGGTGCCGGGGTTGCCCTCGACGGTCTGGATCAGGACGGGCTGGGAGAGGCGGGCACTGCCGGCCATCCCGGTCTCGTCCACCGGCGTCACCTCGGCCCGGAGGTACTTGCCGCCATAGCTGAGCGGGATGCCGATGTTGCGGGTCAGCACACCGGTGAGCGGTGTCCATGGGCCGTTCTCGGTCGGTCCGGTGAGCCAGCGAAAGCCGGTCGCGCCCTCGGCGTCTCCGTCGGGGTCCTGAAAACGGTAGTGGACCTCGATGCCGCCCTTGGTGCGGGGCGAACCGGTGATCTTCAGCTGCTGCGCCTTGGGTGAGTGTGGGACATCGGCCAGTGCGGGCGGGGAGACGAGAACGGCGGTGACCGCGATTCCCAGAACGAGCGTGGAACGCATGGCTCTCCTCTGCGGGGGGTGATGACAGCTCGACGACGGTGCTGGTACGGCGGGCGCGTTCGGCGGCGAAGACCACGCGCTGGGTTTCCACGCTTTCGCGGTCCCTCTCAACGGTGTGTGGATTATTTTTAGTGGCACCTCTAATAATTCGCAAGGCCCTCGCGTCAGATGGCCGGAGCTACTCGCTGGTGGGTCCCCCGTAGACGTCGGACCTCTGGGCGGAGAACGCGAACCGCGTACCTCTCGGCCGGAGACGCGATCACGGTGAGTGCGTCACCGGCTGCGAACGGGGGATTCGCCTGATCGCGCGCTGCTTCGGCGCGGAAGGAGGGCGGGCCTTGGTGCGGTCCGGTCTAGACCACTTGGCGGGATCGGCGTGGACCTTCTTCGTGACGGCGGCACGGCTGGTCTATACCCGTGGCTTCGTTTGATGTATAAGTCTTTCAATATCGCTCGAAAGTGGGTGGAACTGCTCATGCATCGACAAGCAGTCCAATTGGTCGGAGGGGTGGCGCTCGCGTTATCCCTCTCAGTCCCGTCCGCCATGGCCGACCCCGTCCCTACGAACACCGACTCCAACGCCAAGCCCGCCGTCGTCCCCGCTCTCCAGGAATGGAAGGGCGGGACGGGCTCGTTCGAACTGCACCGCAACAGCCGGATCGTGCTGGCCAAGAAGCAGGGCGACGAACTCGACGACCAGGGGGCGCGCCTGTCCGCCGAGATCGAGCAGGTGACAGGGCGGAAGCTGGACGTCTCCCCGCGCACCCCACAGGATGGCGACATCGTCCTGTCGATCGATCCCACCCTTGCCGACGCGGCGGGCGGCGCGCGCTTCACGGAGGAGGGCTACACCCTCACCGTCACCGATCGCAACGTGACGATCGCCGCGCCGACCGCGAAGGGCGTCTACTACGGCACCCGCAGCCTCCTGCAGATCCTGCTCCTCGACGACGGCCGGGCCTCGGTCCCCGTCGGGACGGCCGTGGACTGGCCGAACTACAAGGTGCGCGGCTTCATGCTGGACGTCGGCCGGCGCTTCTTCACCGCCGACTACATCCGCGACTACCTGCGGCTGATGGGCTGGTTCAAGCTCAACCAGTTGCAGGTGCACCTCAACGACAACGGTTTCAAGGGTGACAAGCCCTGGAGCCAGGTGCAGGCCGGCTTCCGGCTCAAGACCGGCAATCCCGCGCTGGCCGGGCTGGCCTCCGCCGACGGGTCGTACGACCGAGCGGACTGGGACTCCTTCGAGGACACCGCTGCCGCGAACGGCGTCACGATCATCCCCGAGATCGACGCGCCCGCCCACTCGCTGGCGTTCATCCGCTTCCGCCCGTCGCTCGGCCTCCACAACGGCGAGTCCGACCACCTCGATCTGTCCAAACCGGAGACCACCGCGTTCATGAAGTCGGTGTTCGACGAGTTCGTCCCCTGGTTCCGCAGCCCTGACGTGCACTTCGGCGCGGATGAGTACACGGTCGACAAGCCCCGCTACAAGGTCTACTTCAACGAGATGGCCGCCCACATCCGCGCGCTCGGCAAACAGCCGCGGGCCTGGGGCAGCCTGTCGATCATGGCGGCCAGCGCCGACGGCTACGACCGCGACGTGACCATGAACAGCTGGAACAACGGCTGGTACGGACCTCAGGCTCTCAAGCGGGACGGGTACTCCTTCATCAACACGAACGACGCCCTGCTCTACATCGTTCCGTTCGCGGGCTACTACCACGGCCACGGGCTGGACGGAAAGTACCTCTACGACCAGTGGGAGCCGCACGTGTTCCCCGGCGGCCAGAGCGTGGCCCCTGGCGACCCGCAGCTGCTCGGGGCCATGTCGGCGGTGTGGAACGACCTGACCGAGGCCACCTACACGGAGCTGGACGTGCACGGGCTGGTCGAGCCCACCTTCGGGGTGCTGGCGCAGAAGATGTGGAGCGGGACCAAGTCCGGCGTGCCCTACAGCGCCTTCCTCGACAAGGTGCGCAAGCTCGGTGTGGGCCCCGGTCTGACGAAGGTCGCCACGACGCTGCCCGCGTCGGCGTCGGGGGAGGTGAGCCTGGGCAAGGAGGCGACCGCCTCGGGCGGCGAGGCGGCCGCGGCGTTCGACGGTGTGCGCACCACCCGGTGGGCCAGCGGTCCGGGAGACGAGGCTTGGCTGCGGGTCGACCTGGGCAAGCCGGTCGCGATCAGCAAGGTCGAGCTGGACTGGGCGCCCTCCTACGGGCGGGACTACCAGATCCAGGTGTCACGGGACGGCGAGAAGTGGACCACCGTCGCCGCGCGTACGGGCCGCGAGGCGGCCGGGACCGACACCCTCACGTTCGAGCCGGTCACGGCACGTCAGGTACGGCTCGTCGGCACGCAGGCGGGCACGAAGCGGGACGGGTACGCGTTGTGGAGCATGCGCGTCCTCGAGGTGCCGGACCTGGCGCTGCACCGGCCGGCCACCGCGTCGTCGTCGGAAGTGGCGAGCCTGGGGCCGGAGAACGCCACCGACGGCGACGCCAAGACCCGGTGGGCCAGCGCCTACCGGGACGGTGAATGGATCCAGGTGGATCTCGGAACCCCGCAGACCGTGCAGCGTGTCCTGCTCGACTGGGAGACGGCCTCCGGCCGTGACTACGACGTCCAGGTCTCCGACGACGCCACCCACTGGACGACGGCGGTTTCGGTCCGGGGAAAGCCGGCGGGCGCCCGCGTCGACGAACTCGCCTTCGACCCGATCAAAGCCCGGTACGTGCGGATACAAGGCGTCAAGCGAGCCTCCACCTTCGGGTACTCGCTGTGGCGCTTCGAAGTCCGTTCCATGAGCCCCGACCCCGCGTAGGCGCCTCCAGGCGAGTTTCCCGACGTCGAGGGGTTCCCGCACGGCGGACCCCTCGCGCCGGGGCACCTTGCTGATCGCCTTACCCGAGATGGCTTCCCCACCCCCCAGGAGCCGCATGTGAGACGACGCCGCCCCCACCTGCCACGGATCGCCGGTCCCGTCATGACGGGTGTCCTGGCACTGACCCTGACGACCAGCCCCGCCCTCGCCTCCACCGCCGACAGCGTCCCGGGCGACCGCTACACCGGCGACTACGCCTCGCTGGACAAGCACCCCACGCCCCGGTGGTTCGACGACGCGAAGTTCGGCATCTTCATCCACTGGGGCGCCTACAGCGTCCCCGCATGGGGACCTCGTCGAAGTTACGCCGAGTGGTACGGCAACTACCTGAACAACAAGAACTCGCCCACCTACGCCCATCACCGGGCGACCTACGGCGAGGCCAAGAACTACGACTCGTTCATGGACGACTGGAAGGCCGAGAACTACCGACCGGACGAGTGGATCAAACTGTTCAAGGACGCGGGCGCCAAGTACTTCGTGCTGACCTCCAAGCACCACGAGGGCGTCGCTCTGTGGGACACCAAGCAGAGCACCCGCAGCGTCGTGCAGCACGGCCCCAAGAAGGACCTGGCCAAGATGCTGTTCGACGCCGCCGAGGGCTCGGGCCTGAAGCGAGGCTTCTACTACTCGAACTACGAGTGGTACAACCCCAACTACACCGGGCGGCAGCCGACCAATCCATATACGGGAGCGCAGATCCCTTACACCGGTGTCACCACCGGAGAGGACTACGTCACCGACTACATGCTGCCGCAGATGAACGAGCTCATCGACGACTACGATCCGGACATCCTGTGGTGCGACGGTGAGTGGGAGCGGGACGCGAGCTACTGGAAGATGGGCGACACGATCGCCCACTTCTACAACCAGGCCGCCGATCGTCCCGAGCCGAAGGACGTCGCCGTCGCCAACCGGTGCAGGGTCAAGCCGGGCGGCTACCGTGGCGACCAGCTCGACTTCGAGACGCCGGAGTACGAGAAGGTCCCTGACATCCGGGCGAACAAGTGGGAGTCCAGCCGCGGCATCGGCTTCTCCTACGGCCTGAACAAGAACGAGCCGATCGAGGACTACCTGTCCTCCACCGAGATCGTCCACGACCTGGTCGACATCGTCAGCAAGAACGGCAACCTGCTGCTCGACGTCGGGCCGGACGCCGACGGAACCATCCCCGAGGCCCAAGCGTCCCGGCTGCGCGACGTCGGGCGATGGCTGAAGACCAACGGGGAGGCGATCTACGGCTCGACGTACTGGACGCGCGCCGAGGAGCCGGCGAGCGCCGTCCCCGTCCGCTACACGGTGAACAAGGGGGATCTGTACGCGACCGCGTTGGGTTGGCCGGGTGACACGCTGACGCTCGGCGGTGACGTGCCGGTGAGCGCCAACACCAAGATCACTCTGGTCGGCGGCACGTCCGAGGCGGCGCTGAAGTGGGAGCGCAACAGCGCGGGCAACATCGTCATCGCCATGCCCGACCGGGGAAGCGGAGTCGATCCCCTCGGCAGCGCCTACTCCTTCAAGATCCACACCCCGAACGCGCCCATCGCCGTCCGAGGCGTGCTGGACCTGCCGGCGCGGGCGTCGGCCGGTGCCACCGTGGATGGCACGCTGTCCTACACCAACGTCGGCGACACCGCGCTGACCGGCCTGACCGTCACCGGCATCGCGCCGGAAGGCTGGAGCATCACAGGGGCGCAGCCGGTGGCCTCCCTTCAACCGGGGGAGACGGCCACCTCGCGGGTGCGGGTCACCGTCCCCGCCGGTGTGCCACTCGGCCGCGTGCCGGTGACCGTGACCGCCACGGTGGCCGGGCGTACGGTGATCACCTCCGACACGGTCGAGGTGGCGCCGCTCAACCTGGCACGCGGAAAGGCGGTGACCCAGAGCAGCCTCGCCTGGGGCGGAGTGCCGGAAAGGGCGGTGGACGGAGACACCAGCGGCGTGTTCGGGCAGAACTCGGTGACCCACACCGCCGAGCCGTCCAACCAGGCGTGGTGGCAGGTGGATCTGGGAAGCGCCGGCAACCTGGCGGAGGCGCGGATCTACAACCGGACCGACTGCTGCGCCGACCGGCTGCGCAACTACTGGGTGATGACGTCCGAGCAGGAGATCCGCGGCCAGACCCTCGAGGAGGCGAAGCTCTCGCCGGGCGTGACCGCGACCCGGCAGGAGGCTACGGCCGGCACGCCGAGCGTCATCGACCTGCGGGGCGTCAAGGCACGCTACCTACGGATCCAGCTGGAGTCCTCCACGGATCCGCTGAGCCTGGCGGAGGTGGAGGTCTACGACCAGAAGGCCACCACGGCGGCCATGCCGGCGGTGGTGCCTCAGCTGTCGAACTGGAAAGCCGGCTCCGGCAGCTTCACCCTCGCCGATGACGCAGAGGTCAGCTATCCGGCGCAGCAGAAGTCGCTGACGACGACAGGCGCGACGATGGCCGGCCTGGCCGACCGGACGCTCGCCCAGGTGGCGGAGACGATCGCCGCCGACTACACGACCGTGACCGGACGGCCGATGGAGCCGCGCCCGGGCACCCGCGAAGGCGATCACGGAATCCGCCTGCGGCTGGTGGCGGAGAACGAGCTGGGACCGGAGGGCTACCGGCTCACGATCGACGATCGCGTCACCATCGAGGCGAACACCACCGCCGGCCTGTACTACGGCAGCCGGTCGGTGCTGCAACTGCTGCGCCAGGACGACGGCCACGCCGGCCTGCCCAAGGGACAGGCGGTCGACGTCCCGAGCAAGCCGCAGCGGTGGTTCGCCCTCGACGCCGCGCGCAAGTACTGGTCACCCGACTACATCAAGGACACCATCCGCGAGATGGGGTGGACCAAGCAGAACATGCTGCTGCTGCACCTGGAGGAGCCGGAGGGCTTCCGCCTCCACAGCGACAACCTGCCCGATCTCACCTCGGAGAAGTTCGCCTACACCCGCGAGCAGATCCAGGAGTTCGTCGAGCTCGGCCGGGAGAACAACGTCCAGGTGGTCCCCGGCTTCGAGTTCCCCGGTCACGCCGACCCGGTGTCGAACTACTTCAAGGTCGGCATGGGGCACGGGCCCAACCCCGATGGGTCGGGCGCCACGGCGGACAACTCCTGCGGCCAGCAGTACACCTACGGCTGGGTGACCCCCAGCTTCGCGATGAACATCATGCGGCCCGAGGCGGTCACCGCCGCCAAGCGGATCCTCGATGAGTTCATGCCGTGGTTCTCCAGCCCGTACGTCCATCTCGGCGGAGACGAGATGCCGACGAACCTGGCCGACTGCCCCGCGGTGAAGAAGTTCCTCGCCGGCAACTCCGAGCAGTACAGCACGTTCGGCGACCTGTTCAACGACTACGTCAACAAGGTGAACGACCACGTGGTCGCCGAGGGCAAGCGCTCGATCATCTACAACGGATTCGAGCACTCCAGCGCCCCCAAGCAGAAGGTCTCCACCGACGTCATCGTCATGGACTGGCTCGGCAACGCCGACGACCCCCAGCTGGCGCCGTACGACCTGATCCAGGCGGGACCGTCGGCCAACCTGTACGTCACCGCGAACGCGGTGCACAGGTTGTACGGCAACCCGGCATGGGCGCACACGTCCTGGCGCCTCAAGGCAAGCCCGAAACTGCTCGGCGGCGTCGTGCACGTCTGGAACGACTACCAGATGTGGGCTCCGGATGCCTACTCCGACCAGTACTCCGCACCACTGCGCGACGCGGCCGGCAACACCATGTGGCACAATGCCGCTCCCGCCACCACCTACGCGGAGTTCGCCGAGCTGAAGCGCGAGATCGGCAAGGCGCCCGGGTGGAAGGGTTTCGAGACGCGACAGCCCACTACCGACGGCAAGCCGATCCACACCTACGCCTTCGAGCCCGCGGCCTACCCCGAAGGCTGGAACGACGGCGCGCCGGGCATGAACGTCCGGCCGGTGCTCGACGGAGCCGGATCCCTGCACATGTCGACCCAGATCATCGGTGTGCCGTCCGTCGTCGACGGCCGGTCAGGCCACGCGTTGAAGTTCAACGGCCGAGGTGACGGTCTCGGCATCGGCGGGCTCGACCTCCCCGGTCCGTGGACCTACAGCCAGTGGGTACGCAAGGACGGAACCCAGAACGACGCCAACCTGCTGGGCTCCAGACAGGGGAACATCAAGCTGGAGCAGAACGGCACCGGCGGCAAGGTCGGCTTCACCAAGGTCGGCGTGAAGGACTACGCGTTCGACTACTCGGTACCGCTGGGCCGATGGACACAGCTCACCTTCGTCTCCGACGGATCGAGCACCACCCTGTACGTCGACGGGGAGCGCCGGCAGACGTTGCCGCAGACCATCCCGCTGCCTCAGGCGTACTTCGGCCAGCTCAACGGCACCACCCTCAACGGGGCGATCGACGACGCCGCCGTCTACGCCCAGGCGCTGACCGACGAACAGGTTCGAGCCCAGTACGCCGCCTCGACGAACTGACCTCAAGCTCCCCCTCTTCACAGCAAGGCGTCGGCGGTGACGTGCTGATCAGCGCCGACGCGGACCAAGGAGATTTCGTGAGAAGACGCAAGATCACCCCCACAGCATCCGTCGCATTAGCCGCGGCCCTGGGTGCCGGAGCGTTCCTGCCCATGCCCGCCGCCCAGTCCGCCGCCCAGTCCGCCACTGTCTCGAAAGCCCCTGTCCTCCCCTCCGTGTCGCCGACTCCGCAGTCGCTGGTCGCCGCCGGTGACGCCGCCGTCGTCACCGGCCGGGTGCTCGTGGTCGCCGACGACCAGACCGACCCCGCCGCTCGCGACCGCCTCGTCCGCGAGCTCAAAGCGCACGGCGCCGACCGGGTGGACCTGGTGGCTCCCGACGGGATTCCCGCCGCCGCGGCCGGCCTGCTCACCGTGCGCTTGGGCCCGGCGGCACGCGCGGACGTCGCGCGAGCGCTCGGCGACACGGCCGTGCCGGACCGGGCCGAGGGGTACGCGCTGCGCGTGTCGGCCCGCAAACCACACGCGGAGATCGCTCTCGGCGGCAGGGACGCCGCGGGTCAGTTCTACGCGGTGCAGACGCTGCGCCAGCTGTTCGTCCCGTCCGACGACGGTTGGGAGGTGGCGGGCGCGCAGGTCAGCGACTTCCCGTCGATGCCGCTGCGTGGCACCATCGAAGGCTTCTACGGCGCGCCGTGGACGCACGCCGACCGCCTCGACCAGATGGACTTCTACGGCGACGTCAAAGCCAACACCTACGTGTACGCTCCCAAAGACGACCCCTACCACCGCGGCAGGTGGCGCGACCCCTATCCGGCGGACAAGCTGGCCGAGCTGGGGAAATTGGTGGCGCGGGCCGGCGCGAACCATGTGCGTTTCACGTTCGCCGTCTCCCCGGGCGAGTCGATCTGCTACTCCGACCCGGCGGATCGCACGATCCTCAAGCAGAAGCTGCAGGCCCTTTACGAGCTGGGCACCCGGTCCTTCTCCATCCCGCTGGACGACATCAGCTACACCCGCTGGAACTGCCCGGGTGATCAGACCGCGTTCGGCGCGCCCGGACGCGCCGCGGCGGCGAAGGCCCAGGTCGACCTGCTCAACGACCTGCAGCGGAACTTCATCGCCACGCACGAAGGCGCCCTGCCGTTGCAGATGGTGCCCACGGAGTACGGCGATCTCACCGACACCGCCTACAAGCAGACCATGCGGGCCACGCTCGACCCTGCGATCGTGGTGATGTGGACCGGCACCGACGTCGTCCCCCCGGAGATCACCAACGCGCAGGCCGACAAGGTGTCGGCCCTGTTCGGGCGCAAGGTCTTCGTCTGGGACAACTATCCGGTCAACGACTTCGGCAACACCAGCGGCAGGCTGCTGCTGGCCCCCTACGCCAAGCGCGAGGCCGGTCTGTCGGCGCACCTGTCCGGCATCGTGGCCAACCCGATGAACCAGCCGTACGCGAGCAAGGTCGCGGTCTTCGGCACAGCGGACTTCACCTGGAACGACAAGGCGTACGACCCGGCCGCGAGTTGGCCGCGCGCGATGGCCTATCTCGCCGGCGGCGACCGCGCGGCCACCGAGGCGCTGCTCGTCTTCGGCGACCTGGAGCACCTGGCCCCGACCTTCGGCAGCACCCCCTGGCAGCCCCAGGCACCCGAACTCACCGCCCGCGTGGCCGAGTTCTGGCAGGCGTGGGACGGCGGGCGGAGACCCGACGCGCTGACCGCGCTGCGCACGTACGCGAACGCCATCGCCACGGCCCCGGCCACCATCCGTGGCGGATCGGTGCAGAAGGGGTTCACCGAGGACGCCGCGTCCTGGCTGAACGCCACCGAGCTGTGGGGCAGGGCGACGGTCACCATGCTCGACGCGCTCAAGGCCCGCGACGCCGGAGACGAGAGCAGGGCCGAGGCGTTGCTGGCCGATTCGCGTGATCTGCAGCGGCAGGCGCGCGCCGTCCGGGTCGACCCGCCGCGCAACACCTGGGGTTCGGTCCAGCCCAAGGTCGGCGACGGGGTGCTCGACGTCTTCCTGGTCCAGGCCGACATCCGGCTCCAGTTGTGGGACGTCGCCGGCGGCGCCAGGAATCTCGCCCCCGACGGCACTGCGACCGCGTCGAGCGTTGAGCAGGACCTCGACCGGCTGGCCGCCCGGAACGTCAACGACGGTCAGATGGGCACCCGCTGGTCGTCCGGCTACTCCGACGACGAATGGGTGCAGGTCAAGCTCGCCGCGCCGGCGAAGGTCGGGGCGGTGACACTCGCCTGGGAGAACGCCTGCGCGGCGGAGTACCGGATCCTGACATCCTCCGACGGTGTCACCTGGACGACCGTCTCCACCCAGCGTCCGGAGTCCTGCGGCAACGACGTCGTCCGGCTCACGGCGGACGAGCCCGTGCAGTACGTCCGCATGCAGGGAGTACGGCGGAAGTCGACGTGGGGTTACTCCATCTACGAGATGGGTGTGTACGGGGCCCCCGTGTCCTGAGCCGGATCCGATCGCGGGGGAGGGCCGGGTGACCCGGCCCTCCCCTCGCGTTCGGTGGCACCACTCCCTGATGTCCACCCGTCGGCGAGAGCGACCAGTTCGGCGAGGGCCGCCTCGACCCGCTCCTTGTCGCCGGTGGTCAGATAGTCGGTCTGCAGGCCCGCGTAGGCGGCGTTGAGCAGCGTGGCGTTGCGGAGGGCGATGGCGTCGGGGACGCCGCGGGCGCGTAGCACCTCGGCCACGAACTCGGCCCGATCGCCCAGCATCCGCGGGACGTACGGCCCCTGGAGCCGACCGGCCGCTGACAGCCCTTCGATCTCGTGGAGCAGCCGGACCATCGGCAGGTCCTGGCGCATGTGCCAGTCCCAGGAGGCGCGCACGATGTCGCCGAGGCCGCGGCCCTCCTCCCAGCCCGGCAGCGCCCGCAGTCTGCCCCGCTGCCGCTGGTCGAGATGGGCCAGCACCGCGCTGATCAGCTCGTCCTTGTCGGTGAAGTGGTGGGTGAGCACGTAGGTGCTGTGGCCGAGCGCCTTCGCCAGAGGGCGCAAGGAGAGCTGGGCGATCCCGTGCTCGGCCAGGTAGTCGACGATCTGGTCGAGCAGGTCGGCGCGGCGCTGCGGATCGCGGGGCCTGGGCACGTCGGCTCCCTTCTGAGGTCCCGGTTGGACGGCTGCGGTCAGCATATTTCCATGACGACCGTTTTGCATAAATGACATAACGTTCGTTATGTTAACGGCCTCGTCCCCTCACCTGGAGGTCGTTCATGCCGCCCGACTCCCACCCGCCCGAACCCGAGCCGGCGGCGGGGCACCCCCGCCGCCGGCGGATCCTGGGTGCGCTCTGCGCCGCGCTGCTCGTCATGAGCGTCAGCGTGATGGCGGTCACCATCGCGCTCCCGTCCATCGCCCTGGACCTGCGGGCCACCACCACACAGCTGCAGTGGATCACCGAATCCATGGTGCTGGCCCTGGCCGCGCTGCTGATTCCGATGGGCGCTGTCGCCGACCGCTGCGGACGGCGCCGGGTGCTCCTGGCAGCGCTGGCCGTGTTCGCGGTCGCCTCGCTGCTGGCCGCGATCACGCGGACGCCGGGCCAGCTCGTCGCCGCGCGCGCTCTGATGGGGGTGGGCAACGCGATGATCACGCCCTCGACGTTGTCGATCGTGCGCAGCGTCTTCCCTCGGCCGGCGCTGCCCAAGGCGCTCGCCGTATGGGGAGCCGTCGCGAGCCTCGGCGTGGTGCTCGGGCCGCTGTCCGGGGGCCTGCTGGTGGAGCACTTCGGCTGGCGTTCGCTGTTCCTGGTCAACGCGGCGGTCCTGCTGCCCGCGGCCCTGGCGGTCGTGCTGCTCGTGCCCGGCTTCGGCGCTCGCCGCGCCGCCCGGCTGGACATCCCGGGGATCATCCTGGTCTCGGCCGGGCTCGTGGCCCTGATCCGCACGATCATCGAGCCGCCCCGCCAGGGCCGGCTCGATCCGGCGGCCCTGGCGGCCGTCGCCCTTCTCGCGGGATTCGTCGTACGCCAGCGCCATGCCGCGCACCCACTGCTCGACCTGCGGATGGTGGCCGCCCGGTCCTTCTGGCCGGCCGCGGTGGCCGCGGCGACCGGGTTCTTCTCGCTGATGGGCGTGCTGTTCCTGATCACCCAGTACCTGCAGGACGTCCGCGGACATTCGCCGTCCACGACGGCGCCGCGGCCGTCAACGAGACCGCGTTCAAGCTGGGCGGCAGCCTGGGCGTCGCGGCGCTGGGCAGCGTGATCACCGGCCACCTCGTCGCGGGTCTGGCGCCCCACCACAGCGCCCTGCCGCCGGGCCTGCGGGCCTTCGCCACCGAATCCGTCACCGGAGCCCTGCACGTCGCCCGCCATCTTGGCGGTCAGGACGGCGCCCCCCTCGCCATCGCGGCCAGGGACGCCTTCGGCAGCGGGTTCGGCCAGGCCACCCTCGTCGCCGCGGGTCTGGCGATCGCCGCCGCGGCGCTGACCATGCTTGCCCTGCACGAGCCTCACCACATCACTCGAAAGGACGAACCATGACGATGGCCGTAGAAGCCTTGACGCGCGTGCGCGGCCTGCGCCTGGCCTCGATCGACTTCGGCGGTACGGGCACGCCGGTGCTGGCCCTGCACGGCCACTTCGGCCGTGCGCGGGCGTTCGCGCCGCTGGCCGCCGATCTCGCACCCGAATACCGGCTGATCGCGTTGGAGCAGCGCGCTCACGGTCACAGCGATCGTGGCGACGGCGACGTCAGTCAGGACGCGTACGTGGCCGACGCCGCGGAGTTCGTGCGCGGGCTCGGCCTCGGCCCGATGATCGTCTACGGTCACTCGATGGGTGGCGTAACCGCCTTCCAGCTGGCCGCACGACACCCTGAACTCGTCCGCGCGCTGGTCGTCGAGGAGGGCGGCGCGCTCAACCGGCAGCCGGAGGCGCCGCACCCGGTGCTCGACGTCAGCGACTGGCCACGCCGGACGGCCACACTGGCCGAACTGCGCCGCCAGATCGAGGCGCGCGGCATTCCGGACGCGAGCTACTTCCTGGAGAGCGCCGTGGAATACCCCGACGGATGGGGGCTGCTGTTCGACTACGCCGACATGATGGAGTCACAGCGGGCCCTGATCGGCGACTGGTGGGGGGAGTGGCTCGCCTCCACCTGTCCTGCCCTGCTCGTGCACGGCCTGGACAGTTTCATCCTGCCCACCACCATGGCCAGGCAGATGGCCGAACGCCGGCCGAACACCGTCCTTCGCGAGCTGCCCGGCTGCGGCCACTGGGCGCACGACGACGACCCGGCGGGGTTCGCCCGCACCGTACGAGACTTCCTCGCGACCCTGGAGGGATGAGCTACCACCATGCCTGACCAGACGACTTCCCCAGCCGTGCTCGCCGACTGGTTCCGCGCGCACGCCACCCCCTGACCGGCCTCGACCCCCATCAGCCTCTCGACGACCTCGAGCCGCTGCGGGAGATCGTCGGGGACGCCCGCATCGTCGCCGTGGGGGAGAACGCCCACTTCGTCGAGGAGTTCTCCCGTGCCCGCCAGCGGGTGCTGCGTTTCCTGTCCGAGCGGTGCGGCTTCACCGTCTTCGCCTTCGAGTTCGGCTTCAGCGAAGCCTTCCCGCTCGACCGGTGGCTGCAGGGCGAGGGCGACGACGCCGACCTGGCGCGGGTGAGCAAGGCCGCCGCCGAGTGGGGCGCCGCGGACCTCATGCACTGGCTGCGCCGCCACAACCGCACCAGCGGCCATCCGCTGCGGTTCGCCGGCATCGATCTTCCCGAGGCCGGCGGAGCGCTGAGACCGGCTCTCGAACCGGTGGCCGACTACCTGCGCGAGATCGACCCCGACGCACTGCCCATCCTCGACACGGTTCTGCGGATCAGCGACCGATTCCTGGGCAGCGCCACCTCCGGCGCCGCGGCCGCGCCCGCGTGGGCCGCCCTCGACACGGCCGAGCAGGACGCGCGAGAGCTATATGGCCGAATCGGTGCGCTGGCATCTGGAACACGCCGAGCCCGGGGCCCGGATCGTGCTCGCCGCGCACAACAACCACATCCAAAAGACGCCGCTGACGTCCGGCGGCACCCTCGCCGCAGTGCCCATGGGCCTGCACCTGCATGACATGTTCGGCCCGGCCTACCGCTCGCTGGCCCTTCTCCACACCGCGGACCACGTGCCGGACATGCTTCCCGATCCCGGCGCCGAGGCCGGCTTCACCCTCGCCGAGGTCGACCTTCAGCCGCCCGTGCCCGGCAGCGTCGAGGCCGCCCTCGCCGACGCCGGGCTCGGTGCCACGATCACCCTGACCGACGTGCGCCCATCACCACGCGACGCCCAGGGGGCACCGCTGCTCAACCGGATCCGAACCCAAAGCGCCGAGCTGAACACGGTGATCCCCTCAGCGTTCGACGCCGTGCTCGCCGTCCCCACAGTCACCCGGGACAGAACCGTGCGATTCTGACCACCGCCGCGTCGTCGCCGCTGGCCTGCCACTGATGCGCCTCCATGGCCTTCGCCATGGCGCAGTACCCCGGCGATCCCTGACCCCGAGTAGGTCTGGCCCCACCCACCCGTACGTCCAGGCCCCTACCGCACCACTCATTAATCCCGACAAACTTGGACGTATGTTCTTCGAGACCCGAGACGGGACCAAGCTGGCATACGAGGACTACGGTCAGGGCGACCCCATCCTGTTCGTCCACGGCGCCATGCTCAGCACCGATATGTGGGAGTACCAGTTCCCGTACTTCGTCGAGCGCGGCTACCGCGTCATCGGCCTGGACCGGCGCGGTCACGGCCGCTCCGACCGCCCCTCGACCGGCTACGACGTCGAGACCGGCGCCGACGACCTGGCCGACCTGATCGAGTACCTGGACCTGCGGAACTTCACCGTGATCACCCACTCCATGGGCGGCCACGAGGCGGTGAGCTACCTGGCCAGGTACGGTGACAGCCGGGTCGCGAGGCTGGCACTGGTCAGCGCGCTGCTGCCGTTCATGAAGCAGACCGACGACAACCCGCACGGCATCCCCGAGGCGATCATCGAGGCCACCCTGGCGCGGGTACGGCGGGAACGCCCCAGGTGGCTCGCAGGCCAGGCGCAGGCCTACTTCGCTACCCACCTCGGCAACGACGTGTCGCCCGCGTTGGTCGAATCGGTGATCGCGCAGTGCCTGACCCCCTCGCCTTGGGCGGTGCTGCACAGCCAGCGGGCCGTACTCAACACCGACCTCAGGAAGGAGGTGGCCGCGGTCACCGTGCCGACACTGATCGTGCATGGTGACGCGGACTTCTCCGCCCCGATCGATGTCACAGGCAGGCGTACGGCGGAGCTGCTCCCGAAGGCGGACTACAAGGAGTACCCGGGCGCCGGGCATGGCGTGTACATCACCCACCAGGAGCAGCTCAACGCCGATCTGCTCGCCTTCATTCAGAGCTGACCGGCGGCACCGGGAATGCGTCGCCCGTCCCGT
The DNA here is from genome assembly GCF_040300065.1 of Nonomuraea sp. NPDC000554. Taxonomy (NCBI): domain Bacteria; kingdom Bacillati; phylum Actinomycetota; class Actinomycetes; order Streptosporangiales; family Streptosporangiaceae; genus Nonomuraea; species Nonomuraea sp. NPDC000554. Next base: position 178,175 of record NZ_JBEPDC010000017.1, on the reverse strand, counting down.
GCTCCTTGCGGTCGGAGGGCTGGTTGATCCGCTGCCATCCAGGTTGACGGCCTGGATGGCAGCCCGCCGCCGCCTGCGCGCCTAATCCTCGTCGAAGGCGGCGCGGATGGCGGGCAGGTTGTCCAGCAGGGTCCGTACGCCGAGCCGGTCGGCGGTGGCTGACGCGTAGACGAACTGCACGTCGACCCGCCAGTCGCCGAACCGCAGCGGCAGCAGCACGGTGTCGCCGTCCCGCACCGAGCGCACCGCGGCGAACCGGGGGACCACGGCGACGTATCCCGCGTCGGCCGCGAGCCGGATGGCGGTCGCCGGTAGCCCGGTCGTGTGGATCGGGGCGTCCACCCCCCGGTCCGGATGTGTGAGGGACGCGGCGAGTTCCTGGGCGTCGCGGCCCCACCGGTAGACGATGACGGCGGTGTCGCAGAGGTCCTCGATCCGCAGCAGCCTGCGATCGGCAAGCGGATGGTCCGGACGGCACACCGCCACCAGCGCGGACCGGCCGATCGACTCGGACCGTAACCCGCGCAACGGCACCTTCGGCACCACGAATCCGGCGTGCACGCTGCCGTCGACGATGCGGGCGACCACCTCGCCGCTGTGCGCGACCCGGCAGTGCACGGTGACCGCATGGCCCGCGACCGCCTGCAGCGCGGTAGGGAACACGACGTCGCCGAGGCTCGCGGGCGCGGCCAGCACGAGTCGTTGGGTCTCGTGCGTCGCCACCCCGATGGCCGCCTCGTCGAGAAGATCGAGACACCGCTGCGCGTAGTCGAGCAACCGCTCGCCCGCCGGGGTCGTCGTGCTGCCCCGCGCGCCGCGCACGAACAGCGTGGTGCCGAGTTTGCGCTCCAGGGCACCGATCCGGACGCTGACCGAGGGCGTCGACAGCCGGAGTTCGGTCGCCGCGGCGCCGAGACTTCCGGTACGGGCCACCGTGGTGAACACGACCAGATCCATTGTCTCGATCTTGTGGCCGGTGCCGTCGACGCCGGGGACAGACATAGGCACAGCCTAACCCTCGACCTAGTGATTTCTGGTCTACCTAAGCTGTGGCGTTATCGTCATATTTCAGGGCATGACTGAGATGCCGAACAAGGCCGGACCGCTGTCCGCCGTTTCGCCAGGTGAGGATCTCCGCCTGCGGCGCGGACTCGGCACCACTTCCCTTGCCCTGATCACCTTTTCCAGTGTGATCGGCTCCGGCTGGCTGCTCGCCCCGTATACCGCGGCCAAGGCGGCCGGGCCCGCGGCCTTTCTGTCCTGGACCATCGCCTCGATCGCCACCGCGCTGATCTCGTTCGCCTTCATCGACCTCGCCTTCCGGCATCCGATGTCCGGCGGCAACGTCCGGTGGCCGCAACTGGCCTCCGGCCCGCTGGTCGGCACCGTGGTCGGCTGGGCGGTGTTCCTGCAAGCGGCCAGCGCCGGGCCGAGCGAGTCGACAGCGGTCGTGCAGTACGCGAGCAAGTGGCTGCCGTGGGTGACATCCGGCGAATCGCTGAGCTGGCCAGGCCGGCTGCTCGCCGTCGCGCTGCTCGCGTTCTTCTGCACGCTCAACCTTTTCGGGATCAAGCTGCTCGCCAAGGTGAACAACGTGGTCGCCACCATCAAGGTGGTGATCCCGGTGATGACGGTGATTCTGCTCCTGGCCAGTGGTTTCGACACGTCCAATGTGGAAACCGGCGGCGGTGTCGCGCCGTACGGCATCTCGGCGGCGCTCACCGCAGTGGTCGGCGGCGGGCTGGTGTACTCGTTCACCGGAATCAACGCCGCCGCGGTGATGTCCGGCGAGGCGAAGAATCCGCGCCGCACCGTGCCGAGAGCCACGCTGATCGTGCTGGCCGGGACGATCGTGCTGTACATGGGCCTGCAGGCGGTGATGATCTTCTCGCTGCCCGGCGAGCTGCTCGGCAGCGGCTGGCACGGGATCAACCTCCAGTCGCCGCTCGCCGCGCTCGCCACCCTGCTCGGCCTCTCCTGGTTCGCCACCGTGCTACTCGCCGACGCGGTCTTCTCCCCCTCCGGCAGCCTGCTGATCGGCATCGGGGTCAAGGGCCGCTACACCTACGGCGCCGCGCAGAACGGGCTGCTGCCCGCCGCACTGACCAAAGTGGACAGGCGGTTCGGCATTCCCCGGCGCGCGCTGCTGCTCAACGTCGGCCTCGGCTCGGTCATCGTGCTCGCGTTCGGGAACTGGAAGACCATTGCCAGCTCGCTGAGCTTCTACTACGGGCTCAGCTACGCGGCGGTCTCGGTCGCGGTCACCGTGCTCGGCGCGTCGACGCCGCCGGAGAAGGGCTGGCTACGGAAGTGGACGATTCCGGTCGGCTTCGGTTCCTTCGTTCTCTCCGGGCTGATTCTTTACTGGTCCACCTGGGAGAAGATCCGGATCGCGGTTCCGCTGCTGCTGGTCGGTTTCCTGATCTACCTCGCCCGCGCCAAGTCCCGCCAGGGCGGCGCGTTCCGGCAGCAGGCGGTCGGCGGCTGGCTGGTCGGATTCCTGCTCATGCTCGGCGTGCTGTCCGTGCTCGGCACGTTCGGCGGCGCTGGAGTCATCGCCGCGCCGTACGACTCGGCGCTCGTCGGTTTGCTCAGCGCGGGAACCTGGTGGCTGGCGCACCGATCCGGCCTGCGCCACCAGCGATCACTGGAACAGGCCGAGACCCCCGAAGACAACCCCGAGACCGCAAGGAGCACGGCTTGACCGAGAAGGCAATCGACCTCGACTGGGACCTCGAGCGATCCCGCGCCCGGCGGACCAAGCGCTGGTCCCAGTACGACCGGGACATCATCGATCTCACCGTCGCGGAGATGGACCTGCCGGTCGCCGAGCCCGTCCTCGCCGCCGTTGAGGACGCCGTGCGACGGCAGGCGTTCGGCTACCCGGTCGCCGACGAGCGCAGCGACGTTCCCCAGGCGGCAAGCGAATGGCTCACCGAAGAGCACGGCCTCACGGTCGGCCCGGACCGGGTGCGGCTGCTGCCGGAACTGATGCGCGGCGTGACCATGTCGCTCAGGCATCTGACCAGGGCGGGTTCGCCAGTGGTGGTGCCGACCCCGGTCTACGGCCGGTTCTTCGACGCCGTCCAGGTCGCCGGCCGGGAGGCCGTCGAGGTGCCGATGCGCGCCGGGGACCGAGGGTATGAGCTCGACCTCGACGGCATCGACCGGGCGCTGCGCGCAGGCGCGGGCAGCGTGCTCCTCTGCCATCCCAACAACCCGACCGGCTGCGTCACCGATCGCGGTCAACTGGAAACGCTGGCCGAGCTCGCGGCCCGGCACGGCGCGCGGGTGATCAGCGACGAGATCCACGCGCCGCTGCGTTATCAGCCCGATTTCGTGCCGTACGCCTCGATCGACGACAACGCGATCACCCTGGTCAGCGCGACCAAGGCGTGGAACTTCCCCGGTCTGCGCTGCGGGCTGATCGTCTTCAGCAATCCGGACGACGCGCGGCTCTGGGCAACCTTGCCGAGGGCGGCGGTCGGCGGCATGAGCCCGCTCGGCATGGCGGCCACAGTCGCCGCATTCCGCGACGGGAGGCCGTGGCTGCGGGAGGCCGTCCGATTCCTTGCCGACAACCGGAAACTCGTCACCGACGCGCTCGCCGGGCTGGACATCGGTTACACCGAACCGGAGGCGGGTTACCTCGCCTGGCTCGACCTGCGCCGGTTCGGGCTCGCCGACCCGGCAGCCCACCTGCTACGGCGGACCGGCGTCGCCACCACCTCGGGCGCCGATCACGGAACGTCCGGGAACGGCTTCGTCCGGCTCAACTTCGCGACTGTGCCCAGCGTGCTCGCGGACGCCCTTGACCGGGTGACCGATTGCCTGCTCGGCGGTTGACGCGGCCGGCCGTCTCAGTGCTGCTCATCGGAGGAAGGGGGCCGGCACGCTCTCGAGAAGCCTGGTCGCGATGAGCCCGCCGGACGCGCCCCGTCGACTCGGAAACCCACGGGTCCGCGCGGTGGGGCGCGGAGTACCCTGCGCTGTGCGACTTCCTCCTCAGGCCGCAGCGGGCGCTGTCAGCCCGGTTCGTTGAACAGATCTTGGGGGGTCTGAGCGGTGGCCGCGCGGGTGAGCCAGGTTTCGAGTTGGGCAACGTCTGTGCAGGTAGTGATCCGGGCGCGAGCATCGTCGGGGACGTCGAAGCCGCGGGCGGCCAACACGAGCAGCACCGATCTCGCAGCCTCTTCCGCTCTGCCCTCCACTTTGCCTTCGACTTTGCCCTCTGCTCTACCCTCGACTTTGCCTTCGGCCCTGCCACGGCCGAAGTGCTCGCGGGCGAAGGGGCTGTAGACCGGCCAGCTGGTGGACGCAGACTTCATGATCTCCTCCATGAGGCGGCGGATCTCGGGCGCGGACATGCTGTAAGCGAAGGTAGTGCAGGTGGCCGGTCGGCTGTCTTGTGCGCAGTCATGGGGCTTGGGTGGAGCGTAGCGGGCGGTAAGGACACAAAAGCATTTGAACGAGTGAGTACTCGCTCATTATGCTCGTCCACATGAGCAAAAGGCGAAGGGTGCCGGCTATGGCGCCGGAAGACCGCCGTGCCGCACTCATCGCCGCCACCCTCCCCTTGGTCCGCGAGTACGGCACCGCGGTGAGCACCCGCCAGATCGCCGAGGCCGCAGGCGTGGCCGAGGGCACGATCTTCGGCGTCTTCCCCGACAAGGCGTCACTGCTGCGGGCGGCGCTGATGAGCGCGTTCGACCCGCAGCCGGCGGTGGACGCGCTGGCGGCCATCGGCACCCAGATCGAGCTGCGCGCGCGGCTGCGCGAGGCCGTCACGAGGCTGCGGGCAGGGATGAGCGCCAACGCCAACCTCGTCGCCGCGCCCAGGGAGCTCATGGCCGACGACGCCGAGTTCCGCGAGCAGATGATGGACGGCCGGCGTCGGATACTGGCCGGGCTCGCCGCGCTGGTCGAGCCCGACCGTGACCGGCTGCGCCGCTCACCCGAGGCCGCGGCACAGCTGCTGCTCATGCTGATCGCGGTGACCGTGCACCGCGGCTTCGGCGAGGGCGGCGACTTCGGAGACATGGACGACGAGGAGATCGTCTCCGTTCTGCTCGACGGGCTGCTCGTGCGGCCTTCCCCCACCCCTTCGACAGAAAGCGCCTCTTGATGCTGCTCCGTCTCCTGCGGGTCCAGCTCAGGCCGTACGGGAAAGAGATCACGCTCGTCGTCCTCTTCCAGTTCGTGCAGACACTGGCCACGCTCTATCTCCCCACACTCAACGCCGACATCATCGACGACGGCGTCGTCAAGGGCGACACCGGTTACATCGCGCGCATCGGGCTGGTGATGCTCGGTGTGACGCTCATGCAGATCACCTGCTCGATCGTGGCCGTGTACTACGGCGCCCGGACCTCGATGGCCCTGGGCAGGGACCTGCGGGCCGCGATCTTCCATCGGGTGCAGGACTTCTCCGTCCAGGAGGTCAACAGGTTCGGCCCGGCGTCCCTGATCACCCGGACCACCAACGACGTGCAGCAGATCCAGTTGCTCGTGCTGATGACGTTCACGATGGTGGTGGCCGCGCCGATCATGTGCGTCGGCGGCATCGTTCTGGCGCTGCGTCAGGACGCGGCGCTCTCGTCGCTGCTGCTCGTCGTGCTGCCCGTGATGATCGTCATCGTGGGCCTGATCGTGATGCGGATGCGCCCGCTCTTCCGCACGATGCAGGAGCGCATCGACCGGATCAACCAGGTGCTGCGCGAGCAGATCACCGGTATCCGGGTCATCAGGGCCTTCGTCCGCGACAGGCACGAGCGCGAGCGCTTCGGCGTGGCCAACGACCAGCTGACCGACGTGTCGCTGCGGGTCGGGCGGCTGATGGCGCTGATGTTCCCCTCGGTCATGCTGGTGGTGAACGTGTCCAGCGTCGCCGTGGTGTGGTTCGGCGGCCACCGCATCGCCGACGGGACCATGCAGGTGGGCGCGCTGACCGCGGTCATCTCCTATCTGATGCAGATCCTCATGTCGGTGATGATGGCGATGTTCATGTTCATGATGATCCCGCGGGCCGAGGTCTGCGCCGAGCGCATCGAGGAGGTGCTCGACACCGAGCCGACCGTCCACCCGTCGGCAAGCCCCGTCACCCCGGAAAGACGCCTCGGCGAGCTGGAGTTGCGGTCCGTGGACTTCCGCTACCCGGGCGCCGAGGAGCCGGTGCTGTGCGACGTCAGCTTCACGGCGCGGCCGGGCCGAACCACCGCGATCATCGGCAGCACGGGCAGCGGCAAGACGACGCTGCTCAACCTGATCCCCCGCCTGTTCGACACGACCGCCGGCGAGGTGCTGGTCGACGGGGTCAACGTGCGCGACCTCGACCCGGCCCTGCTCTCACAGGCGGTCGGCCTGGTCCCGCAGTCGCCCTACCTCTTCTCCGGCACCATCGCCTCCAACCTGAGGTACGGCAGGCCGGACGCGACCGACGAGGAGTTGTGGCAGGCCCTGGAGGTGGCCCAGGCGCGCGAGTTCGTCGAGGCGATGGACGGCGGCCTGGACGAGCCGATCTCCCAGGGCGGCACGAACGTCTCTGGCGGGCAGCGCCAGCGCCTGGCCATCGCCAGGACCCTGGTGCACCGGCCCGAGGTCTACCTGTTCGACGACTCCTTCTCCGCCCTCGACTACGCCACCGACGCCAGGCTGCGCGCGGCGTTGGCCGAGGAGATCACCGACGCCACGATCGTCATCGTGGCCCAGCGTGTGAACACCATCCGCGACGCCGACCGCATCCTCGTCCTCGACGACGGACGCGTGGTCGGCAGCGGCACCCACGCCGAGCTCATGACCACCTGCCCGACGTATCGGGAGATCGTGCTGTCCCAGCTCACCGAACAGGAGGCCGCGGCATGACCGAGCTTGTCGAGGTCATCAATAGACACAGCACCTTGGTCATGAGACCGACGAAGGAGGGCTCATGACCGAGCCTGTCGAGGTCATCCATAGGCACAGCACCTTGGTCATGAGACCGTCCGAGGAGGGTTCATGACCACCCAGACGTCCCCACGCCGCCCCCAGCCCGCTTTCGGCCCGGGCAGGATGATGTCCGGGCCCGCCGAGAAGGCCCTCGACTTCGGCGGCTCGCTCCGCCGCCTGCTGCGGCTGTTGCGCCCGGAGCGCGCGCTGCTCGCCGTCGTCCTGGCCCTCGGTACGGCCAGCGTCGCGCTGACCGTGACGGGTCCCAAGATCCTCGGCCACGCCACGGACCTGATCTTCTCCGGCATCATCGGGGCCCGGCTGCCCGCCGGGATCACCAAGGAGCAGGCCGTGGCGGGGCTGCGCGCCAGAGGCCAGGGCACGTTCGCCGACATGGTGTCGTCGATGAGCGTGGTGCCCGGTCACGGCATCGACTTCATCGCGCTGGCGCAGGTGCTGGGCTGGGTGCTGGCGCTCTACGTGCTGGCGGCGCTGCTCGGGATCGTGCAGTTCCGGCTGACCACGATCGTCGTGCAACGGGCGGCGTTCCGGCTGCGCGAGCGGATCGAGGCCAAGCTGGCGCGGCTGCCGCTGAGCTACTTCGACGGTCAGCCGCGCGGAGAGATCCTCAGCCGCGCCACCAACGACACCGACAACATCGCGCAGACGCTGCAGCAGACGATGAGCCAGCTCATCACGTCGGTGCTGACGGTCGTGGCGGTGCTGGTGATGATGTTCTGGATCTCGCCGGTCCTGGCGCTCATCGCGCTGGTCACGGTGCCGGTGTCGATCTACGTCACCGCGGTCATCGGCAAGCGGTCGCAGCCCCAGTTCATCAAGCAGTGGTCGTCGACCGGCAAGCTGAACGGCCACATCGAGGAGATGTACGGCGGCCACACGCTGGTCAAGGTGTTCGGCGGGCAGAAGGAGGCCACCGAGACCTTCGCCGAGCACAACCATGCGCTGTTCACCTCCAGCTTCCGCGCCCAGTTCATCTCCGGGATGATCCAGCCGGCGATGATGTTCATCGGCAACCTCAACTACGTGCTGGTCGCCGTGGTGGGCGGGTTCAAGGTGGCCTCGGGCTCGATCTCGCTGGGCGACGTGCAGGCCTTCATCCAGTACTCGCGGCAGTTCAGCCAGCCGCTGACCCAGGTGGCCGGCATGGCGAACCTGGTGCAGTCGGGCGTCGCCTCGGCCGAGCGGGTCTTCGAGTTGCTGGAGGCTCCCGAGCAGTCCCAGGAGCCCGACGAGCCCGCGCGGCCCGCACAGATCAGGGGCCGCGTGGCGTTCGAGAACGTGTCCTTCCGCTACGCGCCGGACAGGCCGCTGATCGAGAACCTGTCGCTGACCGTGGAGCCCGGCCAGACCGTGGCCATCGTCGGCCCCACGGGAGCGGGCAAGACGACGCTGGTCAACCTCGTCATGCGCTTCTATGAGGTGACCGGCGGCCGTATCACGCTCGACGGCGTCGACATCGCCGAGATGTCCAGGGAGGAGCTGCGCGCCAACATCGGCATGGTGCTGCAGGACACCTGGCTGTTCAGCGGCACGATCGCGGAGAACATCGGCTACGGGGCGGAAGGCGCCACGCGTGAACGGATCGAGGCCGCCGCGGAGGCCGCCCACGTGGACCGCATCGCGCACACGTTGCCTGACGGCTACGACACGGTGATCGACGATGAGGGCGCGACGGTCAGCGCGGGCGAGACGCAGCTGATCACGATCGCCCGGGCGTTCCTGTCCGAGCCGGCGATCCTGATCCTGGATGAGGCCACCAGCTCGGTCGACACCCGGACCGAGGTGCTCATCCAGCGGGCGATGAGCTCGCTACGCGAGGGGCGCACCAGCTTCGTGATCGCTCACCGGCTGTCCACGATCCGCGACGCCAGCCTGATCCTGGTCATGGAGAACGGGCGGATCGTCGAGCAGGGCACGCACGAGTCGCTGCTGGCCGTGGGCGGCGCCTACGCCCGGCTGTACTCGGCCCAGTTCGCCCAGGCCGTCGCGGAGGTGGACTAGAGCTCGAACATCGCCGGCCGGCCGTTGTCGCTGGGCCGTCCGACCAGGTGGCACACCTCCCGCCGCACGGTGTGCAACCTGGTCGGCTGAACCATCAGCCGAGCAGGCCGCGCACCATCCGCCGACGTGCTGGCACCGGATCGCAGCCCTGACCGACCTCAACGATCTTGCATGATCAGCGACTACCGCCACGTCGGCACCACCGCCGGCCCGAGCTTGGAAGCGGTCGGCTCCAGATCCTGCGACGGGACCTGTCCAGCCTGATCAATGGCTGCGCCGCGATCGTCCACGGCAGGCGTGGACGACGTGACCACCCACAGGTGAGTGCGGCTGGTGGGTTACTTCAGGACCCAGAGCGCCCAGAACGGGCTGTCCCATTCGCAGTCCCAGTATTCGTGGTCTCCGGAGTACCTGCGCCCCGCTGCCTCGCACTGCGCGAGGGTCCTGTGGACGCTCTTGATGTGGGCGGCCATGGGCTTCACCACATCCGCGTTCGCGGACGCGCTGGTGCCGAGTGTCGCAGCCATCGCCAGGACGGTCGCCGGGACCACCACGCTCATGATCTTGTTCAGCATGGAGAACCTGCCTTCGCTCGATTACGCGAAAAGCGTCGCAGCCAAGGCTTCCGTAACTCTTCTCCGTCACTTCCGGCCGCATTCTCGCACGCTCATCACCGCGCGAGGCCACCCACACTCATGCCGCCCAATCGCGCTCGGCGGTTTCGCGGACCTGGATATGCCGGGAACTGCCCACCGCACACACCGCAGCACTCGGAAGCCCGGCCCCGTTGTCGTTGTCGCCCAGCTCTTGACCCATCCGCCGGGCTCGTGGGCCTTTCGGAAGTACCACCGGACAACCTGCCGGCTCGTCATGTGCCCGCCTCCATCGGACAGCACCGGCCGATCGTCGGCGTGTTCATTCCGCTCGGCTGCCTTTCGGCTTCCCACCGCCCTCGCAGCGCCGCGATCTTCGTCGGTACCATCACGGTGGGAACGGGGGACATGGAGGGGCACACGGGGGCTGAAGCACGGTTTGCGCTTCTCGGGCCGGTGTCGGCCGACGGGTTTGACGGGCCGATCGTGCTGGGCTCGCCGAAGCAGCGGACCGTTCTTGCCGCGCTGCTGCTCAACGTCGGCAGCACGGTGTCGGACGACCGGCTCCTCGCCCTGATCTGGGGCGAGCAGCCGCCGCGCACCGCGATCACGCGTCTACAGGTGTACGTCCACGAGCTGCGGGCCCTGCTGGGGAAGGACCGCATCCGCCGCCTGGGCGCGGGCTACCGCATTCGCGTGGGGGAGGGCGAGCTCGACCTGGAGCTGTTCGAGCGGCACAGAACCGCCGCCCGTGCCCACGCCGAGGCGGGCCGCCACGCCGACGCGGTGCTGCGGTTGCGCGCGGCAGCAGCGCTGTGGCGCGGGCCCGCGCTGGCCGGGACCAGCGCCACACTGATCGAGCAGGAACGCCCGGGCCTTGAGGATCGGCGAGTGTGCGCTCTGGAGGAGCTCTACGAATCGGAGCTGGCGTTGGAACGGCACGCTGAGGTCGTCGGCGAACTGCACACGGCGGTGATCGAGTACCCACTGCACGAACGGTTACTGGGACAACTCATGCTGGCCTTGCACCGGTGCGAGCGCCGTGCCGACGCGCTGGCCGTCTACCGCGATGCGCGGCAGCGGCTGGTGGATGAGCTGGGAATCGAGCCGGGCCAGGCACTGCGCCGGCTGCACCAGCAGCTTCTGGCCGACGAAGCGGACAGCCCGGTGCAGAGCGTAGGGCCGGATTCTCCTCCCGCGCGGCCGTCCCCTTCGCCGCGCGAGCCAGTGGCGCCCCTGGCGGTGCGGCCGGCGGAGTTGCCCAGGAACGTGCGCGGGTTCATCGCCCGCGAAGCCGAGCTGGCGTGGCTGGAGGAGGGCCTGGGCGGCGGCGACGGCGTGTGCGTGCTCAGCGGCACGGCCGGCATGGGCAAGACGGCTCTCGCGCTGCACTGGGCGCACCAGGCTGCGGACCGTTTCCCCCACGGCCAGCTCTACATCGATCTTCGCGGCTACGAGTCAGACAACGAGCCGCTGACCACGGCCGTCGCGCTGACCCGGCTGCTGATCTCGCTCGGTGTCGATCCCGACCAGGCGCCGGGCGGTTTCGAGGCCCGGCTCGCTCTCTACCGCTCCCTGCTGGCGAGGCGCTCGTTCCTGCTGTTCCTGGACAACGCGCGCTCCGCGGCCCAGGTCGAGCCGCTCCTGCCCCCGGCCGGTGCGGTGCTCGTGACCAGCAGGCACCGGCTGGGTGAGCTGGTCGTATACGCGGGGGCCAGGCAGCGCTCCCTCGGTCCGCTCTCCGGCGAGAACGGCCGGGCGCTGGTGGACAGGGTGCTCGGGTCAGCCGGCAGCCCGGCCGAGTCGGCCTGGCGGGACGAGATGGTGCGGCTGTGCGGCGGGTTGCCGCTCGCGCTGCGCATCGCCGCGGCGAACGCCGCCGCCAGGCCCGAGGACGGCGCCGGGCACAACGCCGTCACCTTCGCCTTCTCCGTCTCCTACCGCGCGCTCGCCCCCGCCGAGCAACGGGTCTTCCGCCTCCTCGGGCTTGTACCCGGCCCTGATCTCACTGTGGCGGCCGCGGCGGCGGCCTGCGGTCTTTCCCAGGACGTGGCGCGCACCTCGCTTGGCGCGCTGGCCGCCGCGCACCTCGTCGAACACCACGCCACCGGCCGGTACCGCTTCCACGACCTGGTCCGCCTCTACGCCACGGCGCAGGCTGGGCGCGACCCCGAACGTGAGGCGGCGTGGCATCGCCTGCTCGGCCATTACCTGGATGTTGGCGGCACCATCGCCGCCTGGGGCGGGCTCGACGAGTTCCGGCTCTCCGGCTCGAAGCCGCTCGCGGAGGTTCGTGCGGAACTGTCCTACGCGGCCGCCGACGTGGTCAATCTGATGGCCGCGCTGATGCGGGCGATCGAGAGCGACCCCGGCCCCGAGGTGTGGCGCCTGGCCGGCATGGTCCGCGTCATCTGCACCCGCACCGGCCGGCTGAGCGAGTGGCTGGACATCGCGCCGTCCCTGCTGGAGGCGGCCGCCACCCAGGATGTGCCGGCCGTCCACGCCATGCTGCACATCAGCATGGGGGAGGGGCTCTTCCGCATCGGCCGCCGAGAGCAGGCCGTCGAGCACCTGGAGCAGGCCGCCCGCATCTCCCGCGATGCCGACGGCCGGGAGGGCGAGGCGGCGGCTCGGGTCGGGCTGAGCTTCGCGCATACGTGGACGGGACGCCTCTCCGAGGCCATGGCCGACACGACTCGGGCCGCACGGCTCTTTCACGAGCTCGGCTCCATTTCCGGGCAGAACCATACACTCAACGCCCTCGTCAGCCAGTTCCATCACCTGGGCCGGCTCAGCCTCGCCGAGCAGTGCGGCAGGCAGGCTCTCGCACTGAGCCGGCGGCACGGGCTCGCCTACGCCGAGGGGGCCGATCTACGGAATCTCGGGGCGGTGCTGCTCGACCAGGGACGATACGACGAGGCAGAGACCTGCCTGCGGGAGTCGGCCGACCTGCTCACCTCACTCGGCGGCCATGGCATCGCCACGACCCACACCTGGATCAGCCGGCTGCACTGGGAGCGCGGCCGGTGGAAGGAGTCGCGAGAGGCGGCGCTGCTGGCGGTCGACCAGGCCCGCAGCCACGGGGACCGGCTGGTGGAGGCGGCGGCACTGGTGGCACTGGCCGACGCCGGGCTCCACCTCGGCCTGACCGCCGAGGCCGGGGACAGCCTGAACCTGGCCAACGAGCTCATCACCGCGGGCGGCCTGTGCTGGCACTTGGCGTACTCCCTGATCGCCCGTGCCCGGCTGCGCTCCGCCCTGGGCGATCACGAGGGCGCCGTCCGCCACGCGCTGAAGGGCCGTGACGTGACGATCGAGGCTTCGTACCGGCTGCCGGAACTGGCGGCGCTCACCGAGTTGGCCGTTCTGGAACGGCGACGAGGTGAGCACGAGGCGGCGGCGCGCATGGCCACGCAGGCCCTGCGGCTGTGCCGGGCGATCGGCCACGCGCCGTGCGAGGAGAAACTGGCGCCGTTCCTGCAGGCCTGACAGCAAGGACGCGGAAGTGCTGGACGGGCCGCAAGCAGCCTCTCCCGGACTCCAAGCGGTTCGCCTCCTGGGACTCCAATCTGATGACCGAGTTCCACGCCCGCTACGGCGGTTACGGCGTGATGATCTACTGGCATGTCGACAAGGGCCGGCTGTGTATCTACTCCCAGCTCAAGTCCTGTTCCTCCGCCGAGGTCGCGGCGATGATCGAAGGACTGCCGCGGCACGGCACCGACGCCGACATCGAGGCCAACTACACCGACACCCACGGCGCGTCCCTGGTCGGGTTCGCCTTCACCGAGCTCCTGGGCTTCAAGCTTCTACCCTGGTTGAAGAACATCGGCGCGATCCAGCTGTACGCGCCCGTCGCCAACCAGGCGCCCTGGCCCCGCCTGGAGAAGGCGCTGAAGAAGCGCCCCATCGACTGGGACCTCAGAACGGTGCCAACGACAAGATCTTCTACGGGCGAGAAGGAGCCATCACCGGAGCCGACCGTGAACACGCCGAAGTCTCCATGCTCGCCCTCCACCTCCTGCAGTCCTCGCTGGTGTTCATCAACACCCGACTCCTGCAAGCCGTCCTGCGAGACCCCACGTGGGCGGCCAAGCTCACCGGCGAAGACCGGCGCGCCCTGACGCCGCTGTTCTGGGCACACGTCAACCCTTACGGCCGGTTCCGCCTCGACATGGACAGCCGCCTCGATCTCGGGACCGCCGTGTAGGAAGGAAGGCTGCAGTGGGTCGCGTTCCCCGGCCGCGATCGCACGGGGTCGTCGGCGATGCGTATCAGGATTGCGCGGGTTCCTCGTGTGGCGCGTTGAGGGCGGCGGTGAAGAGGTTGGCGAGTTGGAACGGTGTCTGGTCGCCGAGGAAGAGGTCGACGGTCTCGTTCGCATCGGCGTATGCGGCGTCGCTGCGCGGGAAGAGACCCTGTTCGTAGGTGGTGAGTGCCGCTTCGATGTCGCCGGGGTTGGCGGCGATCGCCTTGGCGAGTTCGGCGCCGTCGAGCATCGCCAGGTTCGCGCCCTCGCCGGACGGCGGCATCAGGTGTGCGGCGTCGCCGAGGAGTGTCACGCCGGGGGTGCGGTCCCATCGGTGCCCGTCGGGGAGGGTGTAGATCGGGCGCGGGACCGGTGCGGTGTCGCTGTCGGTGATCAGAGCGGTGAGCTCCGGCGCCCATCCCTGGAGCTCGGCCGCGACCTGGGCGGTCGCGGCGGCGGCGTCGGTGAAGTCGATGCCGGCCACCCACTCTTCAGGGCAGTGCAGCTCGAAGTACGTGTGCAGGATGTTGCCCGCCTCGCGGTGCGCGATGATCCCCTTTCCGGGAGACAGGGCGTACATCGCGCCGCCGCCGACCGCCTTGGCCGCCGCGGGGTGCCGCTCGTCGGCGTCGTGCAGGAAGGTCTCGATGGAGGAGGTGCCGGTGTAGCGAGGCTGGGCGTCGGACAGCAGCGGCCTGATCCTCGACCAGGCGCCGTCGGCGCCGACCAGGAGGCCGGTGGTCACCGCCGGTCCCTCGGCGAAGGCCACCTCATGCAGGCCGTCGCCCAGGGACCGGGCACCGGTGGCCTTGCGTCCCCACTGGATAGTCTCGGCAGGCAAGGAGTCGAGCAGAATCCGGCGCAGGTCGCCGCGGAGCACCTCCGGACGCCCGTGCGTGCCGTCGTCGGGCATTTCGGCCAGCACCGTTCCGCGGGAGTCGAGCACGCGTGAAGCCGCGCCGCCCTCATGGATGATCGCGTGGAACTCCTCCATCAGGCCGGCCGCCTCGAGCGCGAGCTGCCCGTTGTAGTCGTGGATGTCGAGCTGGCCGCCCTGCGTGCGGCCCTCCGCAGAGGAATCGGCCTCATAGACCGTCGCGGGGATGCCGTTGACATGCAGAACGCGGGCGAGGGTGAGGCCACCAAGGCCCGCACCGATGATCGTGACTGGTGTCGTCATCATGTTCCTCTCAAACTCGGTTGGAGCACTGCTCCAATATATCCAGTTTGGAGCAGTGCTCCAAACGGTGGCATGATGGAGCTCATGGCGACCAGGACGAAACGAGGGGAACGGCGCGCGGACGCGCTGTCGAGGGAGCGGATCGTCGAGGCGGCCATCGAGATCCTCGACGCCGGCGGTGAGAGCGCCCTGACCATCCGCGCGCTCACGGCCCGCCTGGCGACAGGGACCGGGGCGATCTATCATCACGTCGCCAACATGAACGAACTGCTCGCGGCGGCCACCGACGACGTCATCGCCAGTGCCATGACCGACGTGGTCAGCGTCGCCGACCCGCGGGAGGCGATCCGGGCCACCGCCCTCGCAGTGTTCGACGCGACCGACTCCCACCCCTGGGCGGGCTCCCAGCTCTCGCGCGAGCCGTGGCAGCCCGCGTTCCTGCAGATCGCCGAAAGCCTCGGCAGGCACCTCCAGGCGCTTGGTGTCCCCCAGCGAGCACAGTTCGACTGCGGATCCGCGCTCGGGAACTACATCCTCGGCGTCGCCGGACAGAACGCCGCTCGCGCCCGCCTCCACCCGCACGACCGGTCGGCCGTACTCGAAGACATCGCCGCACGGTGGGCGCAACTCGACCCCGACAAGTACCCGATCATGCGCCAGGTGGCGACACAACTGCCCGAGCACGACGACCGCACGCAGTTCCTGGTCGGCATCGACCTCATCCTGGCCGGCATCATAACCGTCCTCTAAGGAGCGTCCGAGGAGCACCCCGCACCCCCGCCCGGCGACCATCGGGCCTTCGGAGGAAACCAGCGGAACCAGCCGCGACCGTGATCACTCTGGTGTTCCGTTTGGGGATCCCTCAACGGAACACCACCCGGGCCGGATGGACCCCAGGTCGGGGTGTTCGTATAGGTGTTCCGCGAACTGTTCCGGTGAAGGCGGGGTGTCGGTAAGAGTCGTGCAGCCAGGTACACGCGATTGAGTTCACCCAGGTCAGCGACACCGCTGACGGACCGTTAAGGGATCTTTCTCGGATTGTCCGACGTCGGCGATCGTGTGTGGCCAGTATTGATCCGGATTCGTGAGGTATGCGGCGGCCTGGCTGACCGCTTCGCGAGAGAGCCGGATGCCGCGTGGCGTGTGTGCTGGACGAGAACGAGCTCGTTGGGAACTGGACGCTGGTCGGGGACGAGCTGGATCAGCTATCGGGCCGGCGGGGCGCGACGAAGCTCGGCATCTGCGGTTCTACGCGCTGAACGGCCGGTTCCCGACGGGCCGGGCGGAATTCCCTGATCAGGCCGTGCTTAAGAGTCAGTCAGGCACGCCAGGCAAGTAGGTTCGGCATGGTTCTGTTGATCTTGCCTGGTGGCCAACAAGCAAAGACCCCGGCAGCGGCGGTCAGGGGGGTGCTGGGGTTAGTCAAAGTTGGCCTGGCTGTAAGGATCGCGCTCCACGGCCTAAACGAGCATGGCACCAACTCCCCGGGCCGTCATGCCTGCGGGGCGTGAGTGACGGCCCGGCGATTCCGGCGCAGCCGGATGTCAACGCGTCACAGGATCTCGATGGCGTCGACCTTCGGAGGGCGGTTCGGGAAGCTGATGTCGTGCCAGCGCTCGATCTTCACCGAGTCGCCGTTGGCGTCGGAGTAGATCAGGTCGTTATTGCCGGTGGAGATCCGGTCGACCCACCATCCGCCGAAGTCGGTTTTTCCGCGGTTGGCGAAGCATCGAACGCGGTCGCGGCCATCGAGGTGCGACCAGATCTTCAGGAAGTTCTCGCCGGCACGGCATTCGACTTCGTTGATGGCGAAGGCGGGGCCGGCCGGAATGGTGACAGTGAGGGCGGCGGCTGTGGCGAAAGTAGCCAGTGCGGCCAGAGTGCGTCGCATGATCGGGGTTCCTCATCAGTTCTGGGGTGCGGGGGTGGCAGGTGCCGCCCTCCGCCCACGATGGACGCACTGTAGTCGATCTACTACTAGCTGCGACGGAAGGCTGTTGTGGCTTGTCGTTGGGCGTGCCTGTCGCTGGTTCGGCGAGCCGGGTTTCGAGGTCGGCGATCATCTGGGTGAGCAGGCTGGTGTTCTCGTGCCGCACCGCCTGCGGGCCGAGTTCGTCGATGCCGGCGACCTTCGTGATGCTTACAGCCCGCCGTGATCCGTTCGATCTGCTCGGGTTGTCCGGCCGGCACGCCAGCCGCTTGGGCTACGACCAAGCAGACCATGGCGAGGCGAGCAGGCATCCCCTTGGCCGGCCTTGTCCCCTTGGCTGGCTTCGTCTCTGACGGGTTTGCCGACCGGTTGTGCCTGCTCGGTGTCCGCGCCTCTTGGACCGGCCACGCCGCGCTCAATGAGCTCGGCGTGGCCTACTTCGCGCTCTACCTGATGCACGACCGCAACGGGTCCCGCCTTGAAGGTGTGCGGGCCCAAGGTGCTCGGCCCCGTCTACTCAGCCCGACTTGGCCTCGTCAGCTGACCCGGCCTGCCCGCCGCAGAACGCCGCCTTGACGAGCCCGTCCAGCATCTTCGGATACTTGGCGAGGTCGAATGCGGCGTCGCCGGCGGTCAGCGAGGCGGTCAGGGTCTTGCTGCCGTCGGGCGTGCTGTACATCAGCGCTGCGTAGCCCCCCGGCGGGTTGCCGTTGTGGTTGAGGACGGTGCCGCAGGTCGGGCCCAGGTCCTGCACGAACATCCCGAGGCCGTAGTGGCCGTAGAGGGGGTCGCTCTTCGGGTGCGGCTTGCGCATCTCGGTCAGTAGCTTGGCCGGCAGGAGCTTGCCGCCGTTCAGCGCGGAGAAGAACGTGTGGAGATCCTTGGTGGTCGAGATCATGTCACCGGCGCCTGCCAGCAGGGAGGGGTTCTGGCGGGAGACGTCGGCCACCTTCCACTGGCCGGCGTCCTGGTAGCGGAAGTAGCCGTGGGCGTACGGCCCGGGCAGCTGCGTCCGGTCGCCCGGCACCACGGTGCCCCTCAGCCCGAGCGGTCCCAGGATCCGCCGCTTCAGCTCCGCGTCGAACGAGCGGCCGGTGACCTTCTCGATCAGCAGCCTGGCCAGCGTGTAGTTGGTGTTGGAGTAGCTCCAGTCCTTCCCCGGCGCGAACTTCACCGGCTTGGACAGCGCGAACCGCACCAGCTCCTCCGGCCGGTACGAGTGGAACCGGTTGTCCAGCCACTCCTTGCCCGTCGCGGGGAGCCCCGGAACCCATGTCCCGTCGGGGTCGAGGTCGCCGGTGTAGTTGAACAATCCGCTGGTGTGCTGCAGCAGCATCCGCACCGTGATCCGCCGGTCCAGCCCGAGCTTGGGCAGGTAGCCGGCCACCGGGGCGTCCAGCCCGATCTTGCCCTCGGCCACCAGCTGCAGCACCACGGTCGCGTGGAAGGTCTTGGTGACGCTGCCCACCCAGAAGTGCCCGTTCGTCGGCGGCTTCGCGCTCGCGCCCAGCTTGCGCTGCCCGGCGCTGCTGACCCACTCGCCCCGCTCATCGTTCACGCGCACCTGTACCCCGAGGAAGCCGGCATCGACGAACGTCTGGATGGCTTTTTGCAGCTCCGGGCGATCCTGCCCGGCGGCGGCCTTCGACACGGCCGCGCTGCTGTCCGCGGCGGCTATACCCGCTGTGGCCACTGCGGGTGTGGCCGATCCGGCCAGCAGCGCGGCCGCCAGCGCCGTGACCGCCGCGCGCCGGAAGGCCCTGTTGCTCTTGACGGTATGGAGAGATTGACCCATAGCCATTCCTCGATTGCGATAGTACGTGTCTTGTGCAGCTCGAAAGCTACGTTGCATTCAGATTCACGTCAATCTCAAAATGAACGTTTACCCAGGTGAATAGCGGTAAATTGGTGCAATGGCGCTGTGATCGAAAGCAACACCATGTTGCAATGAGTGGCGGCTAAGGCAACACTGACGGTATGCCAGGAGGACGATTGACCCAGCAGGACCGTCAGCGCATCGCGGCCGGACTCGCCGACGGGCTCTCCTACCGCGAGATCGCCAGGCGGCTCGACCGGCCGACCTCGACGATCACCCGGGAGATCGCCCGCAACGGCGGCCCCGCCGGATACCGGCCCCAGCAGGCGCACCAAGCGACGATCCAGCGGGCCCGGCGCGGCACACCGGCACCCCCACACGCGGCCACACCGCCGGTCGCCGCGATGGAACAGGAGATCATCGAGATGGCGGTCAGAGCCGGGATGCCGAGGACAGCCGCGCGCGTGCACCACGACCTGGCGCTGTCCGAGGACGGCCGGCGCACCGCGGCCGAGCTGACCCGTAGGCTGAAGGTCAGCCCCGCCTCCATCTCCGTCGCCGTGAACTTCCTGGTCCAGCAGGGATTCGTCCGTCGCGAGCGCGATCCGCAGCGGCGTCGCAACATCTACGTGATCGACGACGACGCCTGGTACCACGCGATCATGATCAGCGAGCGGCAGACGCTCCAGACGGCGCGGGCCACGATGGCGGTGGCCGAGACGTACGGGCTCGACAGCCCCGTGGGGCAACGGCTGGCCAAGACAGCGGCGTACCTGGAACGCGTCAGCCTGGACATCATGGAGTCAGCCGACCGCTGGCGCACCCTCCTGACGTGACGGGTGTCAGCCGACCCACCTGGCGAGTTGGCTGACCGGTTCCTGCTGATCGTCACCGACCCACCCCACCGGGCCATCTACGGCCAGCGGTGAGTGAGGCCATCAGCGCGCTCTTCCCGGCGCCGTGATGGTGGTCGATTCTCGTCGCAGGTCAAGGTCGTTCGTCGATCGCTATCTGGGGTTGCCAAGCGAACTAGCTGGTCAGCCGCTTGAAGGCGTGTAAGGCACGTAAGGCAAGTAGGTGCGCAGCAGTCAGCTGTGGCGGGCCATCTTGACGGCTGAGATCAGCAAGACGACGGCCAGGATAGGGATCAGGACCAAGTCCGGGATGACGCCGAGCAGCAGGCCGCCGAGGAGAGCTCTCACGCTCGAAGGTTTCCACCGTCGCCATGCGGGGCTCGCTGGACTCCGGATCGAAGAAGATCGGCTCATCGGGCCTGCCAGCCTCGCAGAACCGACCATCTTCCAGAGCGGCTGAGCGTCGCAGGGCGATCTCGGCCGGGTCGTGCTGGGTTCACGCGGTAGCTACCCAGTTGTCCACCAGGGCGCAGAGCTGATCCAGAGCGGCCTCCACGCGCTCACGGTCGCCGCTGATGAGGAAGTCGAGCTGCAACCCCGTGTACGCCGAGTTGGCCAGCGTGGAGATGCGCGACGCGTCAGCTTCGGGGACACCACGCTCACGCAGGAGACCCGCCACAAACTCCGACCGGTCCGCCAGCAGTCGGGGCACGTGACCACCCAGCTTGCCGGCCGCCGACAGGCCCTCGATCTCGTGGATCAGCCGGGCTACCGGCAGGTTCTCCTCTTGCGTTTGCCAGTCCCAGGTGCACCGGATGATCGTGCCCACGCTGTCGGAGCCTGACCAGCCCGGTAGTGAGCGCAGCCAGGCCCGTTGCCGCTCGTCCAGGCGTTCCAAGGTGGCCGAGAGCAGAGCCTCCTTGTCGGCGAAGTGATGGGTCAGCACCCGCGTGGATTTGCCCAGGTGCTGGGCCAGCGGGCGCATCGACAACGTCGAGAGGCCGTGCCCGGCGAGGTAGTCGACGATCTGGTCGAGTAGCTCCGCACGGCGGTGTGGGTCGGCGGTCCTGGTCATCGCAATCCCTTTGACGTCATTGAGGTGACGACTGTTACCCTAATTGGGAAACACTCGTTACCTTAATTAAGGGGATAGCCATGCCCATGCCTGTCGCCGCACAGCAGCGTGCCCGGCTGCCCACGTGGCTGCTCGCCCTGGTCTTCACCACGTTCACCTTCGCCACAGACGACTACATGATCGCCGGGGTGCTCCCCGCGATCTCGACGGACCTCGGCGTCAGCGAGGCCGCAGGCGGGCAGCTCGTCACCGTCTTCTCCCTCGCGTTCGCGCTGGCGGCACCCATCGCCTCCGTGGTGACCGCCACCTGGCCCCGGCGCGGGCTGCTCACCGGGGCGCTGGCGCTGTTCGTGGTGGCGAACGGGGCGGGGGCGTTCACTACCTCGTACGGGTTGCTCATGGGACTGCGGGTGCTGGCCGCGGTGGCAGCGGCGGCCGTCGTTCCCGCCACGTACGCCATCGCGGCCACCCTCGCGCCCGAAGGGCGTCAAGGGCGTTACCTGGCGCTGGTGATGGGCGGGTTGACCGGATCCCTCGCGCTCGGCGTGCCCATCGGCACCTGGATAGGCGGCGTGTCCGGCTGGCAGGCCACGTTCGGGCTCGGCGCGGCGCTGGGACTGGTCTCGCTGGTGGCGATCAGGAGCACACTGCCCGAGATGCCCCCAGTGCCCGCCATGCCCATCCGGGACCGGCTGGCACCGCTGGCCAGCCGTCGGGTGCTGCTGGGACTGCTCGGGATCGTGGCGATCGTACTGGGCAGCATGATGGTGCTGACCTACCTCGCGCCGTTCTTGCGTGACCTGGCCGGGGCCGGACCCGCCGAGCTCGGGTGGGTGTTCGTGCTGGCCGGCCTCGCCGGGTTCGCCGGCGGGCAGTTCGGCGGGCGGGCCGCCGATCGATGGGGATCCGATCGAGCGCTGATCATCGGAGTCATGGGGTTCGCGGCGGCGATGGCCGCCTTCAGCGCCTGCTGGTTCCTGCGGCCGGTCCCGTTGCCGTTGCTGCTGCCACTGCTGCTCGTTTGGGCAGCCGTGTCCTGGTGGATCCCGCCACCCGCACAAACCCGCCTGCTTGCCCTGGCCGGCCCGGCCGGGCCACAGGCGCTCGCACTCAACAGCAGCGCTGTTTACGTCGGGGTATCGGCCGGCAGCGCGGTCGGCGGACTCGTGCTCGTCAGGCATGGAAGCGGCTGGCTGCCGGCCGTGGCGGCCGGAGTCGAACTGGCCGCCCTCGCGCTCTTCTGGCTGGCCGGACGCGCCAGGTGAAGACCAGCTCCGCCGGGCCAGTCTTCCTCCCTGCTCAGTGCGCCGGCACTGGGGCGGCTGCGGCGACGATGGTCGTGCTGCTGTGAGGTGCAGGACCTCGTCATGGGGCCCGCCCGCCGAAGAGGTCGAGTGATCGACGGGCAGGGGGGAATCTCGGCATGCCCTCCATCCGCGTCCATCCGACCCCACCCACGAGCGAGGCCCTTCCATGAACCGCAAGCCAACACCCGCCCCGCTGACAGCGACCGCAGCGCAGGAGGCCAGCCCGCGCACTCGGCCCCGCCACCACCGCCCTGGCGTAGCCGTATCACCTTCCTGGACTTTGGAGAGCGGGGCAGTCGGCTGGACCTCTAGCGTCTACGCCCGCCGTACGAGATCAGTCAATTGCGTCCAATTGTGTTGCGCCGCTTGTTGGACACCCGTCTGCCCAGGTGAACTGGCCGTGCCTGGCCGAATCCCAGGCGAGCCCACGTCACCAAGAGACATTTCCTCGTGTACCCGTTCCATCGCGAACCGGAAAGAAGGAAGCCATGGCATTCAGCAGGAAGATTGCAGCCTCCGTCGCGGCCGCCGCAGGAGCCGCCTCGCTGCTCCTGTCCACCGGCGGAGCGGCCTCCGCGGCGACCGCCCAAGCGCGCAGCCCCATTCCCGGGTGCGTTCACTGGCACTTGAGCAGCAGCGGTTTCACGGACCACCTCAGCGTGACCAACGGCTGCGGCGAAGCTCACTGGTTCAAGGTAATCCTGGCGCACCGCAGGGACCCCAAGTGCACGTACTACGGGGCCGGCGAGACCATCAACTGGTCCTGGAAGTGGCCGGGCAAGTTCGACGGCCTGCACAACTGCTGATGAGAGCGGAACGCCTCCCGTGAGATCGGAGGCGCTGGGGCTGGGGCAATCACAGCTCACGCCATCGAGCACCGTATAGGCCCGACCAGTTTGCCGAATAGTCCTTGTGAAGGATCAAGCCGCGCCCCGCGCCGACGCGCGGGGCGCGGGCTTGGCGGATCGACAGCCGGGCGTGTGGCTCTCCGGCCGGTCCCGGCCGCCGCCCGCCAGGCCCGAGCCCCACAGAGTGCTCCGCACGAGGGCCCTGCGCGCGGGGTACGTGCACGCTGGATCGCCTGGGAACTCGACCGGGTCGACGCCACCCAGGGCACTGCCCGATTCCTCCGCATCGCAGAGCTGGAAGAAGGGGTGTCGGGAAGACTCGTGCAACCAGGTACATGCGATTAAGTCCGCCCAGCTCAGCGGCGGTGCTCAGATGGCGATGAGGGATCTTTCGCCGATCGCCGGTGATCGTGCGCGGCCAGTATTGATGTGGAGCGAGTGCTCTCAGGAGGAAACCGACCCCGATCGGCAGCTGACGGCCTGGGAAACGCCCGAAACCCTGGGTCTCCTGGCCGATGATCTATGATCCAGCTCGGTCATGCTCCTCGTCGAGTCCGTCGGAGCGAGCTTCAGACTTGGCCGAGCAGCGTGCTTGATCGCAAAATACCGGTATGGCGCGATCTCGGAGGAGCTTGCAGGGAGCGATACAGTCCGCCCCGTCGGCCCGCACCGCCAGAGCATTAGCCCAGCGGACTCGGCGGGCTCCGCAAAAGTCCGAACCACCACCGAAACGGCGCCCGCGCCGATCAAGTTCCTGGGGACTCACTCCCGAGGAATTCGCAACCCTTCCCGCTGACCGCAGAGCCGAACTTCACCAGGCAGCTCGGCAGGAGCGGCACCAGACGGTGCTCACCGCTGTCCAGATCATCACCTCTCTTGGAGTCGTTGCCGGTCTCGTCTTCACCGGACTCGGGCTGTCACAGACCGCCGCCTCGGTTGAGGAGTCGCGCAAAGCGCAGCGGATCGCCCAGGACGAGCTGGACCTCAGCCGCTTGGGGCAGGCCAACGAGCGGTTTGTGAAAGCCGTCGAGCAGCTCAGCAGCAACAAGATCGAAGCCAGGTTGGGTGGCATATATGCTCTCGAGAAGGCGATCAAGGACTCGCCCGAATACCACGTCACCGTTCTCGACGTACTCGTGGCTTATGTCCCTGAGCATGACAATGGGGTGCCCAAGGGGAACCCGGACGTATTCGAACGCGCTCCGAGTGATGTGCAGGCAGCGCTCACCGTCCTGCGACGAAATCCAGTGATATCCGGAGGGGTGACCAAGCCCCTGACGGTGCACTGGCCAGACGTCCGACTCCCAGCAGCTGACCTGAGTGGCGTCAATATGAGCAACGCCAACCTGGCCGACGCCTACCTGAACGGAGCTGATCTGGAAGGTGCCAACCTGAACGGCGTAAATCTAAGTGGTGAAGCTCACTTGAGTAGTGCCAACCTGAACGGCGTCGACCTACGTGAAGCTGAAATGTCCGATGCCGACTTGAGTACCTCCAGCTTGGTTGGCGCTGACCTGCGCGAGGCAAGTCTGAGCGGCGTCAACCTCAGTATCGCCTAGAGCAGGGCAAAGGTGAGCGGCGTCGCCCTGCAGCAGGTCGACTTGTTCTCTGCCGACCTGCAGGGCGCTGACCTGAGTAACTCCGACATAGGCTTCACCGATCTGAACTCGGCCACGCTGAACAACGTCAACCTGAGGAACTCCAACCTGGAGAAGGCCACGCTAGTAGACGCCGATCTTCGTGGTGCTGACCTGACCGACACCTACTTGAAAGGCGCCGACTTGAAGAGGGCCGACTTGAGAGGCGCCAAAGGACTACCGCCTGTCGCTGAGCTCAAGAAGATCGTGAAGTGGGATGCCCAAACCAAGTGGCCCTGACCCCCAGAGCGGGCGGACGGGCAGGTTGACCAAGGACGACGGCCACGCGATGGATGACCATGCCCCCGCGCTGACGGCGATCAAGCCACCTCTCGGCACAGCAGCGGCAGCCAGCCAACGTGCCGCTCATCGCGCTGGTCACGGTGCCGGTGTCGATCTACGTCACCGCGGTCATCGGCAAGCGGTCGCAGCCCCAGTTCATCAAGCAGTGGTCGGCTGAACCATCACCGAGCAGGCCACGCCGACGTGCCGTCCTGCTCAGGACGTACGTGGGGCCCAGGGCGACATCGGAACCTGACCGCGTCGGCGGGTCGCGGTGGGCGCGAAGAGCGGGCGCGGTGTCGCCGCGCCCGCTCGGGGCCTGCTCAGCCGCAGGTCGGCCGTGGCGCGGGCGGCCAGCGGCGGAAGCGAGTGCCGCTCTGGTGCCTCGGGCGGTGACTGTGGGGGAGCCGACCGGAACCGGCGGTCTCCCTTCCCGACGCGGCGGGGCGCCCCGCCGAGCAGCGGCGCCGCAACGCGCCGGCCCGTCCGCCTCACGCCGGTGCTGATCCACTGAGCAGTTCCGCCGCCCTGCGGGCGATCTCGTCGGCAGGGACGTCCTGGACGTGCTGATTCAGCGCCCACCGGTGCCCGAAGGGGTCCAGCAGCTGGCCGGTGCGGTCACCCCAGAAGGCGTCGTGGACCGGCTCGAAAACCGTCGCGCCCGCCGCCATCGCCCGAGCCCACGCCGCGTCGACGTCCGGAACCTGGACGTGGAAGGCCGCGGAGGTGGCCCCGAGGCCGCTCGGAGCGCGCATCCCCCGCGCGGGCATCTCCCCGGCCACGGCCAGCGTGGTATCGCCGAGACGGAGTTCGACGGTCAGCGTCGTGCCGTCAGGGAGGGTGAGGCGGCTCGTCTCCCGAGCGCCCAGCGCCTCGGTGTACCAGGCGGCGGCCTCGTCCGCGCCGGTGCAAACGAGGTGGATCGCAATGTGTGTCATGACGTGACCATACAGCATGTATGAACACTGCGTCCATACATGGTGTCCGTACAGGATGTGCATAGGATGGACCGCATGTCACGCCCACGTTCTCCCCGCCGATCCGGTACGGCGCCCCCCTCCGCCGACCTGCGCGAGCGGATCCTGACCGCGACCCGCGACCTCCTCCAGCGACACCGCTTCGACGTCGTGAGCGTGGCCGATATCCTCACGGCGGCGGAGGTCTCCAGGGCGAGCTTCTACTTCTACTTCCCGAGCAAGCAGGCCGTCCTCGGCGAGCTCGTACGGGAGGCTGTCGCTCGCGGGCAGCAGGCCGCACGACCATGGATCGACCAGGAGCGAGACCCCGTCGCCGCGCTCAGGTCAGGCGTGAGCGACGGCGCCAGACTGTGGCGCGACAACGCGGGCGTCCTCATGGCGATCGTGGAAAGCTGGGGTTCCGACGAGGGCCTGCGAGCGCTGTGGCTCGCCCAGATGGACCTGTTCACCGAGGCCGCCGCGGCCCGCATCGCCGCCGACCCGCAGGCCCGCGAACGGCTCGGCGACGTGGACCTGCGGGCGGTCGCGGCATCGCTGACATGGCTGGGCGAACGGCTCTACTACCTCGCCGCCGCCGGAATCCCGCCGTTCGACAACGAGGAGGTTCTGGTCGACACCCTCACCAAGGCCTGGACCTCCATGCTTTACGGCGACGCCGTACCCGGTTCCTGAGCCCTCGACCTGGAGCGCGAAGGGGATCGATCCGCGCCACCGCCGCGTTAGGCGCCCTCGGGACGCCGGCGTGACACGTCGACGACCGCGCCTGGCGGGACCGGGTTGGCGGGGGCGGTCTTGTCGTACAGCCAGTACTTCGGAGCGTCGGTGACGTTGCGCACGGCGACGCGCAGTCGTCCGGAAGGAGGCCGGGTCAGGAGCGTGACGCGGTTGCCGTCGACGGTGACCGCCTCCGGCGGGACGAACCGGCGCGAGGTCTCCGTGATGACCTCGAAGCTCTCCGGTCGCCTGGCCGAGTCAGGGTCGATCCGCTTCTGGAAGGACAGCTCGATCGCCCCCGAGTTCGGGATATATGCGGACGTGGGAATGGGGGGATTCTCGTATATGTATGCGCCGAGGTGATACTCGTACGCCATCCACGTGGCCAGCCCCATCCGCTCCACCGTCTGTGTGAAGCGCTCGATCCACGCGTCGTCGCGCGCCATCGCGCGCTGCGAGCCGATATCGGTCTGCACGCCGATCGGCACCCGGGGGCTACCCGCCCTGATCTGGTCGACGAAGGGCTGGTAGGCCCTGATGTAGTCGGGTGGCAGGTCGGGCTTGACCCAGTCAGGCCAGTTCGTCTGCAGAATGTGCACGTCGGGTTTCACCAGGGCCACCATGGCCGCCGCGTCCAGCCCCTGGAACTCGCGCTCCCTGGCCACCGAGTCCGGCCCGCCGTCGACCGCCAGCGACCACGTGGCCACCTTGAGGTCCGGTCGCGCCGCCCTGGCCGCGCCGGCGATCTCCGCGACGCACCGGTTGACGGCGTCGACGCGGAACTGGATCCACCTCTCGTACCGCGCGGTGTCGGTCCTGTAGTACGTGGGCGAGGCCGGGTCGGCGAAGTCCGGGATGGCTGTGCCGTACTCCCGCTGGAAGGCCGCACGCGCCAGCGGCCCGACGTCGCCGTAGTACCCCTTGTCGATGCCCTCCCAGTCGGGGAAGTACGGCTCCGCCACCTCGATCCCGTCGAAGGGCGTGGCGGCCAGCATTCTGGCGATCATCCCGCTCTTGAACGTCACGTAGTCGGCGCTGAACGGCGAGAAGAAGTGGAACCCGCCCAGGTCGATGGGCTTGAGCAACTCCATCTGCCAGCTCTCCCACCCCTGCGGCCAGCTCGCCACCGAGTAGGAGCCGAGCCCGACGACCATCGCCCACACGGTGATGCCGCGCCGCCGTAACGCCTTGACCAGCTCGGTTCGCACGTCGAGCTCGTTGACCACGAAGTAGTGGACCGTGCGGTACCCGTTGGCCAGCAGCTCGTCGGCGATGCTGTCGGCCGACCTGTCCAGGTAGTAGGGAAAGGTCGGGTCGATCTGGATGCTCGCGCCCCGGCCGCCGCCGGCGTACGCGGGCAGGGAAGGGAGGGAGGCAGGCAGCATGGCAGCGGCGGCGCCGAGCAGCGCAGCGCGCCGGGTCAGCCTCACTTGGTCTCCAGGAACTCGCGGTAGCGGCGGTACAGGTTGCGTGCCGGCTCCCACATCGAGTTCGGGCTCATGAAGTGCGAGAACTCAAAGGTGATCACCTTGTCCACGTACGGCTGGACCACGTCGAGCTTGTGCGCCAGCTTGCGCCAGTCGGTCGGCGGGAACTTGATCGGCATGTCCCTGTCGAAGGTCTCCAGGTTCGACCACAGCCTGATCCCGTGGTTGCGCGCCTCCTGCGCGGTGGCCGCCGTGATGTCCTCCAGGGCCAGCAGGTCGGCGGTGCCGTCCTGGAAAGCGCAGTAGTCCACCAGGCCGGCGTACCGCTCGAAGATCTCCGACCAGGCGCGTGCGTGCTCCTCGGGCGTCCGTGGCACGGTGCGGGTGTCGACGGCATAGTCAGCCCGGGCGTGGAAGTACGGTGAGGCCAGGATCGGCAGGTCGCTGATCGACTTGATCTCCTTGGCCAGCGCGGTGTTGATGTCGATGATCCGCAGCCCCGAGTCCGAGGTCTCGTGCGGCAGGTACCACCCCTGGAAGGCGGGCGAGTCCCCGTAGTTCTCGAACATCTCGTGCAGGTAGGCCTTGTTGATGTCGACCTCGACGGTCCAGTCGTTGCGATACCAGTGGTAGCCGGAGTCGTACAGTCCGAAGAACAGCTTGATGCCACGCTCGGCCGCCAGGTCGAGGAAGAGCCGCACCAGGTCGATGTACACCGGCAGGGTGGGCCGCCGCGAGGAGATCGCCTTCGACGGTGCGGACAGCTTCTCGCCGTATCCGCTGCGGATGATGATGACGGTGTCGATACCGGTCTGCACGAAGGTGTCGAACTCGCGGGCCCATTCGGCGGGGCCCCAGTTCTGCGAGGGGATGTCGTGGGTGACCTCGTCGAGGAACGTGCCGGTGATCGGGAGGTAGGACACGGAGGGAGACCTCATTTCATTCCGGTGATGGCGATACCTCTGACGAAGTACCGCTGCATGATCATGAAGACGATGACGGCGGGCGCGGTGAAGAAGACGCAGGCGGCCATGAGCGGCCCCCACTGCACGCCGTGCTCGCCGAAGAAGCTGTAGAGGCCGATGGACAGGGTGTACTTGCTGTCGTCGTTGAGGTAGATCAGCGGCAGCAGGAAGTCGGTCCAGGTGGCCACGAACTGGAACACGGCCACGGTGGCGAGCGCCGGTTTGGCCAGCGGCAGCATGATCTGCAGGTAGATCCGCAGCTCCGAGGCGCCGTCGAGGCGGGCTGCCTCCCGCAGCGAGTCGGGGATCCCGGTGAAGAACTGCCGCAGCAGGAAGATGTAGAACCCGGTGCCGAAGAACTGCGGGATGACCAGCGGAAGGAACGTGCCGACCCCGCCGACCTCGTTCCACAGCAGGTAGAGCGGGATGAAGGTGATCTGCGGTGGCAGCATCATGGTGGCGAGCACGCTGAGGAACACTCCATCGCGTCCCCGCCACCGCAGCTTGGCCAGCGCGTAGGCCACCAGCGGGCACGACAGCAGCGTGCCGAGCACGTTGAGGACGACCAGCACGAGCGTGTTGCCCACGTACCGCAGGTACGGCATCGAGCGGACCGCGTCGCCGAAGTTGTCCACCGTCCACGTCCTGGGCAGCAGCTGCGGCGACTGGAAGATGTCCTGTGGATCCTTGAACGCGGTGAACAACATGATCGCGAAGGGGAAGAGGAACCCCACGGCGATGAGGACGAGTATCGCGTGATACCCGGCGCGCTTTCCCAGGTAGCGACGGCTAGTCGAGGCCATAGTGCACCCACCGCTTGGAGGTCTTCAGCACGATCGCGGTCAGCGCGAGGATGACCGTGAACAGCACCCACGCCATCGCCGAGGCGTAGCCCATCTTCAGGAAGGAGAACGCGTTCTGGTACAGGTACATGGTGTAGGTGAGCAGGGAGTCGCCAGGTCCGCCGGCCGCCGGGTTGAGCCGCTCCTGTGCCAGCAGGTACGGCTGGGTGAAGATCTGCAGCGATGTGATGATCCCCATGATCAGCTGGAACAGCGTCACCGGCGTGATCGCCGGCCACGTCACATGCCAGAACCGCTGCCGCGCGTTGGCCCCGTCGACAGCGGCCGCCTCGTAGAGCTGCTGCGGCACCTGCTTGAGCGCGGCCAGGTAGATGACCGCCGTGGAGCCGATCCCCCAGAATCCCACCAGCAGTACGGCGGGCTTGGTCCACAGCGGGTCGTCCAGCCAGTTGGGCTGGGGGAGGTGCAGCAGGTCGAGCAGCTGGTTGAGGTAGCCGTACTGGGCGTTGAGCATCCAGCGCCACAGGTAGGTCGCGGTCACGATCGGCACGATCGCCGGTAGGTAGACGATCGCGCGATACAGCGGCTGGCCGCGTACCGGGAAGTTCAGCGCCAGCGCGACCAGCAGCGCGAGCGCCAGCATGACCGGCACGCCGAACACGGTGAGGTAGACCGTGTTCCACAACGCGGTCATGAAGCGGTCGTCGGCCAGCAGCCTGGCGTAGTTGTCCAGCCCCACCCACTCGGGGCTCTCGAAGAGGTTGAAGTCGGTGAAGCTGTAGTACAGCGAGGCCAGAACCGGCCCGGCGGTGAGCACCAGCAGGCCGACCAGCCACGGCGAGCTGAACAGGATGCCGGAGCGCCGCTCACTCATAGCCCTGGACCTTGCCGGCGACCTCGGCGAGCGCGTCGGCCGGCGACTTCTCCAGCCGGTTGACGGCGTCGAAGGCGCTGGTCAGGTCGGCGTTGTACTGGGTGTAGGACGGCAGGCTCGGCAGCGCCTTGAGGTTCTTGCTCTTCAACTGGTCCAGCCACACCTTGAAGTTGGGGAACTTGTCGTAGCGCGGGTCGTCGAGCAGGCTCGTGCGGGCCGGCAGGTTGGTCAGCGCTTCGGTGAACGCGCCCATCGCCGGTGGTGAGAGCAGGTATTTCATGAACTCCCAGGCCTCCTTCTTGTGCTGGGAGTTCCTCGGGATGTACAGCATGCTCGCCGTGGCCTGGCTGCCGCCGGCCAGCTCGGGGTGGTCATCGGGGTAGGGGATGGGCGCCGCGCCCCAGTTGAGCTTGGGCGCGGCGCTCTGAATCAGGGCCGACTGCCACTCGCCGTCGATCATCATGGCGAGCTTGCCCTGGTAGAAGGGGTTCTGCGGCGACTGGTACTCGCCGAAGCCCGAGGTGAACTTCTGCACCTCGGCGGCGCCGTACTTCTTGATGACGTTGTTGACGTAGAAGTCGACGGCGGCGACGTTCTGTGGGGCGGTCGGGGCGGGCTTGCCGCCGCTGTACCAGTTGCCGCCCCAGGCCATGGCCAGCGTGATGTAGTCGGTGCCCTGGCCGGTCGGGGAGCCGAAGCCGAGCCGGGTGAGCCCGCCGGAGCCCTTCGTGGTGAGCTTGGCGGTCGCGTCGGCGAGCTCGTTCGCCGTCTTCGGCGGCTCCTTGATCCCTGCCTCCTCCAGCAGGTCCTTGTTGTACAGGAGCATGAAGGAGTGCATCGCGATCGGCGTCGCGTAGAGCTTGCCGTCGTACGTGACCTGCTCCATGGCCTGTGCCACGAAGTCGCTCAGGTCGTACTTGTCGGCCTGCACATACTCGTCGAGCGGTTCGAGCACGCCCTTGGACGCCCACGCCCCGGTGTTGGAGCCGAAGCTGTCGGAGATGTCGTAGGCGCCTCTCGTGCTGGTCATCGCCGCGAGCTGGGCCTGCTGGTCCGGGTTCGACACCCCGGTGACCGTGATCTTGTCCTGGCTCTTGTTGAAGTCGGCGATGACCTTCTCCATGGCCTCGGCTTCCTTGCCGGTCCACAGGTAGGAGAAGCGGATGCTCACCTTCCCGCCGCTCCGGTCGGACGAGCCGCCGCCACAGGCCGCCACGAGCAGACAGCCGGCGATGGTCGCCGCCACTACCACAGGCCGCGTCTTGTTCATGGCATCCTCCGGGGGGTTGCTAGGTACGGGCCACTTTCTCTCAGGTCCGTACCTGAAGTACCGTAGATCGACGCGCGGATACCGGTCAATAGAGGGGGCACGAGTGGAGTCAACGCTCAGCATCGACGCCGGGCAGTCGGGTTGCCGGCTGCGACTCGGGGATCGCGAAGCAGACGCGGCCGGGCTTCCGCTCGGCGTGCCGCCTGGTGAAGCCCTGCTGCGGACGCTGACGCCGCTGGTCGACTCCATGGCGGGCGACATGCGTATCGGCACCGTCGCCGCGGGGGTGACCGGCGTGCACGGGCGGCCGTCCTGCGCGGACGAGATCCTCAGGGCATGGTCTCCGCGGTACGGCACGCGCCGCGTCGTCGTCGCGGACGACTGCGTGACCGGCTACCTGGGCGCGCTCGGCGAGCAGGCCGGGGCGGTGGTGGCAGCGGGCACCGGGGGGGTCGTGCTGGCCTCGGACGTAGCGGCCGCCTCCGCCAGGGTGGACGGACTCGGGCACCTCCTCGGCGACGCAGGCAGCGGGTTCTGGATCGGGCGGCGCGGGTTGGAGGAGGCCTTCCGCTGCGCCGACGGGCGCGGCGGGTCACGCGCCCTGCTGGACCTGGCCGGACGCCACTACGGCGACCTGGGCGAGCTGCCCACGCGCTTGTCGGCCGACCCTGCGAGGGGAGCCACGATCGCCGGGTTCGCCGTCGACGTGGCCGAGGCCGCCCGAGCGGGAGACGCCATCGCCGCCGCGATCTGGACGGAGGCGGGCCGATTGCTCGCCGAGTCCACCCTGGCCGCGCTCCGCCGTACCGGAATCGAGAAGGCGCCGGTGTCGTGGACCGGCGCGCTCTTCTCCGCGGGCGGGCTGATGCTCGATCCGTTCACCGCCGCCCTGCCAGGTCTCGACGTGCGCCCGCCGCGCGGTGCCCCGCTGGACGGCGCGTCCGCACTCGCCGTGATGGGCGCGGTCGCCTGCTTCGGCCCCCTCGTCGACACTGCCACACGGAAGGAAGACAAGTGATCCTCGACAAGCTGCGCGGCGCGGTCGTCGTCTCCTGCCAGGCTCCAGAGGGCAACCCCCTGCGCACCCCGGCGCACATGGCCGCCATGGCCAGGGCCGCCGA
Source organism: Nonomuraea sp. NPDC000554 (assembly GCF_040300065.1). Classification (NCBI taxonomy): domain Bacteria; kingdom Bacillati; phylum Actinomycetota; class Actinomycetes; order Streptosporangiales; family Streptosporangiaceae; genus Nonomuraea; species Nonomuraea sp. NPDC000554. The sequence goes on along the minus strand of NZ_JBEPDC010000017.1, from coordinate 145,307 downwards.
GCTCGGCGGCGCCCGCGGCATCAGGGCGGAAGGCGCCGCCGACATCGCCGCCATCAAGGCTCGCTGCGCCCTGCCCGTGATCGGCATCAGGAAGATCCACCGCGAAGGCTGCCCGGTCTTCATCACCCCCACCTTCGACGACGCCGTCGCGCTGGCCGGCGCGGGCGCCGACCTCATCGCCGCCGACGGCACCGAGCGCCCGCGCCCCGGCGGCGAGACCCTTCCCGAGCTGATCAGGCGCGTACACGACGAGCTCGGCGTCCCGGTCATGGCCGACGTGGACAGCCTTGAGTCGGGCCTGTTCGCGGCCGATTCCGGCGCAGACCTCATCGCCACCACGCTCTCCGGATACACTGGCAGTGATCATCACCCGGACGAGCCCGACCTGGAGCTGGTGCGCGCACTCTCCGAAACGCAACCAGTGCCGGTCGTCGCCGAAGGGAGGATCTGGTCGCCCGATCACGTGGCGGGCGCCTTCGCCGCGGGCGCCTTCGCTGTCGTGGTCGGCACCGCGATCACCAACCCGGTCGACATCACGCGCCGCTTCGTCGCGGCCGTCCCACGAACCCTGGCGCGGGAATGAGTAGACAGCCCAAATACCAACACGTCCGGGGCCTCCTGGTCGCCGAGATCGACCTGTTGCAGCCCGACGAGGCGCTGCCGCAGGAGCGCGAGCTGGCTGAGCGCTACGGCATCAGCCGTGCCACCGTGCGGCAGGCACTGCAGTTGCTGACGGAGGAGGGCCGCGTCTACTCCGTGCGAGGCAAGGGCACGTTCGTCGCCCGGCAGCGCATCTCCAAGGAGCCAGTGCTCACCTCCTTCAGCGAGGACATGCTGGCCCGCGGCCTGCAGCCAGGTTCACGCCTCCTGTCGGCCGAGGAGGTGCCCGCGCCCGCGGCCACGGCCCGCGCGCTGGAGATCGAGGAGGGTACGCCGGTCTACCGCATCGTCCGCATCAGGCTCGCCGACTTCCTGCCGATGTGCCTGGAGACGCTGCACCTGCCCGCGCGTCTGTTCCCCAAGCTTCTCGACCAGGATCTTGGGGGCTCGCTGTACCGGGTCATGGAGACGCGCTACAACACCCGGGTCTCCGGCGCCGATCAGGACCTGACCGCGACCGTGCTGACCAAGCTCCAGGCAGAGTTGCTCGGTGTTCCCGCCCGCAGCCCCGCGCTGCGCGCCATGCGCATCAGCGTCGACACGCGGGGACGGCTGGTGGAGGAGGCCGAGTCCCTCTACCGTGCCGACCGCTACAACTTCCACCTGGTCATCCGCCGCTGACCGTCACGGGGCGAGTGCGCAGGAAGCCCTGTGACGCCAGGGCGCACGACGTCACGCGACCTGGGAGAGGACGACACACCCGAACCGCAGCAAACCGGCAGCGTAATCTTGCCAACACTTTACGTGGCGGATCATGGTCGCGGGCAGGCGTCCGGCCTCCCCTCGAAGCCCTACACCACACCCGGCCGGCACACCTTCACCGTGCCGAGCGGCGTGTCCGAGATCAAGGTGGTCCTGACCGGCGCCGGAGGCGGCGGCGACACCAGCAATCCAACCGCGCCAGGCGGCCCTGCGTTCGGGGGCGGCGCAGGCGGCTACGCCCAGACCTGGTGCGCCGGCAGCGACGCCGGCCTCCACTTCGGCCAGAAGGGCGCCAACGGCAACTCCGCCGGGACCCGTGCCGGAGGCATTCCAGGCATGCCCGGGTCCGGGGTCCACAGCGCCTGCCCCCAAGGGACCGGCGTGGGCGGCTACGGCGGCAACGGCCCCGATCCCAAGCCCGGCCTCCCGGGCCAGAGCGGCTGCGTCATCCTCACCTACTGACCGTGTAGCAGCCGAGACGCTGAACGCCTGGGAGCCGACACCGGCCCCAGGCGTTCTCCTGTACAGCTGCGCGTTCTGGTCCTGTGTCATCAGCTCGCGGTGTGCGTCGGCAGGTGGCAAGGCTGCGTGCCGCCCCATTCATCGCCCGGTCCCAACGGGACGAGCCGATGTTGGCCGACCGGACAGGTCCGCGCCCGCCGCGCTTCGCCATGCTGGAGCGATGCGCCGATCAGGAAATGAAGATCCCGCCGCAGCCGCGATGATCGCCGACATCGATCGGCTCGTGCGCTGCGAGTCCCCGTCCGAGGACCTGGCCGCTGTCGCCCGCAGCGCGGAGGCGGTCGCCGAGGTCGGCGCCCGGCTCCTGGGCGCGCAGGCGGAACGGGTGGCGGTGGACGGCTGCGTCCACCTGCGCTGGCGGTTCGGCGGCGAGCCCCGGGTGCTGCTGCTCGGGCACCACGACACGGTGTGGCCGGTCGGCTCGCTGCGGACGCATCCCTTCGAGGTGCGCGACGGGCTGCTGCGCGGGCCCGGGTGCTTCGACATGAAGGCCGGGCTGGTGATGGCCTTCCACGCGCTTGCGGCGCTGGACGACCTGGACGGCCTGACCCTGCTCGTCACCGGCGACGAGGAAACCGGGTCCGCCTCCTCGCGCGCGCTCATCGAGGACGAGGCCCGCGGGTGCTCCGCCGCGCTGGTCCTGGAGGCCGCCGGGCCCGGCGGAGCCCTGAAGACCGCGCGCAAGGGCGTCTCGCGCTACGAGGTGCTGGTGCGGGGACGGGCCGCGCACGCCGGACTGGAGCCGGAGCGCGGCGTCAACGCCTCGGTGGAAGTGGCCCGCCAGGTCGTCGCCGTGGCCGGGCTGGGCGATCCCAGGCTGGGCACGACCGTCACGCCGACCCGCCTGGAGGCGGGCACCACGGTGAACACCGTGCCCGGGTCGGCGCGCTTCGAGGTCGACGCCCGGGTTTGGGAGGCCGCCGAGCAGATCCGCGTCCACGCCGCGATGCTCGGCCTGCGGCCCGCGCTGGAAGGCGCCGAGCTGGAGATCAGGGGCGGTCCGAACCGGCCGCCGCTCCCGGCCGCGGCGTCGGAGCACCTGTTCGAGCGGGCCCGCCGGCTCGCGGCGACGCTCGGGCTCGGCCCGCTCGCCTCGGTCGCCGTCGGCGGCGCCTCCGACGGGAACTTCACCGCGGGAGTGGGCACGCCGACCCTCGACGGGCTGGGCGCGGTCGGCGGCGGGGCGCACGCCGACGACGAGCACGTGGTCGTAGCGGAGCTGCCGAGGCGGACGCGGCTGCTCACGGCCCTGGTCGCCGAGCTGCTCGGGGCGCGGGGTTGTCCGCCCGGACGAACCAGAGCCCATCCTCCCGTGCTCGCCGACCAGCTACAGGGCCCGACCGGCTGGAACCATGACCGGCGTGACTGATCTCATCCGCGACCGTCGCGGGTTCCGGCCCGTCGACTTGGCGTACGGCGCAGCCGAGGCGGCCGCGCGCAGCGCGGGCGTCGACATCCGCCCCCTGGACAGCGTCGCCGAGTTCGAGGCCGTCCGCCGCCTGTATGAGCGCATCTGGCGTACCGGTGACAGCAACCCGCCGGTGACGGCCGACCTGCTGCGGGCGATGGAGAAGGCGGGCAGCTACGTCAGCGGCGCCTTCGACGGCGACGAGCTGGTGGGCGCCTGCTTCGGCTTCTTCTCCCCGCCCGCGCGCGAGGCCCTGCACAGTCACATCGCCGGCGTGCTGGCGCGTGTGCAGGGACGTAACGTCGGCTTCGCGCTGAAGCTGCACCAGCGCGCCTGGGCCATGTCGCGCGGCGTCGGCGAGGTCTGCTGGACCTTCGACCCGCTGATCCGGCGCAACGCCTACTTCAACATCACCAAGCTGGCCGCCGACCCGGACGAGTATCTCCCGAACTTCTACGGCCCGATTGACGACGACATCAACCGCGACGACGACACCGACCGGGTTCTGGTGCGGTGGCGGCTGGAGTCGCCCGCCGCCGTGGCGGCCTGCGCGGGCGTGCCCAGGCCGGCCGACGCGGCGTCCGCCCGCGCGGCGGAGGCTGCCGTGGCGCTGGACATGTCGCCGAGGGGCGGGCCGGTCGCCGGCCGCGCCGGCACGCGCACCGTGCTGGTCAGGGTCCCCGGGGACGTCGAGACCATGCGCGAGCACGACCCGGGGCTGGCCGCGCAGTGGCGTACGGCGCTGCGGGACGTGCTTGGTGACCTGCTCGCCGAGGGCGCGCGGGTGCGCGGTTTCGACCGCGCGGGTTGGTACATCGTGGACAGGCAGGAGTCGCTGTGAAGCTCATCGGGGTAGAGATCCGCACCATCCGGATGCCACTCGTGGCGCCCTTCCGTACGTCGTTCGGGACGGAGACCGTACGGGAGGCGCTGGTGCTGCGCGCCGTCACCGGCGAGGCCGAGGGGTGGGGCGAGTGCGGCGCGGGGACCGCGCCGCTGTACTCCTCGGAGTACACGCACGCCTCAGCCGACGTACTGAGCCGCTACCTGGTCCCGGCGCTCGCCGGGGTGGCCGACCTGGACGCGCACCGCGTCGCTCCGGCGCTGGCCGGGTTCAAGGGCCACCGGATGGCCAAGGCCGCGCTGGAGACGGCGGTGCTGGACGCCGAGCTGCGCGCGGCCGGGGTCTCGTTCGGCCGGGCCCTCGGCGCGGTCCGCGAGAGCGTGCCGTGCGGGGTGTCCGTGGGGATCACCGGGTCGATCCCCGAACTGCTCGACACCGTGGCCGGCTACCTGGAGGCAGGTTACCTGCGGATCAAGCTGAAGATCGAGCCCGGCTGGGACGTCGAGCCGGTCCGCGCGGTGCGCGAGCGCTTCGGCGACATCCTGCTGCAGGTGGACGCCAACACCGCCTATGGGCGCGGCGACGCGCGGCACCTGGCAGGGCTCGACCCGTTCGGGCTGCTCCTGCTCGAGCAGCCGCTGGCGGAGGACGACCTGCTCGGGCACGCGGAGCTCGCGGGGCGGATCAGCACGCCGATCTGCCTCGACGAGTCGATCGTCTCGGCTCGCGCCGCCGCCGACGCCATCGCGATGGGTGCCTGCCAGGTGGTCAACATCAAGCCGGGCCGGGTGGGCGGATACCTGGAGGCCAGGCGGATCCACGACGTCTGCGCGGCGCACGGCGTGCCGGTGTGGTGCGGCGGCATGCTGGAGACGGGGCTGGGCCGAGCCGCCAATGTGGCGCTCGCCGCGCTTCCCGGGTTCACCCTGCCCGGCGACACCTCGGCGTCCGAGCGCTACTACCGGGCCGACCTCACGCCGCCGTTCGTCCTGGAGGACGGGCACCTCGCGGTGCCGACCGGCCCGGGGCTGGGCGTCGCCCCGATCCCCGAGGTCCTGGACGAGGTGACGGTCGCCACGGAGTGGGTACCCCTCGCCTGAGACCGGTCCGGTCCGGTCCGACGAACCGGGTAGCATCCTTTCGTCATGCAGAACGAACGCCGACCCACCCGCGCTGCGCTAGCTTCGGCCGCGTGCTTGTCCCCGTGACCAGCCTCCCGCGAGCCAGCCTCGCCCGCGTCCTGGAGGAACTCGGCTCTACCCTGCTCGACGTCGTCTGCGGCGACGTCGAGCAGGCCGGCGACGTCGGCGGCGTCGTCATCTACGACCCACTCGACGAGCCCGAGCTGCCGAGCCGCGCGCTGGTGTTCGGCGTCGGCCTGCACGACTCGGCCGACCTCGCCCGGGTGGTGACCCAGCTCGGCCGGCACGACGCCGTCGGCCTCGTGGTCCGTGCGCCGGTCGTGCCCGACGACGGTCTGGTCGCGGCGGCCCGCGAGGCGGGGGTGACGGTCCTGTCCTTTGCGCGCGGCGCGTCATGGACGCACCTGGCGGGGATGCTCCGGTCGCTGACCGCCGAGGGCGGCGGGCTGGCCGACCGGGACGCGCACACGGTCGGCCGGATCAGGTCCGGCGACCTGTTCGCGGTCGCCAACGCCATCGCCGCGCTGCTCGACGCGCCCGTCACCATCGAGGACCGCAACTCGCGGCTGCTGGCTTTCTCCAGCCGGCAGGAGGAGGCCGACCACTCGCGTGTCCAGACGATCCTGGGCCGCCAGGTCCCGGGGCGCTACACGCGCATCCTGGAGGAGCGCGGGGTGTTCCAGGCGATCTACCGCAGCGACCGGCCGGTCTACGTGGCGCCCCTTCCCGAGCCGGTCGACCCGTCGCTGCCGCCGGAACTGCCCCGGGCGGCGATCGCGGTGCGGGCCGGGGACGAGATCCTCGGCACGATCTGGGTGGTCGTCCCCGAACCGTTGGACGAGGAGCGCAGTGAGGCGCTGTACGAGGCGTCCAAGCTGGTCGCGATGCACATGGTGTGGCAGCGCGCCGACGCCGACATGGAGCGGCGGCTGCGGGCCGAGCTGCTGAGCACCGCCCTGGAGAGCGGGCCGGGGTCGCTGGAGGCGGTCCGCCGCCTCGGGCTGAAGGACGAGCCCGTGGTCGTCCTCGCGCTGACCGTCGTCGGCTCGGCGGCCGAGCACCCGCTGCCCGCCCAGCTGGCCACCGAGCGCAAGCGGCTGGCCGACGCCTTCGCCATGCACCTGTCCGCGGCGCACCCGCGGGCCGCCGCGGCGCTCATCGGCGACGTCGCCTTCGGCGTGCTGCCCCTGCCGCAGAACCGGGAGCAAGACCGCGAGGACGTCGAGGAGCGCGCGATGTGGGTCGCCACCGAGTTCCTGGCCCGTGTCGGCTCGCGGCTGCGCCCGCTGATCGGGGTCGGGCCGCTCGCCGCTGACAGCTCGGCGCTCGCCCGGTCGCGGTCGGGTGCCGAGCGCGCCCTTCGCGCGCTGCGCTCAGGGGGCGGCGGGCAGCAGGTGGCCCGCCTGGACGACGTGCACGTCGAGGCGCTGCTGATCGAGCTCGCCGACCTCGTCCCGCGCGGCGACATCCCCAGCGGGGCCGTCGCCCGCATCGTCGCCTACGACAGGGAGCACCAGAGCAGCCTGGCCGAGACGCTCCGGGCCTGGCTCGACGCCTTCGGCGACGTCGCGGTGGCCGCTGCCGCGATGTACGTGCACCCCAACACCTTCCGCTACCGGCTGCGCCGCGCCGCCGAGGTCGGCCGGCTCGACCTCGGCGACTCGGGCGCGCGGCTGTCGGCCATGTTGCAGCTGCGCCTGATGTCGATCAGGTCGGTCCCGGACGGCTGACGCCCGGCAGGCCGAGCGTGCCGATCAGGAACGCCAGCCACTCGGCGTCCTGCGCGACAGCGACGTCGGGGGCGGTCGCCGCGCCGTGGCCGGCGTCTTCGAAGACATGCAGCAGGATCGGCGCGTCCCCCCGCTGCGCGGCCTGCAGGCGAGCGGCGAACTTGCGCGCGTGCCAGGGCCGGCACCGTGGGTCGGTCGCCCCGGCCTGCAGGTAGACCGCCGGGAAGACGCCGGGCTCGACCAGCTGGTACGGCGAGAGCCCGAGGAGCCGCCGCACCTCGGCGGGGTCGTCCGGGTCCCCCCACGCCTTGCGTATGACGAAGTCGAGGTAGGGGTCGCGGGTGCCGCCGATGAGGTCGAGCAGCGGGGCCCTCGGCAGGACCGCACGCCACAGCTCGGGCCGCCGAGTGACGGCGATCCCGCACATGAGGCCGCCGTCGGAGCCGCCGGTCAGCGCGAGCCGGTCGGGGCTGGTCAGGCCGGTGGCGAGGAGGTGCTCGGCGACCGCGACGAGGTCGGCGTCGCGGACGTGCTTGCGCTCCCGGTGCGCGGCCAGGTACCAGTCGCGGCCGAACTCGCCGCCGCCGCGCAGGTACGCCTGGACCAGCACGCCTCCGGCGGCGACGAAGGCGGCCAGGTCGGGCTGGTACTGCGGCAGGAGCGGCACGTTGGCCGCGCCGTACGCGGAGATCAGCACCGGCGCCGGATCACCGCCGGCGCCGCGCACCACGTGGAACGGCACGGCGACGCCGTACGGATCGCCGCAGGTGCCGCGCACCACGTGGTACGGCACGGCGACGCCGTCCGGCGCGAGGGCCTCGCCCTCCTCCAGCACGGCGTCGAGGACGATCGCGGGGGGCGTCAACGTCTCCGGTTCCGTCTCGCCGGGCCGGTGCCGGTAGACGCCCCAGGAACTGGTGAGGGTGGAGAAGGCGAAGACGAAGTCGGCCGCGGGCGTGCCGGTGGCCAGGGCGGTGAGCGGGAAGAAGGGCGCGGCGAGCGCGCCCCGGCCGGGGAGGCGGACCTCGCCGGTGACGGCTCCCGAGCGGTCGAGGATGCGCACCCTGGCGAAGGTCCGGTCGAACTCGCTGAGGTAGAGGTGCTCTCCGACCGGGGTGAGGGAGCGCAGCACCGTGTCCCCCTCCGGGACGAGCTCGGTCCACCCGGCAGGGTCGCTGGGGGCGGCCGCGTCGAGCGGGATGGCGACGACCCTGCCGCGCGGGGCGTCGACGTCGGTCACCGCGATGTAGCGGTCGCCCACGACGTGCCCGGCGATCGTCCCCGTGCACCCGGTGACGAAGGGCCGCCAGGCCGTATCGGGGTCGGAAAGGTCGCGCACCGCGACCGGGACGGGGCTGCCCACCCGGTGGGCGGCGACGGCCCAGCGGCTGCCGGTCGACATCTGGACGAGCGTGTACTCGCGGGAGCCCTCGCCGACCGGGATCGGCTCCGGTTCGGTCCCGCCGCCGAGCCGGTGGAGGAAGACCGTCTGCCGGAACTCCTCCGGCGTGCCGGTGAGCGCGAAGAAGTAGAAGCCCGTGCTGTCCGGCAGCCACGAGACGCCGCCCGCCCACGCGCTGTGCAGGACCTGCTCGGGCGCGCCGTCGAGCTGCCGCCCGGAGGCGACGTCGACGAGCCGGATGGTGTTGTGCTCGCTGCCGTCGGTGCACAGGCCGAGCGCCAGGACCCGGCCGTCAGGCGCGGGCGCCAGCCAGGACACGACCGGCGGATGCTCGCCCGCACCGCATCCGGCCAGGGAGACGATCTTCCGCCCGTCTCCGAGGGGCTTGTCGGAGACGACCACCACGGGCGCCGAGCCCTCGGGCGGGGTCACGACGCGGAACCAGCGGCCGGAGGCGTACGTCGGCAGGGTTGGGCGGGAGCCGGTGTCGCAGGCGCGGATCAGGTCGCGGACGGCCTCCGGATCCTGGCCGATGTAGACGGCGGCGGTGGCGAGCTCGGCCTGCCGCCGCTGCCACTGCCGCACCTCCTGGGTCTCCTTCTCCAGCCAGCGGTAGGGGTCGGGCACGCGCACGCCGGCGACGTCCTCGACGACCTCGACGGTGCGGGCGGGCGGGTAGGCAGCGGTCACGGTGACTCCGGCTCTTCTGGGGACTGGGCTCCGGTCTCGAACTCTGCGCGGAGCCGCTCGAACGCGCCGGGGACCCGGGTCACCCGGCGGACGTGGATGAGCGCGTCGTAGGCGGCGGGGAAGTCGTCGACGGGGTCGAGGCCGCCGGCGGCCAGCGTGCCCGCCACCCCGTCGAACAGCTCGGCCGGCGCGTGGCGCAGGTCGACAGCGGCGACGGGCCGGCCGAGGCGCTCCAGCCGCGACTCGATGGCGTTCGGCGGCAGGGTGCGCTCGTGGAGGGAGACGTCGCAGTCGAACGGGCGCGGCGAGCGCTGAGTGAAGCGCACCTCGGGGCCGGAGCCGTACGTCATCCCGATGACGACGGGACCCTCGCCGAGCAGGCCGCCGAGCATCGGCCGGCCGTGCAGCGGCGTGCGCCGGACATGCGCGTTGTGCGCGCTCACGACGATCCGCTCCTCGCGCTCCAGGATCCAGCGCACGGTATCGGCCATGAACACGTCGCGCGGGTACGGCCCGGCCCTCGGCACGTCCAGCTCGGCGAGGAAGGCGCCGATCGAGGCCCCGCACCGGTGCACGCCCCCGTCGTCGTGCGCCGCCGTACGCTCCACCAGGGCGCGGAGGCCGTCGAGCAGGCGGGCCCGCTCAGCGGCGGGCATGGCCCGGTAGCGGATCGCCGCCTCGGTCCGGCCGCCCAGGTCGCTGAGGCGACGGAGTTCCTCGTCGCCGGGGAGCTCCGGCAGCCGGTCGAGGCACGCGCGCACGGCCGGTCCGGGCGAGGTGGAGGAGCCGGGCAGGTCCATGCCGTAGAAGCTGACCTTCGTCGGGTTCGCGGCGTTCCACTCACGCATCCAGGTCAGCTGCCGCCACATGGGCTCGCACTCGCCGAACCGGTAGGTGATGCCGTCGCGGGCGACCGTCTCGACCTCGCCGGGCCCGCCGTGGATCCACGCGTCGACGGCCAGCCCTTCGGCGAAGCCCGACTCCATCACGAAGGCGGTGAACCCGTGCTCCTCGACGAGCAGGCGGAACAGCTCGTCCTTGAGCTCGTAGAACTCCGTGATGTTGTGCGCGCCCTCGCCGAGGGCCACCACCCTGGCGTCACCGGCCAGGTCTCGCGCTAGTCGTGGAAGTACCATAGTTCCGGCGTGTACAGGAAGCTGATCAGGGCGTTGAACGACGACTGCGGGCCCGACAGGGTGTTCTTCCACACCACCAGCGTGTGCGGGGTCGGGAGGAAGAGCACCGGCAGGTCCTGGGCGAGGCTGGTCACCTCGGCCGAAAGCGACTTCTCGTCCGCCCCGAAGGTCGAGGCGCTGATCAGCTTGTCCGCCTCGGCGTTCTTGTAGCTGCCAAGATTGAAGCTGCCCTCGGTGTTGAACACCGTGTTGCTGCTCGGGTAGCCGGCCGCCAGGTAGAGGGGGCCGTAGTCCTGCATCGCCCACTCGTTCTTGGTGGCGGGGGCGAAGGTGTTGCCGTAGTTGGCGTACATGTAGTTGAGCGACTTGGTCACGATCTTGACCTCGATGCCGAGTTTCTTGGCCGCTGAGGCGAAGGCGACGTCACGCGCGCCGACGAAGGCCGGGGAGCTGGCGGAGGCCAGGGTGAAGCTGATCGTCTGCCCCTGCGGGATGTCCGCGCCGCACTGGCCGGGCCCGGTGCCAGCACGCTCGCAGGTGGTGGAGCCGTTCGGCGCCACCTTCCAGCCGTTGTCGGTGAGCAGCTTCTCGGCGGCGGCCGGGTCGTGGGGGTAGGGCGGCTGGTCGCCGAAGGCGGGCGGGTAGGGGGATCCGGTGCCCGCGGTGCTGTAGTTCGGGGAGCCGGCGCCGTTGTAGATGCCGCGACTGGCGATGTAGCCCTGCTGGTCGATCAGCCGCTGCAGTGCCTGGCGGACGTACGGCCGCTTGATCACCTTGTCGAAGTTGTTGACGGTGTTCGCGAAGTTGATGACGAGCGAGTCGAACCGGGCGGGGGCGGGCGCGCCGTACACGTTGTAGCCCTTGGCCTTCAGCTCGCCGATCTGGGTGGCGAAGCTGGAGTCCAGCGTGCCGACGGTCAGGTTGCCCGCCTTGAACTGGTTGAGCACGGCGGCGGCGGAGGTGAAGGCCTTGAAGTCGATCTGGTCGAGCCGCGACTCGCCCGGTCCGCTGTAGGACTCGTTGCGCGCCAGGGAGAACGAGCCGGTCGTCGGGTCGAAGCTCTTGAGCCGGTAGGGGCCGTTGACGACCTGCCACAGCGGGTTGCTGGCGAAGGTGGCCTGCGACTCCGACTGCTTGGTGAGGTACTTGTAGATCGCCTTGGCGTTCTCAGGCTGCTTGTAGTCGAGGTGCGGGCCGCCGGTTGCGGCGATGTTCCACTCGGTGGAGGGCAGCACGTACAGCAGCGTCAGCATGGACAGCAGGTACGACGGGTTGTACGTGGTCTCCAGCTTGAGGGTGAGCGTGTCGGGCGCGGCGGCCTCGGCGCTCACGCCGTCGGGGAACTGGCCGGGGGTGTAGAAGCTCCAGTTGGCCGGGCTCTCCGCGAGCGCTGCTTTGAGCAGGGCCAGAGAGAAGACGACGTCATCGGCCGTGACCGGCTTGCCGTTGGACCACTTGTAGTCCTTCATCTTGATGGTCACGGTGTCGCGGTCGGGGCTGTAGACGGGCGGCTCGGCCAGGCTCAGCTCGGCGTCGGAGACCTGGTCGCCCTCGCCGCTGGGCCGGTAGAGGGAGCGCCACAGCTGGCCGCGGGCGATGACGGTGCCGTTGGCCGCCGCCGGCGGGTAGGGGTAGATGTAGTTGGGGCTGAGCCCGGGGGTCAGCGCGACCGTGGCGGTCCCGCCCTGCTTGGGGGTGCCGGTCTGCGTGGGCTTGGCGGTGTAGCTGCCGGCGATGTCCTTCGTCGTTCCCCCGCCGCCGCTGCACGCTGTGGCCAGCACGGCGACGGCGGCGACGAGTGCCGCGGAGAGGCGGCCTCGGTGGTTCATTGATGGCTCCCTGAAGAAGTGTGCCGGGGTGCGTTGACACTGCACCAGCGGCTTCGACCCGTGTTCGGCGATGCGGACAATTCCGCGCGCCCGCCTCCGTCCTGGTGAACAGGGCATCAGTCGGCCCGCCGCCCGACCGCGTCGCGGAGCGCGTCGGCGAGCAGGTTGAGCGCGAGCACGGTGAGGACGATGCAGCCGCCGACCGGGTAGATCAGCCACCAGTAGTCGGCGGAGATGTAGGTGACGCCGCTGGCCAGCTGGCTGCCCCAGTCGGCGGTGGGGTAGGTCAGGCCGAACCCCAGGAAGCCCAGGGCGGCGACGACCAGGACGGCGTCGGCGACCTGGAAGGTGATGTTGACGATGATGACGCCGAGCGCGTTCGGGATCAGATGGGTGAGGATGGTCCGCGTGCGGGAGGCGCCCATCAGCTTGGCGGCCAGCACGAACTCCCTCACCCGTAGGGTCAGCACCTCACCGCGCACCAACCGGGCGGAGACGAGCCAGGAGAACCCGCCGATGACGAGGCTCAGCGTCAGCGCGTCGGCGTGGAAGCGGGCCGACAGGATCAGCACGAAGAACAGGAACGGGATCGACAACATGACGTCGACCAGCCGCATCATGAACCCGTCGACCGCACCCCCGGCCAGCCCGGCCACGGCCCCATAGACGGTGCCGATCGTGGTGGCGAAAAGCGCGGCCAGCAGCCCGATCTGCAGCGACACCTGGCCGCCGGACATCAGCCGGCCGAGCACGTCGAAGCCGTTGGTGTCGGTCCCGAGCGGGTAGCCGGGGCCGGGCGGCAGGGCCGCGTTGACCAGGTCCACGTCGGTCTGGTTGGTCTGGTAGAACAGCGGCCCGAGGAAGCAGAACCCGGCGATGAGCAGCAGGAGCAGCCCGCCGGCCAGGCCGAGCGGATGCCGGCGCAGCCCGCGCAGGACCGACCGGATCGAGACCGGGTTCCTCTCCGCCGACGTCTCGGCCTCGGGGGATGGCGCGGCGGTCACATCTGGTGCGGTCATGTGCTCAGCTCGATTCGGCGGTCGGTGGACGCCACCACGACGTCGGCGATGAAGTTGCCGGCCACGGTCAGCACGCCGCCGATGAGGGTGTAGGCCAGGAGCACCGGGTAGTCCTCGCGCTGCAGGCTGTTGAGGAACAGCAGGCCCAGGCCGGGGTAGTTGAAGAGAGACTCGACGATCAGGTTGCCCGCCAGCAGCGTGGGGACGAGCGTGCCGACCAGCATGACCAGCGGCAGGCAGGCGTTGCGCAGCAGATGGCGGGTGAGGATCAGCCGCTCCGGCAGGCCCTTGGCGCGCGCGACCCGGACGTAGTCCTGGCCGAGCTGGTCGAGGGCGGCGGAACGCTGGTACTGCGCGAAGACCGCGACGCTGGTGACGGCGAGCGTGATGACCGGCAACGCCATCGCCCGCGGATCGGTGAAGACCACCCACGGCGAGTGCGACTGCGACGCCTCCGCCGGAAAGATCCGGATTGTCTGGCTGAAGACGGCGATCAGCAGCAGCCCGACCAGGAACGACGGCGTCGCGTAGAGCACGTACGACGCCGCGGTGGCGACCCGGTCGACGACGCTGTTGCGCCGGACCGCCTGCAGAATGCCGAGCGGGACCGCGATCAGCAGCGCCAGCACCAGCCCGGCCAGCGACACCATTGCACTACGGCCGGCGTTCCGGGCCAGCAGCGTGCCCACGTTCTCGTTCAGCTTGTACGACCGGCCCAGGTCGCCCTGGAGCAGCTGGCCGAGGTAGCTGAAGTACTGCACAACGACCGGACGGTCGAAGCCGTGCGCCCGGTTGAAGGCCGACACGGCCTCCGGCGAGGCGCGCTGCCCGAGGACGACACGTCCCGGGCTGTCCGACACCAGGTGCAGCATGAGGAAGACGACCGCGGAGATCCCGAGCAGGACGAGGAGCGAGACCGCCAGGCGGCGGAGCACGTACCAGGTCATGAGCGCGACTCCTCTCGGCGCAGTGGGTGATGGCAGGCGACGTGGTGGGTGCCGGTGACCGGCGTCAAGGGGGGCTCCTTCTGGGCGCACAACTCGGTCGCCAGGGCGCACCGGGTGCGGAACCGGCAGCCGCTCGGCGGGTCTATGGGGCTTGGCAGCTCGCCGCGCACCCTCGCGGCCGCCGGGGCTTGCGGCGCCTCGGGGTCGGCGTCCGGGATCGCCGCCAGCAGCCCCGCGGTGTAGGGGTGCGCGGCTGAGCCGTACACGTCCTCGGTGGTGCCGGTCTCGACCAGCTTGCCCAGGTACATGACGCCGACGCGGTCGGCGAGGTACCGCACCACCGCGAGGTCGTGCGAGATCACCACGCTGCTGAGCCCGCGTTCGAGCTGGATGCGGCGCATCAGGTTGAGGACCTGCGAGCGGATGGAGACGTCCAGGGCGCTGACCGGCTCGTCGGCGATCAGCACCTTCGGGTCCAGGGCGAGCGCGCGGGCCAGGCCCACCCGCTGCCGCTGCCCACCGGACAGCTCATAGGGGTAGCGCTCCAGCATGCTCGCCGGCAGGCCCACGTCCCGCAGCAGCTCGCGGGCGCGGGCGGTGCGCTGGGCGCGGGTGCCGACCCCCTGGATGGCCAGGGGTTCGCGCAGGATCGCGCCGATGCGCATGCGGGGGTCGAGGGAGGCGTTGGAGTCCTGGAACATCATCTGCAGCTGGGTACGTCGGGGCCCCAGCGCGCGGGCGCTCATCCGTGCGACCGGCTCGCCGTCGAAGATCACCTCGCCGGAGGTGGGCCGGTCGAGAGCGACCAGCATGCGGCCCAGGGAGGACTTGCCGCAGCCCGACTCGCCGACGAGCCCGAAGGTCTCCCCAGCCGCCACCTCGAAGCTCACGCCCGAGACCGCCTTGACGGTGCGGCGGCCGCCGAACAGGCCCGCGCTGCCCGCCGGGTACTCGCGCCGGAGGTCGACCACGCGCAGGCGCGGCTCCGTGACGGCTGGCGCCGGGACGACCAGCCGCGCGCGGCCTCTTGCGGCCGGGCCGTCGGCGGGGTGCCAGCAGGCGTAGACGTGGTCATCGGCCTCGGCCGCGGGCGGCGGGGGCTCCTCGCGGCACCGGTCGGTCACGGCGGCGCAGCGCGGCGCGAACGGGCAACCCGCCTCGACCACGGTCAGGTCCGGCGGCGCCCCGGGGATGCTGAAGAGCTCCTCGCGGCGGTCCTGCGTGAGCGACGGGATCGAGGAGAGCAGCGCCTGGGTGTAGCGGTGCCGCGTCCGGCCGAACAACACGGGCGTCGGCCCGGTCTCGGCCACGCGCCCGGCGTACATCACCCCGACGCGGTCGGCGTGCCGGGCGATCACCCCCATGTCGTGGGTGACCAGGATCATCGACATGCCCAGCCGGGACCGGAGGTCGTCGAGGAGGTCGAGGATCTCCGCCTGGATGGTGACGTCGAGCGCGGTGGTCGGCTCGTCGGCGATGACGAGCCGGGGCTCACAGACCAGCGCCATCGCGATCATCACGCGCTGCCGCATGCCGCCGGAGAGCTGGTGCGGGAAGTCGTCCAGCCGCTCGGCCGGCCGTGGCAACCCCACGAGGGCCAGCATCTCCTCGGCGCGGGCGCGCGCCTCCCGCTTCGAGGCGCCGCGGTGCAGCCGAACCGGCTCGGCGACCTGCTCGCCGATGCGCTTGGTCGGGTTCAGCGCGGTCATCGAGTCCTGGAAGACCATCGCCACGTCGTTGCCCCTGATCGCGCGGTACTGCGCGGCGGGCAGCCCGACTAGCTCCCTGCCGTCCAAGTCGATCGAGCCTGAAGTGACCCGGCCGCCGGCCGGCAGCATGCCCATGATCGCCAGACCGGTCATCGACTTGCCGGACCCGGTCTCGCCGACGATCCCCAGCGTCTCGCCCCGGTCGAGCGCCAGGCTGACACCGGACACTGGGCGGACGACCCGATCGCCCCGCCGGATCTCGACCGACAGGTCACGGATCGTCAGCAAACGGCCGCCATGCGCGTCCCTGGAACCATCGGCCGTGCTCAAGGCCGTGCTCTCCCAATCCATCCGACGATATTGGGGCGCGATCCCCTGGTGGTGTTCGTCGCTTCGATCGAACCTTGAAGTCCGCGTTCGTCCACCGGGACGAACTGATCGCCGGGCGCCGTGAACGGCTGATTCCAGGACATACGGCTGAGCGTCAACGGTCATAGGCGGTGAGGGATCGTGCGGTGGGCCGGCCGGTCTTGTCGTGGTGCCAGATCGCGGAAGTCAGAGCATGATCACTCTGATGGTGGCGCCGGCTGGGGTGCGTGGCGCGACCGACCGGCCTGGCAGGCCGACTATCGTCGCTGGCGCTCACCGGTTGAACGAGGAGTGGCCTGGCTGGTGGCCCGGGCAACCGCCGCCTGATGACAGGATGCCGATCCCATCCACGGCGGGCACAGACCGAGTTCTTCAGCGATCCTTCACGGCGTTCAGGACGGCACGCGCCGGTCGGCCCGGCCGGTGTGCAGGTAGAGGGCGCGCCCTTGCCCGTCGTCTCCGAGGAAGGCGAGCGGCGCGCGGACGCCCCGTTCGGATTCGGCCGGAAGCACCGAGTCGCCGCGCCAGGCGACCAGCTCAGTGCGGTACGGCGCCTCGTCCAGGTCGGCGGTGACGCCGAGGGGGACGCGGTCCAGCCACAGCCGCCCTTCGGGGTCCTGGCTCACCGTGGTCCGCGAGGTGCTCGACAGGTAGGTGCCGACGTAGCGGGCGGCGTCCAGCAGGGGCGCGGCCGGGTCCGGCCGGGGCACCTCACCCGGCTCGACTCCGGCGAGCTCGCCGAGCACCCGCCCGGCGAGCTCGCGGAAGACCGGCTTCGGGGAGCCGCCGTTGGTGAGGATCACCAGCGCCACGCCGCGCTCCGGGACCACGCGGAGGAACGCTGACTGGCCGATGGTGTTGCCGTCGTGGCCGAAGATCGCCCGGTCGGGGCGGTGGAAGAGCTCCCAGCCGAGGCCCCAGCCGGTGCCCTGGTCGAGGTCGGGCTGAGAGACCTGCGGCTGCCGCATGGCCCGGACGCTCTCCTGGCTGAGCACCGCGCGGCCGTCCGGCCCCCGGCCGTCGTCCAGGTGCATGCGGGCGAAGGCCAGCAGGTCGCGGGCGCGCATCGCCAGCATCGAGCCGGCCGGTGCGTTCGATCGGGCCAGCGCCCAGACGCGGGTGGGTTCGAGCGGGCCGCCGGGCTCCTGCTCGATGTGCCCAACCGCGGTGCGGTGGAGGATCGCGTCGTACGGGTCGTTCGCAGCGTGCGTAAGGCCCAGAGGCTCGAACAGGTGCGCCCGCATGCAGTCGTCGAACGGCCTGCCCCGGACAACCTCGATGATTCGCCCCAAAACGCAGAAGCCGGCGTTGTTGTAGGAGAACATCTCTCCTGGCTCGAACAGCTGCGGCACCTCGTGCAAGAGGTCGACGTACTTCTCGAGGCAGTCGTCGCCCTTGCCGGTGTCGGTGAAGATGTCGCCCTCGAAGCCCGAGACGTGGCACAGCAGCTGCCGCACGGTGATCCGCACGGCCGCGCGCTCGTCGGCGATCATGAAGCCGGGCAGGTAGGCCCGCACCGGCGCGTCGAGGTCGAGCCTGCCCTCGTCGACCAGCTGCATCGCCAGCGTCGCGGTCAGCACCTTGGTGATCGAGCCGATCTGGAAGAGCGAGCCGGTCGTGGCCTCGACGCCGGTGGCCGTGCTCAGCACCCCGGCCGCGACGTCGACCGACTCGTCGCCGGCGCAGACCGCCACCGCCGCCCCGGGCACCCGGTTCTCGGCGAGCAGGTCCGGCAGCCGGCTTCGCAGCCACGCGCTCATCTCATCGAAGCTCGACACCGGCATCCCCCCTGACTCCATGTCGCTGGAGCATAGGCCAGGTCAAACGGACCGCGTTCGTCCGATTCCACCACGGGCGGCCCGCCGGTTCGTCCCGGCGGACGATCAAGCGTCAAGATCACCCACCCGGAGCACCCCGTCGTCGGCCCCGAAGAGCACGATGGGTTCACCACGCAGGTCGTCGACAGGTCTTGACGGCCCGATTCGCGCCGCGCTCATCACCGCTCAGCTCATGGGGACTGGCGGTCATCAGGCCGCGGCGGCGCCGATTCGCGAGCAGATGCGGACCGACGCCGGCATCACCTTTGTTGCGGAGCGCACGGACGGCAGCGGGCTCACCATCGGTGTGAGCCCGGACTCGAGGAGCGCGAGGCCCAAGACGTTCGCCGCGGGCGTTCCGGTGGCGATCGAGCAGCCCGAGAGCCCGCAGACCATCAGCCGGCCCAGATCGTGGGCGGTGACGGTCCCGTCTGCAGCTCCGTCATGGTGGTGCCGGGCTGATCCGCGTCAGCCCGGCACCGGCGTTCATGTCTCAGTCTGCCGCTGTTCTCCCTAACCCTGGGGCTCTTCAGCCGGGCAGCGGGCACCCCGTGCGGGGACGGTCAGCGAGATCAGGTAGCTGTCCATGGCGGCCGTGGTGCACTGAGTCATGCCGTAGATGCCGTGGCCCCAGCCCTCGTACGTGAGCAGTGTGGCCTTGGAACCGAGCTGGCGGGCCACGTTGGCCGACCACTCGTACGGCGTGTCGGGGTCGTGCTTGGAGGTGCCCACCAGCAGCGGAGCTCTGCCCGTGTACCGCAACCGGTGCTGCGGGTTGTTGACCGGGTGGCCCTGGCAGATCGGCATGTCGCCCATCGGCATAGGGTTGTACCGCATGTCCGGGGCTACCGCGTTGGAGCTGCGCATCACGTCGGCGTACTCGTTGTAGTTCCGGAGCGACAGGTTGAAGTCCTCGCAGAGGATCGCGGTGGGGAGTTCGGCGGAGTCACCGTTCACGGGCCCGTTGCCGGGAGGGCCCGGCATGTCATCCGGCACCGGCCCGCCGTCCAGAGCGAGGAGCACCTTGGCCTCCTGCCGCCAGACGGGCGCCTCATTGAGCACCACGCCCAACCAGAGGAGGTTGTGGGCGCTCACCGGGCGGTCGGTGGAGCCCGGCCAGTACAGCTCGCCGCGGTCCGCCTTCTTGAGCAGCCCCTTCCACAGCGCCCGGACGTCGCGCCCGTGCAGGACGCAGTCGGTGTCCCGGTCGCACCAGGCGACGAACTCATCGAAGCTGTCCTGGACGGTGGCCGCCTCAGTCACCTGGAACGCCTTGACGTTCAGGCTGTGGTCCATGTTGCTGTCCAGCACCATGGCCCGGACCCGGTTCGGGAAGAGCTCGGCGTACATCTGCTGGGCGAGCGTGCCGTAGGAGACGCCGTACGAGGTCAGCTTCTCCTCGCCGAGCGCGGCGCGAATGGCGTCCATGTCACGCGCCACGTTGGCCGAGTCGATGTGGTCGTACAGGGGGCCGGTGAGCTTGCGGCAGTCCGCGTACAGCTTCTTGTCGAAGTCGACCCACTTGTCGTAGTCGGCCTGGCTGGTCATGACCGGGTACGGCATCTTGTTGTACACCGAAGCCGAGCAGGTCACCGAGCCACTGCGGGCGACGCCCCGGGGGTCGTAGCTGACGATGTCGAACCGCCGCTGGACGTCCTCACTGAAGCCGGAGGGGCGAAGGATGTCGTTCACGCCGGAGTTGCCGGGTCCGCCCGGGTTGGTCAGCAGGGATCCGATCCGCGCGGAGGGGTCGGCGGCCTTGCGCCGGGCGAGGGTCAGGGCGACGGTGGGTCCGTTCGGCTTGGACCAGTCGATCGGTACGGCCAGCTTGCCGCACTCGACGGTCGGCTCCTCCTCGCATGGCCCCCAGGTGATGCCGCGCTTGCCGACGGCATCCGTGACGTCCTCTCCAGATACCGTCGCGTTGCCCGCCCCGGCCATAGGAGCGGTTAACAGCGTCGCCATCGCCACGAGGGCGGCGGTGAGCAGGGAAGTTCTTCTTGGCACATTGCTCCCATCGTTGATCGGCTGGCCTGGCTGCTCACACGGCACACGACCGGTCCTGACCTTGCTGCACTGACCGGCCGCGCGGGGACGGCATCAGAGCCCCGTCGAAGGGCCGTCGATCCTCCTAGAACCGAGGAGCACCGTCCTACGCCTCAACGGCCCATGGCCGGGCCGTTGACGCGCGCCTCACCTTGATCATGATCCCGAATCTAACAGGGTGGCGGCTCCGCCGTGGACACCACGCCGAATAAGCCAGATAAGGGATCAAATAACCTCAGGCTGCGACTATCCGGGACATCAACCCGCCAACCGAACAAGGAACGAAGCGCTCCGGCTTCATTGGAGGCTCTGGTGTGCCCCGAGTTCGATGCCCTGCCGTGGTCGCGCCCGAAGCCGTCCCACGGCGTCGCGAGCGCGCTGGCTTGGCGCGAGAGAACCCAGGGTGGGGCCATCGACGGGTGCACGGAGAGTTGGTGCGGCTGGGCTTTCACGTCAGCGCGGCGACGGAACGGCGCACTCTGAGGTTCACGCCGTTTCGGGAGCGATCAACGAGTACCGCCGAGTCGCCTGGCTCGACTGGTGAAACCCCGCGTACGCAAGTTCTGACGCCCTACAGGTTGGGGCCGATGAGTGCGACGCGTGATCACGACTGGTCGATGAGTGTGCCCAGCAGCGCCAGTGCTTCGGCGGAACGAGATCCCGGCGTGGCAGGTTGTGCGATCAGCCGTTGGCCGGGGCTGCTGACGATCGGGAAGATCTCGGTTCTCAGCTGCAATTCACCGATGTCGGGCTGGAAGAAATGGCTACCGTACGGAATCGCCCCGCGTGGTTCGGGTCCAGCCCAGAGCCTACGGAAATCCGGGCTTGCGATCGACAGCTCGCCGACCAGTTCTCGCACGGTGCGGTCGTCTGGCGCCTGATCCGCTACTCGGCGTAGCTCCTGCACGGTGGCACGCGCGGTGATGGACCAGTCGCGGAAGAACTCGCCGCCCACCGGATCCAGGAAGACCATGCGCAGCAGATTGTCGCCGAAGACGAAGCGGCTATGGAGAGCGGTAGCCAGCGGATTACGGACGAGAACGTCCAGAGACCGGCCCAGAACATAGGCGGGAGCAACAGTCCAGTCGTTCAGCAGGGCGAGCACGTCCTCGCTCACTCGTTCAACGCGGATCGGGCGCCGCCGCTGTGAAGTAGGACGTGCGAGGCGGTACAACGTGACCACGGCATCGCCGCTCAGCCGTAGCGCGCGGGTCAGGCTCTCCAGCGTCTGAAGTGTTGGGCGAAGCTCGCGTCCCTGCTCCAGACGGACGTAGTAGCCGGGACTCAGACCAGCCAGACGGGCGACCTCGTCGCGACGCAAACCCGGGACGCGGCGACGGCCCGCCGCAGCCAACCCGACCTGCTCGGGCTGTAGCTGCGCGCGGCGGACGCGCAGAAACTCCCCGAGCCGGCTGTTCCGCTCACTGTCCATGGCTCCGAGATTAGGGGCGAAACCGCACTCGGATCGCGGTGGAGAGGGGGTGGGTTATACCTAGGCTGGCTCGGCGACCTCTCCTTGACGTGGGTACTCGATCGCCAGGACTCTGGCATGCAGGTCGGTGCTAGCTAGGATTGCTGTTCGATGAATCAGTCCAGGCTCGACCCGTTTGTGCCGGTCCTGTACGGGCGGCAGCGTGAGAGCCGATTGTTCGCCCGGTTCCTTGGACGTGCCCGCCGGGGCCACGGGAATGCGCTGATCCTGCATGGCGCCCCTGGGATCGGCAAGACAGCCTTGCTGGGCCATCTCCGGGCGCAGGCGACGGAGTTCCGCATCATGCAGACGGCGGGTGCAGAGTTCGAGATGGGTTTGGCGTTCGCGGCGGCCCACCAGCTATTCGTCCCGCTGTTGGACAAGCTCGATCGGATCCTGTCGCAGCCGCGAGAGGCCGTGGAAAGGGCTTTCGCCTTGCGGGACGGCGAAGCAGAGGCTTCGGTGGTGGCGCACGGCCTTTCGGCATTGGCGTCTCAGGTTGCCGGTGAGCGACCGCTCCTGTGCGTCATCGATGACGCGCAATGGCTGGATCCGGCTTCTGGTCGTGCGCTGAGCATCATGGCCAGGAACCTGACAGCAGAGCGCATACTCATGGTGTTCGCCGTGCGGGAGCTGGTGGAGAGGCCTGAACTGGAAGATCTGCCTGCGCAGCGCATCGGCGGGTTGGCCCGTGCAGCGGCCGTCGAGCTCCTGGGCTCCCCGTGGCAGGTGCGGCTCGACCCGCGCGTACGCGACCGCATCATCGCCGAGGCCGATGGCAATCCTCGTGCGTGGCCAGCTCGCTGGCGCAGTCCGGGTCGGTGTCGGCGAGCGATTCCGCGGCCACGAGCAGGGTCATGCCGCTGCTCGCATCCCCCGGCTCGGCGGCGGCCCGCGCATGGGCCACCGCCTGCGCCGGCCGTACGGAATCAGTGAGGTAGTACTCGGCGAGCCGCCGATGCAGCCTTCTTACGTGCGACGCACGTGTGCAATCGCGTACGGCCTGGCTTACCAGCTCGTGGCGGCAGGACAGTCCCTCGCGGACCGCCGTGGTCAACCCGGAATCCAGGACCTCGGACACCACGTCGTCCTCGCGATGGGCGGCGGTGTCCGGCAGCAGCGCGTCGATCTCGCCGATCGTCAAGGGCCTGCCGGCCACGGCCAGCAGGCGCACCACGCTCTGGGCAGCCTCGCCGAGCCGGGCAAGGCGGCCGCTGACCATGGCGTGGAACTCGGCCGCCACCGAATCGGCCGCACCCCGCGCGACGCTGTCGATGATCCGCACAGCGAACCGAGGATTGCCACCCGTGGCGTCGAGGTATCGCGAGGTGCGCTCGTCAGGCCCGTGCCCCAGCCGGTCAGTGGCCATGGTGACCAGATCGACGGTGGCCAGCGGCTGCAGCCGTATCTGCTCGACCCGGAGATCGTCCGCTCCGGCCAGCTCACCGACGAAAAGATCGTCACACCCGGCCAGCACCCAGACGATGGGCAGCCCGGCCAGCCGCGCAATCACGGTGCGCAACAGGAATCGGCTGGTCGGGTCGGCTCGATGCAGATCGTCCAGCGCGATCAGCAGCGGCCCGCTACCCGCGGCACCGGCCAGATGATCCCCGATCCGATCGGCGACGGGCAGCGGTTCCGCTGCCATGCGCACGAGATCCGCATAAGCATCGCTGTCGAGCAACGGTTCGCGCCCTGCCCGCAGCAGCGCGATCACGGCGGCTCCGGGTGCCGACTGCTGCGCGGGATCGCACTGCCCGGCGGCGACCCTGAGCCCCATCCGGGCCGCCTGCCGCCGTACCTCCCAGGTCAGCGCCGTCTTACCGACCCCGGCGGGCCCGCCGATCACCAGGATCCCGCCGAGCCCGTGCCGCTGCGCTCCGCGCACTACCGCCAACGCCCGCGCCATAGGCTCGGTCCGTCCCCACAACGATCCCGACTGCATGGTTCACCCTCCGGGTCCGGCACGCGCACGGCTTCTTGGTGAGTAGGTTCCGCGGGAGTTTCGAGCCGCTCGCTCTCATCCTGCGTCAGATGCGGGCCCTCCGCTGCCCGTCGTGCCCCTCACCTGTTCGTGCGATGCCCCAGCACCTCCGCTTTCCCGGATTCTCGGTGAGGAACGACCATTCGAGCGACCGGAGAAAAGATCGATGACCGCAACCGACTACGGGGCCGCGCCGAACTCCTGCCGCTGCTCGCCGGCGGGTACTGCTACCTCAAGCTGTCGGGCCCCTACCGGTTGAAGACGGACGTGGCGCCGCCGGCCGAGCGGTCGGTGGCGCCGAGTTTGGCGTAGATCCTGCGGATATGAGTGTTGACGGTGTTCAGTGAGACCGACAGTTCGCCGGCGATCTCGGGCCTGGTCAGATGCGTCGGAAGGTAGCGGAAGACGCGAAGCTCCCCGGAGCTGAGCTCCTCCGCGGTCGGCGGAGCGGCGGGGTTGCCGTGTTCGACGGCATCGAGGATGTCGTTGATCAGCGCGCCGTGCGAGGTCCGGGCCGCCGGCATGGTCTCGAGGAGCCATGCGCCATCGCGAAGGGAAACGATCAGCCGCTCGGGTTCGGCCAGATCCGGTGCCCGCGTCAAGGCCGCGCACGCGGCGCGCTGGTCGCCGAGATCCCTGGTCAACGTGTGGACGTCAGGAGCACCCACGCACGCGGCGAGGATGACGATCCCGGCACGGCTCGTCGCCGATCAACTGTGTCGGGTCGGCCGGTAGGTCAGCACCTGGGTGTGGCCGTCGAAGGTCCGGGCCTCGAGCAGCTCGAGGTCGAAGTCGTCCGCACCGTCGAAGATCCGGTCCACGCCGGTCGTCCCGGAGATGACTGGGAAGACCGTCACCTCGATGGCGTCGATCAGGCCGGCGTTCAGCAGCGTCCGGTTGAGCGTCAGGCTGCCGTGGGAGCGCAGCGGCACATCGGATTCGGCCTTGAGGCGCTTGACGACCTCGACAGGATCGCCGGACTCGATGGTCGTGTCCGGCCACTCCAGCGGCTCGGTCAGCCGGCTGGAGAGCACCGTGACCGGGGAGTCGAACATGCGCGTGATCCACCCGTCGAACAGGCTGCGGTCGAAGCCTGCGTCAAGGAACGGCGCGTTCGAGGAGTAGGTCGTGGCCCCGAGCACCATGCGCAGCGGGTCGCGGTAGGCAGCGGCGCGATAGGCGAGGAGTTCGGGGCCCTGCTTGCCCCAGTAGCCGCCCCAGTCGCCGTCGTGGTTGGCAAAGCCGTCGAGCGTGGAGAAGATGTCGAAGGTGTAGGTGGCAGGCATGGTGTCTCCTTGCGGGAAGTCGGTCGCGCGCGCCTTGTGGCGGCCTCACCCCTGCTACGAACACCACCGCCCCGATCCGACACACCTCCCGGATTTCTTTCACAACTTTCCGGGCTCATCCCATCTGAGGGTGGAGTTGTGGCCTGAACCCGCCAGCCCCGAGTAGTGATCGTGCGATGTAGTTGGCGAGGGTGCGGAAGCCCAGCGCGGTGCCGCGTAGGTGTTCGAGGCGGCCGTTGATCGCTTCAGCCGGTCCGTTGCGGGCGCCGACCCGGTCGAAGTAGGCCGACACATGTCGGCCCGGCGTTTGAGCGTTCGCCCGAGTGTGATCAGCTCGGTCAGTGCCGCGGGCGCCGTCGCGCTGATGACGGTGATGGTCTTGGCCAGGTTGGTCTTCGCGGAGGCTCGATTCGGGTCGCGGTAGGCGGCGACGATGCGTCGCCGACATCGGTCGAGGGCGTCGCCGGCCAGCGCTACGACGTGGAAGGGATCCATGACCGCGACCGCGTCGGGGACGGCCTCAGCGGCGGCGGTCTCGAAGCCGGTGAACCCGTCCATCGCCACGACCTCGAACCCATTGCGGAAGGCGCTGCTTTGGGCGTCGAGCCAGGTCTTGAGCACTGCTTTGGAGCGGCCTTCGACCATGTCCACCAGGGCTCGGTCCCGGGGCGTCGGACCCTGCGCCACCGTGTCGCCGGAGCCAGTCCGGCGCGCGACAGGTCATCTCGGCCTTGCGGAGGCGCCTGCAAGCTGACTCAGGAAGCGCGCCGGACCGCAGGCGCGGGGGCGATCTTTGTGGGGCACGCTTGCGCGAGCCCGACCGTCGGCGTGCTCGCCTTGGTCGGACGCCGGAGACGAGTGCCTGCAGACTCTCGGCGGACGGCATCGGATAGGGGATGCGCGCATCCTTGATCTTGGCCTTCGCGCGGGTGATGCGCTGCTCCATGGTGGTCCCCTGCACCAGGAAGGCACAGACGATCTCGGGCATGGTCAGGCCGGCGACCATGCGCAGCTTCAGCGCCACGCGCTTCCACCGCCAGCGGCGGGTGACAGCAGATGAAGATCAGCCGGAGCCGGTCGTCGTCGATGACGCCAAGCGGCTCGGGCGGGTAGTCGTAGGACATCTGAGCCTCCTTGTGCTTGTCGTCGCGTTTGTTTCTCGCCGGCTACGCCGCAGCCTCGTCCTTGGGTAGGCCTACGCCTTGTAGTCGAGTTCGGCACTCTCAGCAGCTATGTCCTTGCCAACGAGGCTGAGGACGTGGGCGTAAGTCAACTGGCCGAGGCGAGCGTCGCTCTGGTGCCTCGCGCGGTCGCCGTTGGAGCGTCCCACATTGGCGGTCTCCCTTCGGTCTCCCAAGAGGAGGCCGAGCAACCCACGGATTCAGGTGAGCCGATGAAGTCCCAAGCTAGAAGGATTTCGTCGAGTAGGGCGGGTGGGACTTGAACCCACGACCCACGGATTATGAGTCGGTTCTATTGGTGCCGCTGAGTGCCGCGGGGTGACGTTTCCTATCGCTCTGTCCACGATCATCCCCATCATCGTGCTGGGAAGTAGCGGTTGATGTCGCGCTGTATCGCGTACGCGCGAGCAGCCACCGAGCAACCACGCGTTCTTGACCATCGGCAATATGCGTTATTTGTCCACTTCTTTGTAGGCTGCGCAGGGCCAGAACTCCGTGATGAGGCTTGAGCTTCACGGCAGATCGAACGCGCAGGAGCAACCATAGAGCAGCCATCGGCCAGCGTGGTGTCCACGGGCCAGGTAAACCGGTCCGGGATTCTTGGAGGCCTCCAATAAACTCGGCGTGGTTCCCCTCGCGGCCTGCCGTAGATCTTCACGCACAACTCGGCGATACCGTGACGATATGACTACTTTTCGAGAGACTTATGAGTCTCTCAACCTCGAGCCCAAACCGATCCGGGCCCACCTCCTCGCCTGCGCCACCGTCGTGTTCGGCGACGACTACTACGCGGGCCGCCGCGAGACGATCAACCTCTCCGGGTTAGTTCAGATCAACACGTGGCCGATGCCCGGCTTCGAGACCCGCGTGGACGACAGTGGCCGCGCCGAGCTCGAGCAGGAGCTGGGCAGCGCTCCCGAGGCCGGCATCAAGGGCTTCAGCTACGAACTCGACGACCGTATCCAGCTGCTGTCCAACCCGTTCCTGCCCAGCACCGGGCACGTGCGGCAGATCGCGCCGGGCAAGAACTTCCCTGCGCAGATGCACATCCGCCGCTTCGGCATCCTGGAGACCAGCACCCTGCGATTGGTGCACCGCAACGCCATCGACACCTACGCCGTCATCGACAACGTCCCCCCACACACGAAGCCGCTCACCAGGCCCTACCACGGCATCCCACGCGGCGACGGCCCGTTCGACATCGCCCACGCGCCGAACGTGCTGCGCGGCACCACCCTGCCCGAGGCGTGGTACCCGGCCGACGACGACAACGAGCCGACCGGCATCACGCCCACACTGTTCTTCGCTCCGAGCGCGGCCCCGTTCATGTCGATGCTCGTCGACCCCTCGATGATCATGCAGGTGTCGATGGAAGGCAGCATCGACGTCGAGATCAACGGCAAGACCGAGCGCATCGACGTGGCTGGCGACTACCTCAAGGCGGCGGGCGCCGAGATCTTGCTGTTCGGGCCCGACAAGCACGATGACGGGGCCGGCGTGCTGGCCCAGATGTCGCGCCTGGCCATGGTCGGTCACAGCGACGCCCTCGGCGGCCGCGTGATGTTGCGCGCCAGCTGGCCGCGGCCGTCCGGTGGCACCCTCGGCGAGGGGAACGAGGACAGCCTGAGCCGGGTGCGGTTCGCCAGCGAACTGCACCTCGACGCCGAGTTCGACATCGTCACCCCGGCCGGCACCCTGTATGCGGCCAACCCGGTACGCCTCGGCGGCAAGCTCAAGGACCTTGAGCCTGCCGGCAGCGAACTGGCCTTGACCGGCGTGGACACGCCGATCATGGCCGCCAACGGGACCGCCAAGGCGCGTCTGACCGGCGCGCGGTTCACCATGCGGGACGCGTCCGTCGGCGAGTACGCATACGTCAACGGCTGATATCCCGCCGAGGAGGGAAAGCAATCCGGGCGGGCCGTACCGATGACGGCTGTCGGCGTCAGGCACGCTCAGGCACCGAACGAAGATCGCCTGTCTAGCGCCAATTCCCGCACGCATCCTCCTCGAAGACCTACCTTCGCGCGTGTGCACGAAGCACGCGCGCGAAGTAATCGCTTATGGCTGCCCGGTTCAGCACCGTGCCCTTACATATCTGACAAGATCACATCGTTCTGACCTGCGAGAAGGGGCCAAGAACCCAAGATGGCCATCGAAGACCTGCGGCTACGGCCTGCGCCCGACCGCTGGGTGCGGACGCGCACGCACCAGACTGGCGCGTGAAGGGGGAAGTCCCCGATCCCAGCGGCGCCTCCTACAGCCACGAGGAGGCGGCCTCGGGTGCCGGGGCAAAGACGGCTGCACCAAGACGGCCGACTGGGCAGCCCGGCCGTTCGGATCCGCGGGCGTCGCTGCGACACGACCCCAGCCCGACGATCGCACGCCACCTGGCCGATCAGATGCGCCACTCCCGTGCGGCGATCAGCAAGACGCTGACCCGGCTGGCGAGCCGCGGCTTGGTCGTGAGAGAACCCAACCCGACCGACCGGCGAGCGGCCCTGGTACTGCTGACGCCCGCCGGTGAAGCGGCCGTCGATGCCGTTTTCCCCCTGCAGTTGGCCAGGGAGGCCGAGTTGCTGGAGGGGTTGGGCGCGGACCCGCGCGCGCGTGATCGAGGCGCTCAACCTACTGGCCGACGTCCTGAGCAGGCGCAGGTAGCTACGCCGTCGCTCGGGTGAATCCCGTGATCGCGGAGGTGAAGGCGTCGGGTTCTTCGAGGTGTCCCAGATGGCCGCTCTTGTCCAGGAGGACGAATTGGGAACGGAGGATGCCTTCGTGCAGTTGCCGTCCCCAGAGCGGGCCGCAGATGAAGTCGTGGGCTCCGCTGATGATCAGGGTGGGCATGGTGATCTCGCCGAGCCGGTCGCGATGGTCGAAGGGAGATTCGTTCGCGCGCATCGGGTCGACCCACGCGCGCAGGCGCGCCCGGAGCGGAGCCAGTTCGGCCTCATGCGCCCAGTAGTCGGCGAAGTAGGCGGGCAGGATGGCGTGCAGGCCCTGGGTGCAGGATTCGTTGTCGGTGGCGGCCAAGGTCTGGCGGAAGGCTTGCGGAATCGTGGCGGCCTCGGGCTGGCCGGGGTGTCGCTCCGGCAGGCGGTCGAGGTTGCTGAGCGCCTGGTTCCAGAACCGCTCCCCGGTCTGGGGCGACGTGTCGTACAGGATCAGGCCCGCTAGGGCGGCGGGGTGGTCGAGTGCGTAGCGTTGCGCGACGAAGCCACCGTGGGAGTGGCCGAGCAGGAACGGCTTCTGCACGTTCAGGTGTTCGATGAGGCTGTGCAGGAACTGGGCGTAGGTGTCGATGCGGTAGTCCTGCGGGCGGGACAGGTGTCCGGATCCGCCGGTTCCGATCGGTTCGAGATAGACCAGCGTCAGGTGCTGTTCCAGGTCCGGCATCCGCAGGTACTCCCAGCCGAGCCCGGGCCCGCCGGGGTGGACGAGGCACAGCGGGCCGGAGCCCGCGACGTGGTAGCGGTGTAGGACACCGTGAAGGCTCACGGTGTGGGTGCCGGGACGCGGCAAGCTCATAGGGACTCCTGAAAGGCGGCATTCAGGTGAAGTAGCGGCGAGGGTTGTCGATCAGCATGGTGTCGAGCTGGTCGTCGGTGACCCCGGCCTGGCGTAGTGCCGGGAGGACCGCGTCGTGGATGTGGGTGTAGTGCCAGTTCGGCAGGATGTCCAGACCGAACCTGTCCATTCCCCGCGTAGGAGCCGTTGTCGATCAGCTCCTGCACGTAGTCCAGGTCGGCGGTGTCGCCACTGTGTCCGATCACCACCGCGCCGAGGTCGACGCCCTCCTCCTTCAGGATGCGCTGCGCCACCAGCCCGGTTCGTCTGACCGGATTGGTGTGTACGGTGATCGGTGCGCCGGTGCGCTTGTGCGTCTCGGCCACCGCCCTCAGGACCCGTTCGACGCCGGGAGTCAGCTCGCCTTCCAGCGCGCACTTGAGGAAAGCGGCCTTGATTCCCGTTCCCGCGATGCCCTCGGTCAGGTCCTGGACGAACATCGACACCATCTGGTCGTCACCGCCGAGCAGCGTCCCTGGGCCGTGGTACTGGAAGAAGTGCGGGACGTCGCTGTAGGTGTAGATGCCGGTCGCCACGATGATGTTGATGTCGACCAGGGCGTTGACCTTCGCGATGCGGGCGATGTCGCGGCCGAGCCCGATCACCGTCGGGTCGGCGATGGTGTCCACGCCGGCCTGTTTCAGCGCGGTGAGCTTGCGCACTGCGTCGGCGACGCGCTCGTCCTCGTCCCACAGGTGCGGGTAGTTGAGCTGGATCTCCGGAGTGGTCACGAACACGTGCTCGTGCATCAGGACCGTCTTCAGCTCATCCGCCCGCACCCGGCCGCGGACGGTCTCCACATCAGTCAACGGCACGGGCCGCGTCCTTGATGACGCTCGTCACGAGGCCAGGCTGGCTGATCACCGGTACGTGGGAGGCGCCCTTCGCCTCGTAGACGTGGGACTTGGCGCGCTTGTAGAAGAAGCGCTCCAGGGCGGGCGGGATGGCCTTGTCCTGGGTGGCCACCAGCGCCCAGGACGGGATGGTGTGCCAGGCCGCTCCCGTGGTCGTGTCGGTGTAGGAGGAGGCGGCGAACGGACGCTGGGTGGCCTGCATGAGGCGCGTGGTGGACTCGGGCAGGTCGGCGGCGAAAGCGCCCCGGAACGTATCCGGCTTGAGGTAAAGGTCGACGCCGCCCGGATAGGGCACCTCCTGGACGGAGTCCGGGATCTGGCTGCCGGGGAACTTCCCGAACAGGTCGACGAGCTTCTCACCCTCGTCGGGCACCATGGCGGCGATGTAGACGAGCGCCTTGACGTTGTCGACACCGACGGCGGCGTTGGTGATCACCGCTCCGCCGTACGAGTGGGCGACGAGCACGATCGGCCCGTCGATCGACTTCAGGACGCTCTTGATGTACGGCGCGTCGGTCGGCAGCCCGCGCAGCGGGTTGGCGGGCGCGATCGTCTTGTATCCGTCACGCTGGAGCCGCTGGATCACCGCGTTCCAGCCGGAGGCGTCGGCGAAACCGCCGTGCACCAGCACGATCGTCGGCTTGGCCGTATCGGACGCGACGGTGGAAGCGGACGCGGACGGTACGGCCAGCAGCGCGGCGGCCAGGCCACCGACAGCGACGGAGAGCATCAGACGGCGCGACAAGGCGACAGGACGGTTCATGGCCTTCTCCAAGAAAGAGAGGTGGCGCCGGCCCCCGCAGGTCGAGGGCCGGGCTGAGAAAGGGTTAGCCGGCGGCCTGGCGGATGAGGTCGGCGACGGCGGCGGGCTGGGAGACGTACACGGAGTGGCTGCCGACGACCTCGACGACGGTCGCCCCTGCGCGCTCGGCCATGGCCCGCTGGGCCGGCGGCGGGATCATCCGGTCCTCGGTGGCCACCAGGTACCAGGCCGACTTGTGCCGCCAGGCGGGCTCGGTGACCGTACCGCCGAGCGCGTCGACGCCCCAAGGGACCTGGGAGTCGGCCATGAACGCGGCCACCTGGTCGGGCAGGTCGGCGGCGAAGGAGCCGTGGAACTTGTCGCGGTCGAGGAACAGGAACCCCTCCACCGGCGGCAGGATCGGCGGCACCGGCGCGCCGGGCGGCGGGTCGGCGATGAGGGCGTTGACCGACTCGCCCTTGTCGGCGGCGAACGCCGCGATGTAGGCGAGGGAGGCGACGTTGGGGTGGGTGCCCGCCTCGGTGATGACGACGCCGCCGTAGGAGTGGCCGACCAGCACGGCCGGGCCGTCGAGCGAGTCCAGAACGCGGCGGGTCACCGCGACGTCGCCCTCCAGCGACAGCGTCGGATTCTGCACCACGTGGACGCGGAACCCGTGCCTGGTGAGCTCGTCGTAGACGCCCTGCCAGCCGGATCCGTCCACGAAGCCACCGTGCACCAGCACGATGTTCTTGATGGTCATGGTCGCTCCTGACCTGGATGGACAGGCCGGACGCCTGTCCCAGTGCGCTCAATCCAAGCCGCGCGGAAGATCACGGACCACGCAGAACAGCACGCAGAAGTAGGGCTGCGCGTCAGGATGCGGCGGTCGCCAGGTCACGGCAGCGGCTGCTCGACTCGCGGTCTGCGATGGCCTCGTACACCTCGGCCGCCCGCGCGTAGGCGTCGCGGCTCTCGTCGGTCCTGCCCGCGCCGGCCAGCAGGGCGGCCAGCGTCTCCAGGGCGCGGGCCTGCGGAGCGGGCAGCTGCGCCTGCTCCATGAGGCTGATCGCCTCGGTGAGTTTGATGATCGCCTCGGCTCGCCGGCCGAGCAGTCCCAGACATTCGCCGACGCGGGCGAGGGCGATCGGGCGGGTGAACGCCGCGATGCCCGGCGTCATCCCGGACTGCTCGTCGTTCACCAGGGCCCACAGGTCGAGGTACTGCTCCAGCGCCTCGGCGTAGTGTCCGGCGTCGCGCAGGCAGGAGCCGAGGGCGCCGAGACACTGGGCGTAGGAGTCGATGTCGCCGTCGGCCTTGAACATCTGCGCGGCCCGGGTTTCCGCCGCGGTGGCCTCATCGAGCCGTCCGAGCTTTCGAAGCGCGCCTCCCGCGGTGTGGCGCGCCGAGGCGATCTGCGCGGTGGCGCCGCTGTGGGTGGCCAGATCCAGGGCCTGGTTTGCGTATCGCAGTGCGGTTTCCGGGTCGTCTCGGGGTATCAGGTGAACCCAGGCCAGCAAGTTCAGCTGCCTGGCCTGCCGTACCGGATCATCCAGCGCGGCGGCGGCCTCGGCACCGAGAGTGAAGACCTCCTGCCAGTGCGGCGCGTGCATCCACCGGTCGGAGAACCAGTCCATGGACTCGGCGCAGTCGAGGACGGCGGCGTGCCGGTCGGCAATCGCCGCCGTCCGTAACGCACCCAGCCAGTTGTCCACGTTCACACGCAGCCAGTGGTCGGCCTCTTCCGCGGAGGAGAGACCAGACTCGGGACGGCCGTAGGCAGGCTCGAACCACCGCCCCGCGGCGGTGGCCATCCGCAGCAGCCAGGACGTCACCGTCTCGGTGACCGCGTGACGCTCGGCCTCGCCGTCCTCCTTGTCCAGTCTGTCCCGAGCGAACAGGCGGACCAGGTCGTGGAAGCGGTAGCGGCCGGACGGGGCGTCCTGCAGCAGGCCGAGGTCGACGAGCTCGTCGAGAGCGTCCCAGGCCTCCCCGATCGAGACCCCGGCAGCGATGGCGGCGAGGGTGGCGTCGAAATCCCGGCCGGGCACCAGCGCGAGCCGCCGGAAGACCCGCCTGGTCGAGGTCGCCAGCTGCTCGTACGACATCCCGAAAGCGGTGGCGATCTCCAGGTCACCCGCTTTGAGCTGGCCCAGGCGCCGTTCCTCGTCCGTCATCCTGGCCACCAGCTCGGCCGGATCCCATTCGGGCCTGCTGAGCAGCCGGTTCCCGATGATCCGCAACGCCAGCGGCAGCCCGCCGCACAGGCGGGCGAGCTCGGTGAGGACGCTCTCCTGGCGTTCGCCGACGATCCCGGTCAGCAGCTCGGCGGCCTCCGGCAGGGGCAGCGGTCCCAGAGTCAGCCTGCGCACGCCTTCCAGCCCGGCCAGCAGCCGTCGGCTGGTCACGAGCGCCCTGCTCGCACCGTCAGCCGGCAGCAACGGGCGGACCTGCTCCTCCGAGGCGGCGTTGTCGAGCACGGCCAGGACGCGCCGGTCTCGCAGCAGCGAACGGTACAACGAAGCACGGCCGGGGATATCAGGGGGCAGCTGCTGATCCGCGACACCGAGCGCCCGAAGCAGCAACGTCAGCGCCTCGTCAACAGCGAGCGGCTCCGGGGACATGCCGAACAGATCGAGGAAGAAGACCCCGTCAGGAAAGCTCGACCGCAGCGTGTGGGCGGCGCGAACGGCGAACGTGGTCTTACCCAGACCGGCGGGGCCGGTGATGAGCCCCACCCCGGCGACCCTCGTGGACATGTCGGCATGCACGAGATCGTCCGTCCAGGCAAGCTCGGCATCCCGGCCGGTGAAATCGTCCACGGTTCTGGGGAGCTCGCACAGACCCGCCGGGCGCGTCCAGCGATCCTTCAGGCGGCCGTCTCGCGCCAGCTCGATGAGCTGCTCGCGGTCGTCCTCGGCCAAGGAGAGCGCGTCCGCGAGGGCGGTGACGGTCCGCTGCTGAGGGCCCTTGCTGCGGCCGCGCTCCATGTCCGACAGCGTCCTTGCGCTGACCCCGGAGGCCTCGGCGAGCTGCTCCAGGGTCAGGCGTGCCGCGTGCCGGTGGCGACGCAGCACCTCCGCGAAGCTGGCGATGGCTACTCCTTCTGCGCGAGGGGAACGGGCGTCATCGTAACTCGGTGATCATGCCGGTCCCACGGTCAGGCGGCGGACCGCCTCCACGACGGTGGCCCGCTGGGCGGCGGCGTCCGCGAACGAGGGGCGGCCCAGCGCGCCGTACCTGCTCGGCCAGGCCTGCACGAGCGCCATGATGAACACCAGCAGTGCCACCGGATCGATCGTCTCGTCCTCGCCGCGCGCGGCCGCCAGGGCCGCCAGCTTCTCGGCGGTGGAGCGCTCCTCCGCCTCGGTCACCGGCCGCCGCCAGCACCTGCCCCCACTTCACGCCCGCGCCCACCCGGACCACGCGCTCCTCCGCGCGTACCTCCACCTCGTTCAGCAGGCCGGTACGCAACAGGATCAGGCCTTCCACATCACCCGAGGCGCCATGCCCGCTCGGCTGCGCGGCCACCGTCATACCCGCCCGCCGCGCGTAACGCACGAGCGCCGTCACGTCATCGGCATCCGCGGCCTCCGCCACCGGCTGCCTTACGGTCAGATTCCACGCGGTGGCCGCCTGTTCAAAGCCGTCGTCATCGGCCAGGAGCACGCACCCCTTGAGGACTCCGCGCAAATCGTTGATCGTCATCGTCGTCTCCCTCTTTCGAGTTCTCACAAATGCGGGGAACACCGTGCTGCGCCCTGACCGCGCTGCTGGATGGCGGGACGCTTCAAAGAGCTCCTGCCGCCGGACCGCGTGGTTGACGCGATCAGCAGGAGCGCGCTGATCGCCAGCATCACCGCAGCGGTGGCGCCGTGGATGCCGTAGGCGACCGCCTTGGGGCCGTTGCTGCGCAGCACGATCACCGCGTCGCCGACGGGTATGGCGCTGGCAGCCAGCGTGAACCAGCCCAGCAGGTGGGTCGTCCCGCCAGCCAGCACGATGACGATGAACAGCCTTGAGGCGATGTCGCGCACGCGAACGCCGACACGCGCCAAGGTGGCGTCAGGCGGGCTGCGGGGCGGGCATCGCCGGAGCGGCCGCGACCTTGCGGGTCTCGCGCATCATCAGCAGGCCGTTGACCACCATCAGCGTCGCGGTCAGGCCGTGGACGCCGAGCGCGGTGGCCACGGAGCCGTGGTGGGCCAGCACGGTGGTCATGTCGCCGTACGCGGCGAGGGCCTCCACCAGCAGCACCCAGCCCAGCGCCCGGCGGTGGCCCGTCACCAGCAGGATGCCCAGGACCAGGGCCAAGACGACGTCGCGGATTCCCTTGATGATCAGGAAGCCGTCGCCGTCGCCAGACGGCCAGCTCGGCAGGCCGAAGCCCGGCGCCGTCGTCTCCGGGCTCAGGATGAACTCCATCCCGAACCAGAGGATGAAGAGGATGAAGGCGGCGGCCAGGACGGTGTTGACCTTCTTCAGCGACATTGTTCTTCTCCTTGCGAGTCTTTGTGAGCTTCGTGGAGCTTGGTGGGCTTGGGAGTCTGTGGGTCTGGTCAGGCGGCGCGGACGCGGCTGATGTGGCGGGCGTAGCGGGGGCGGCCGATGATGTGCCAGATGCCGCGTACCGGAGCGGGAAGGGCGGACAGGAGCGTGGCGCGCTCGGCCGGGTTCGCATCCTCCAGGACGAGGCCGAAGAGGGTGAGCAGGGTGAACTTGGGCGTGTTGGCCACCAGGTGGTCGCCCAAGGAGGCCCATTCCTTTTCGGTGATGTGCTCGGCCGCGAGCGGAAGGAGAGTGGCCTCCTCGTCGTCGAGGTGCTCGAGAAGCACGGCCCGGTGGTCGGCCAGGGCGGCCACGAGCGTGTCGCGCTCGTCCGCCCCGGCGGCGGCCTCCCACGCCGGGACCGCCGCGTCCAGCCTGGTCAGCGTGGCCGCGACGCGCTCGTGCTGGGCCTCCATGCGCAGCACGATGTCGGCCTCCAGATCGACCCGGGACAGCAGCGGTGGCCACAGCAGCTCGTCCTCGCCCTCGTGGTGGTTCTTCAGTCCCAGCCGGTAGTCGCGGAAGTGGTCGGCGATCACCTTGGCGCGAGCGGTGTCACCCGGGGCGACCCCCGCGACGAGCTCCATCAGCAGCCGCGACTCGCGACGGAAGGCGCGGTGGACGATCTCCATGTCCTGGGTGTTGACGCTCATTTCGTTCCTGCCCTTCATCGGTTCGACGTGTTAAGGCTGCTCCCGGGCGTTTGGAAGGCACTTGGAACCGATTTGGAGCACCCGCGCGCGTACGATGTTCCACGTCATGGTCTTGATCCGGGTTTTGGGCTCTTTCGGCGCCGAGGTCAACGGCGAGTCCGTCCCCCTGGGCGGGCCGCGGCAGCGCGGCGTCCTGGCCCTCCTGGTCGCGGCGCGCGGACAGGTCGTGTCGGTCGACCGGATGATCGAGGACCTCTGGCGCGGCGAGCCGCCATCCCGTGCGCTGGCCTCCCTGCAGGCGTACGTCTCCAACCTGCGCCGGCTGCTGGAGCCCGGCCGCCCGCCCCGAACCCCGGCCCGCCTCCTGGTGAGCGCCTCCCCCGGCTACGCGCTGCGGCTGCCGCCGAAGTCGGTGGACGCGTGGCGTTTCGAGGACCTGCTCGACGAGGCCCGCACGCTCACCGAGCCTCAGGCCGCCCGCGCCCGGCTGGCCGAGGCACTAGGCCTATGGCAGGGACCCGCGTTCGCCGAGGTCGACGACGAGCCGTGGGCCGCCGCCGAGACCGCCCGCCTGAACGAGCTGCGCCTGCTCGCCCGCGAGCTCGACGTCGCGGCGGGCCTGCGGACGGGCGACCCCGCCTCGGTGGTCCCCGAGGCCGAGCGCCTCACCCGCGACGAACCCCTGCGCGAAGAGGGCTGGCGCCTGCACGCCCTTGCGCTGTGGAGCAGCGCCCGCCAGGCCGACGCCCTGGCGACGCTCCGCCGCGCCCGCGCCACCTTCGCCGACGAACTCGGTCTCGACCCCGGCCCCGACCTCGTCGCCCTGGAAGAGGCGATCCTCGCCCAGCGCATCGACATCCTCCGCACGGCCGTCCCCCCACCCCCGGCCACCACACCCCCACACGCCACGCCCCCGCACGATGCACGCCTGCACGACGCGTCCCCGCACCGCGCGGCCTCGCACGACGCGACCCTGCATCGCGCTGCCTCGTTCGTGGGGCGGAAGGGCGAGCTTGCCGCGCTGGTTTCGGCCGCCGGGGAGGCTGCCGCCGATGGGGCGCGCGTCGCTCTTGTCACTGGGGAAGCGGGGCTGGGCAAGTCGACGCTCTTGGAGCACCTCGGCGCGCAGTTGGAGCGCGACGGCTGGCTCGTCGCCGCCGGACGTTGTCCGGAGGTCGACGGCGCGCCGCCCGCGTGGGCGTGGGTCGAGGCGCTGCGGGTCGTCGCCGCGGCCGTTCCTCCGGGGGAGTTCGCGGAAGACCTGGCGCCGCTGCTCTCCGACTCCATGCCGGTGGACAGCGACGCCGCCGCCGGGCGGTTCCGGCTGCGCCGGGCCGTGTGGGGCTGGCTCGCGGCGGCCGCCACGGAACGGCCGGTCGCCGTCGTGCTGGACGACCTGCACTGGGCGGACACGACCACGCTGGGGCTGCTCGGCGGCGGCGTCGGCGTGCGGGCCCCGATCCTGGTCGTCGCGGCGTACCGCTCGGACGAGAGCGAGCACCTCACCGAGACGCTGGGTGCGCTCGCTCGCACCGCGCCGCTCCGGATCGCGCTGCCCGGGCTCGACGGCGCGGCGGTGGCCGAGCTCGTACGGGCCGAAAGCGAGGCCGACGACGCGACGGTGGCGGGGATCGCCGAGCGCACCGGCGGCAACCCGTTCTACGTGCGGGAGAGCGCGCGGCTGCTGAACGGCGAGGGTGCGCTGGTCGCGCTCTCCGAGGTCCCTGAGGGCGTACGGGACGTGCTGCGGCGCCGGCTGGCAAGGCTCCCCGAGAGCGGCGTGTCCGTCCTGCGGCTGGCGGCGGTGGCCGGTAGGGAAAGCTCGGTGGACGTGCTCGTGCAGGCCGCCGACTCCGACGGGGATGGCGTGCTGGACGCGCTGGATGCGGGCGTCATCGCGGGGTTGCTCGACGAGCCCGGGCCCGGGCGCGTCCGATTCGTTCACGCGCTGGTCAGGGACACGCTGGTCGCCGACGTCAGCCGGTTGCGGGCCGCAAGGATGCACGCCCGGATCGCCGCCGCCCTGGAGGGCACTGGCGACGTCGCGGCGCTCGCCCATCACTATGCGCGAGCGGGCTCGCCGAAGGCCGTCGGCTATTGCGTGCGGGCCGCCGAGCTGGCCGAGGCGCGCTACGCCCACGACGTGGCGGCTGCCCTCCTCACCGACGCGGTCGCCAACTCCAGCGAACCGGACGAGCGCGTCGGCCTGCTCGGCAGGCTGCTCCGGGCGCAGATCAGGGCCGGGGCCGTCGCTGCGGCCAGGGACACGCGCGAGCAGGCCGTGGAGTACGCCGAGTCGATCGGCCGCGACGACCTGATGATCGCCGCGTTCACCGCCTGGACCGAGCCCACCCCCTGGCAGGCCCGCACGTACGGCACGGTCGACCGTCCCATCGTCGGCCGCCTCAGCCGCCTGCTCAAGCGGACCGGTCTCGCCCCCGACGTGCGGTCCCGCCTTCTCATCGCGTACGCCAACGAGCTGGTGGGCGAGGACGATCCGACGGTCATGGCGGCGGCGCGGGAAGCCCTCGACCTCGCCACCGATCCCCGCCTCCGGGCCGCGGCGCTCCTGGTCCTCGCCGGCGACCCCGGGGGGGAGGAGTACTCCCGCGAGCTGGTGGAGATCGGCGTCGAGCACGACCTGCCCGTCTACCGCGTGACCGGGCTGATCAACCAGGCCGCGAACGCCGCTGCGGCCAACGACCCGGCGACGATGCGCCGCGTGACTGGGGAGGCGCTTGACCTCGCCCGCGCCTACCGGATGCCGGAGGCGATCGGCGCCGCCGAGATCGCGCTGGCGACCCTGGTGCTCATCGAGGGCCGGTTCGCCGACGCCGAGCGCCTCTACGTCGAGGCCACCGAACACATGGAACGCGCCGGATCGGTGCACGCCGGCTTCGTCCGCCTCGCGCTGGCGGCGATCTGGCTGAACGACGGCACGCTCGGCGACCACCTGGACGACGTGCGCGCTCTCCACGAGGCGCTCGGCCCGATGGTCGCCGACCTGCTCGCACTCGCCCTCCACGCCGCCGGCCGCAGCGACGAGGCACGCCGGGCCCGCACGTCACCGAGCCCGATCCGGCCCGATTTCTTCTTCACCTTCCTGACCACCCTGCGCGCCATGGCCGTCATCGCGCTGAACGACACCGGCGCCGCTGAGGAGTGCTACGCGGCCCTGCTCCCTCATCGCGACGGTCCTCCGGCCGGCGCCACCAGCCTGTCGCTGGCCGTGCGCCCGGCCGCCCACACACTCGGCGAGCTGGCGCTGCTGCTCGGCCGCGATGACGAGGCCGCCGCCCACTTCGCCCGGGCCGCCGCCATCGCCGACCGCTGGAACGCTCCCCACTGGTCCGCCCCAGCCCGCGCACACCTCTGACCAGCCCCAGCCCGGACGGAAGATTCGCAAACCTTTGCGCTGCCCTCGGGGCCCGGCGCTCCATCCGCCGCCGCTACGCCGAGGGCGAGGTGTCTCTGGCCGACCTGGCCACCGAGCACAGCGTCGGACGTTCCGCATCATCCACGGACCAGAGGTCTCGAGGTAGGACCCCCAAGCGATCGCATACCGAGACCGGACGTCACACTTCGCACAAGATCATTCTCGGCGCCAACGGCTGTTCCTGGGCTCATCAACCCCGTACTTCGCAAAGAAGGGCGCTCAGGCCCACGCATTCCGTAAATGATCTTGCCCAGCAAGCCTGACCAGCCAGTCATGCCCGCCATCAGCCTCGACACCACCGACGCCATCGAACTCGCCGAGCTCCTGCGGTTCATCGCCAGCTGGCTCGCCGCAGACCCTGCCAGGCTGTCGCCATCGCTCCTGGCCTATGTCGGCCACCCCGCCTACGGCCTGGACGCCCTCCGCGACGACCTGGAACGCTTCACCTTCCTCCTCGGAGGCAGCGACGGAGAGGACCTCTTCGGCGAGCGCTGACACCTGCCGCCGGCGCCGCGGCCCGGCGCACCGGTGTGTCCTTCGCCGTTGAAGTTGGCCCAGTGTCATCGATTCCGGCCCGGTCGGGCTCAGGACGAGTAGCTGATCTCGAAACCCCAGGTGGGCGCACCCGAACCAGCATCGTCACGGGGACCATTCACCAGCACATCGACCTCGCCATGCGCGAACTTCTTGGTAGCGAGCACCTGAATGTCGGACGGATCGAGTTCCTCGAAGGGGCTGGTGAAATGCCAGCGCTCTCGGTGAAATGCAGCCAGCGCTTTTCGCACGTTATCGGCACCTGACACTGTCACGACCACCAGGCCGTCGCTGTCCGGGTCGGCCTTACAGTCATCCTCGAGGTCGACCGTCTTGACCGAGCCTGCGGGAAGCAGCCGGATCACTTCCCTTTCAAGTTGGGGCGCCTGCTGCGCCACCCGCTCCTTGCACTCCGCCACGTGGATGCCGCACGACGGGATGGGAGACAACAGCACGGTGACTGTTAAGGCTGAGACCAGCACCTTGATCAGACTCATGGTCATAAGCCTGACATGGCCCTTGGCACCGCGACCGGCCTTCAGATCTCATCGTCCCCAGAAGCGTTGTCAGCCAACCTCACCCACGCCGAAGAAGCCTCATCCCGGACGTCCCCGAGTTCGCATCCGATGCGAACGTCAGCAGCGGCCGCCCCCGCCGACCACCTCGGCAACACGCGAAGCCGCGCAGGTCGGAGACTCTTCACCTCGCAAGATCCATCTCACCGCTCATGGCTGTCAGCAGGTTCCTCGACCCCGACCTCGGCGCGGTACATGTCCGCTGTACTCCGGCCGAACGCCGGGGAGGGCCGCCGCGAGCAGCGCGCCGGCGCCCACGATGACAAAGACAAGATCGATATTTCCCACGCCCTACCGGCTGCCCCCGTCACTGCGGGTAAATCATCCGTTTCCCGCCCGGAACGTCGTAGGGATGATCAAGAATGGCGTGCCATGGGATGGATCGGGATCGCGACGGGCCACGAGCTCACCGTCGAGGGGACGCGGCGGCCGGTGCTCGCCTGCCGGACGGCCGCGGGCCGCGTGCTGGCCAAGGTGCCCGCCAACGTCAGGAAGGATCCGATCGCGGTACGGCTCGCCGCCCTCTGCGACCGGCTCGGCGAGCACGCGTGGGCGGTGCACGACCAGGTCGAGTCCTGGATGGTGCGGTCGCTGCCTGTCCCGGCCGCGGTGTTCGCGGCCGTGTGGGACGACCCGGTGTGGCGCGAGACGCTCACCGACCTGGTCATCGCCCCGATCGTCGACGGCGCGCCCGACCTCGGCCGCTGCGCGCTCCTGCGCGAGGGCGCGTGGACGGGCGCGGACGCCTTCGCGATCCCGCACCCGCTGCTGCTCGGCGACGAGCTGCCCATCTGGCGGGGACGGAACCTCACGCAAGTTGTTGAGCAGGTACGCCGCGAGGTGTGGACGCGTCCCGCGAGCATGGACCGTACGTTCGGCGTGGTCGACACCTTCGGATACATGGACGCCCGGTACGAGAGCGGCGCCGCGTTCGAGCGCCACGTGCACGAGCTGGGCGGGCGCATCAAGGGGGACAGGGCGCGGTTCACCGTGCACGCGCCCGAGCCGCTCGGCATCGAGATCGACCTGGACTGGAGCGGGCCGATGAGCCCGGCCTACATGGCGTGGCTGAGCTTCGCCGCGGGCGGCCGGGAGATCGGCGACATCGCCTGGTCCGAGGGCGTCCGCATTCTCATGGCTCTGTACGCGGACCGAACCGTGGACGAGACGGAGCCGGTGGTGGAGGCAGCCGAGGCGTACTCCCACTACTGCGACGCCCACCAAGGCGAGCCCGGCACCGTGGTGCCCTCCGGCATCGCCGGCCCGACGCGCGACGTGCTGCTGCGCGCCGGGGCGGTGCTGCCGGGCACGCCCGCCGGCTCCGACGAGGACACGTGCGTCGCCGTCCGCTACGAGCACTCCGTCCTGGACGAGCCGGTCGTCGAACTCGTCCGGCGCGCGGCCGTCGACGGCGACAAGGCCGAGAAGTCGCTGTACGACCTGGACCCGGTGGCGGAGACCGGCGTCGGCACCGTGCACGCGGGCCCGCTCGGCTTCCTCGCGTCCGCCCTGCACCGGTACCCGGCGCACCGCGCCCGCATCCTGGCCGCGCACACCGACCTGCGGGCCGCCCGCGGCCTGGCCGCCCGCAAGCCCGGCCTCGCGCGCACCGCGCTCACCCGTACCGGCGACGACCTGGAGACGCACGCGCCCGAGTTGCTGCCGCCGTTCTACGAGGAGTGCGCGCGGATCCTGGCCGCCGCGGGCAGCGCCCGCTTCGCCGCCGCCTTCTTCGAGAAGGCCCGCGCTGCCGAGGACGCGCACGCGCTGCCGGTCGACGAGGCCGCGCTCGTCGCGGCACACCTCGCCGCGGGACCGGACGCCGCCGGAACGGCCACGCTCAAGAAGCACGGCAAGCGGCTCGCCGCCCGCCATCCCGCCCCCGGCGCGTACCGCTGGCACCGCAGCCTGCTTACCGAGTGGTGCGAGGAAGTCCCGGACGGCGCGGACGGCGCGCTGGCCCTGGCCGACGGCTGGGCGGCGCTGGCGAAGGCCGCCGGGCGCGCGCTCGGCGGGCCCGAGGACGAACGCGCCGTACGGGCCTTGCTGGAGAGCGGCTGCATGGAGTCGGCACCGCAGGCCCTCTGGAAGTTCGTCCTTCCGTTGCTCGGCCCGATGGCACGGGCGGACGCGGGCATCGGCCGTGCGGTCCTCGGCATCCTGCCGCTGCCCGTCAAGGACATCCCCAAGGCGAAGAGCGCGGCAGTGTCGCTCCTCCTCGGCAACCTCGCGGGCGCGGGCCTGACCGCCCCGTTCACCACGTCCCCCGGGCTGGCGGGGGCGGCGGCGAAGGACTGGCTCGGCCGCTTCCTGAAGCTGTACGCGGGGCTCGCACTCCCCGTCGCCGGTCTCGGCGACCTCCTGCACGACGCCGGTACGCGGCTGCGCGCGGAGGGCCTCACCTGCGACGACCATGAGGCGGTACTGGGAGTGGACGAGGACGAGGTCAACAGCTGGGAGGAGACCGCCGCCGACCTCCCGCTCCTCGATCTCCTCCTGGACCGCGGCGTCCCGCTCGCGCGGCCCCGGCTGCTGCACACGTTCAAGCTGTACGACCGGCTCGCCTCCGGAGCGGGCACCGACCTGGCCGCCGTTGCCACCGACCCGGACTGGGCTCCGCTGCTGCGCGACGCGATCGTGGGCAACGTGACCAACCAGCTCAACGTCACCGAGCCCGCCGTCCCGAAACAGACCGCCCCTGAGACCGTACGGGCCCTGACCGCGACACCGGGAACGGCACAGATTGTCGCCGCCATCCTGGCCGAGCATGCCGAGCGGGTCCCAAATCAAGGGCTTCCGGACGCGCACGCCGCCCTGTGCGACGCCGAACGGTTCACCATCGCCGGAGTCCCCGGCCCCCTCCTGGACAGCGTCCGGACGATCGCGACCGGGACGGACCCGGCCCGCGCCCTCGCCGCCACGCTGAGCGGCGGCGTCCTCGACGAACTGGAGTTGCCCGCCTTCGTCTCCGGCCACGTCAACACCATCACCGACTACCTGGAAGAGAGCGGCACCGACCTGCTCCTGATCGAGTCCGGCCGGCTCTGGGAGCACAAGTTCCGCGCCTCCGTCGTCACACCGGATGGAGTCGGCCCGTCCCACGGTTTCCGCACGTACGAGGACGTCTCCAACCGGTCCCACGAACGGACCGAGGCGCGCGACCTCTACGACCGCTGCCTGATCGCCGTGAACGGCCGGGTGACCGTACTGGACCACGGCGGCCCGCACTGCCCGCACGGCAGCGCGCACCCCGCCGCCCGCCGCGTCGTACCGGCCGACGGCGAACGCGTCGCCTTCCCCGGTGGCGCCGAGGCCACCGTGTGGCGCGGCCAGGGGCGGATCATCGAGCTGCGGGACCCGGCCGGGCGGACCATCGGCCGCTACGTCCGCGGCTGGGGCAGGGTGCCCGAGCACGACGGCGCCGAGAACATCAGCACGGTCGAGCACCACCGCTACGCGTCCGGGACCCGCCTGGTCGCGCCTCCCGGCCGGTGGTCGGCGATGCGGCCGCGCGACCCCGAAGGATCCAGGGCGCTGCGCGCCGTCGACGAGAAGAAGGCGCAGGCCCTGATCGACGTCGCGGACGCCGCGCTCGCCGCCGACCTCATGCGGGTGCTGGACCCCGAGAGCGGGTACGCGGAGAAGGACGCCGCCCGCGACGAGCTGGCGGGACGGCTCCGCCCGCTCCTGCCGGAGATCACCGACGAGTCGCTCTGGAAGGGCGTCACGTTCCTGGTGTGGACGGCCGTCGAATGCCGCGAGCGCGCGTTCGCCCTGCTGGAACGCCTGGCGCTGACCCCGCCGCCCCACCTGCGCCCGGCGCCCGCCTCCGCGGCACCCACCGTCCGGTCCGCGAAGTCCCCCGAGCTGGACGATCCGGGGCCTG
Organism: Nonomuraea sp. NPDC000554; assembly: GCF_040300065.1. Taxonomy (NCBI): domain Bacteria; kingdom Bacillati; phylum Actinomycetota; class Actinomycetes; order Streptosporangiales; family Streptosporangiaceae; genus Nonomuraea; species Nonomuraea sp. NPDC000554. The sequence goes on along the minus strand of NZ_JBEPDC010000017.1, from coordinate 100,618 downwards.
AGTCCGCGTACGAGAGGATCGTCCACTTCACTCGTGCCGCCGTCGATGTGCCGTACGACAAGACGATCGCGACATTCGACCCCCCCGCCGTCGAGGGGGTCGAGAACACGCTGGGCCGCCTCGGCGCCGCCGTCCTGGAGTCCGCGTGGGGCAACGGCGGCGGGCGCGCGCAACTTCTGGAACTGGCCGCCGTCCCCGAACTCCTCCGTACCGACGGCACCTGGCACGTCGCCCGGCTGCGCCCGGAGTACGACCTCGGGCAGATCCGCTCGGGCCGCGGCCCCATCACGGCCGCCGCCGTCGCCGACTACGAGCAGGTGGGGCACGGGTACGCGGTCACGGCGCTCCTCTACACCCCGGACGGCCCCGACCCGCTCCTGTTCACCCGCAACCGCGCCGTCGAGCTGCGGACCTGCCGCGGCTGGAGCGACCCGGACCGGCTCCGGCGGGCGCTCGACCTGATCGCCGAGAACGGCCCGCCGCCCGTGGACCGGGAGGCGACCGTACGGGCGTTCGCCGAGGCCACCGGCCTGTCACCGGCCCAGTGCCTGATCCTGCTGTCCACCTCGGCCCGCACGCTCTCCTGGCCGGACGGCTGGGCGCGGGGCCGCGTCGCCGCCTTCCGCAAGGGCGACGCCGCCCGCGCCCGCGAACTCGACCTGACCGAGATCGAACTGCGCATCGCCGCGCTCTCCCTGGAGGCGCTCACCACCACCGACGAGGCCGTCGAAGTCGTCGAGCTGCTCATGCCCGACGACCCCGCCGACCTCTGGCGTACGGGCCCCGACCTGGACCGGGCGGTCGCATACTGGACGGAACGCCACCCGAGGCTCACCCCGCTCACCACCGAGCAGTGGGTCGCTCTCGCCTCCGGCGCCGAGGACGCCCTGGAGGCGCTGATCGCCCTGCTCGGCGAGCGTCCGTCCGTACCGCCGCTGGGTCACATCGCCCGCGCTGCGAGGCTCCTGGCCGACCGCCTGTCCAAGAACCACCCCGCCCGTTCGACCGCCGCCGCCCGCCTGCGTGGCCTGCACGAACACGTCACCAGCCCGGACACGACCCTGCCCATCGCCGCCGGGGTCACCTCGGTCACCGCCCTGGAACGAGCCGCCGGAGCGACCGCGGCCCACCTCCCGGAGAGCAGGCTCGCCATCGGCGAAGCCCTCACCCTGGAGCCCACCGGAGACGGCTACCGCGTCCACCTCCGCCCGTCCCGCTGGTCCGACCTGGACGCGCTGGCCCCGGCCCTCCGCCGCGGCGGCGCCACCGATGCCGCCCTGGTCATGGAGGACCTGCGCTTCCTCCGTTCGTCCGAGCCGCTGGAGGCCGCGGCCCGGCTGGAGTGACGTTCCCGGAGGTGTGCGGGTGGTGGCAGGCGATCCAGTGGTCCGAGGCCAGCAACCGCGCGGGGCTCCGGCTTCGGCACCGGAACGGCCAGAGCCTCAGCGCCCCGCCAACTCGTCCTGCAAGCCCCCGCACCAGTGATCGCCAACTCCCTCGGCTTCCACCACAAGACCACCACCCGCATCGCCGCGGACGCCGGAGGATCCTGGACCCACTACGCCCCCAGCGACCACACCCAGTGATCAGACCCAGTGATCAGACCCGGGTCCTCGTCAGTCAGCGAAGGCATCGCGCGTGGACGCAGGACCATGAGCGAGCCTTCCAAGGTCGCCACCATGGCAAAGGGGAACCGGTCGACCTCAAGACAGAGCGCAACGTCATCGGGATGGACTCCTTGACGCACCCCCTCCGCCAGTTCGACGGCGGCGCGCGACTCGGCAGCGCGGCGGAGGAACTCAGCAGCATCCGTCCCAGCCTCGGTGGCCCTCCGAGCGATGTATTGAGCACACGCCAGATCTTCATCGGCCTGCCCATCTTCGCCGGTGACCACGAACGTGACGCTGTCACTCTTGCGTGTCCGCAAGAGCCGAGCCGTTGCCTCCGCCACCACGAAGCCGGCGCACAGCACCAGCGGCGCCTCCTTGACCGCAAGGGCGCCGACTGTTCCTGCCGTGGTTTTCTGCACAACGGTCCGTCCGCCAAGGTCAATAGACCGCAGCAGGCCCGGCGAGTTGACGGTGTCGAACCCGGGCGCGGGCGGACCGTCTTTGAGCGCCACCCAATCCGGGTGGCGAGCCTTGAGCGCCAGGGCTTCGTCCAGCGACTCAGCAAGAACGATCTTTTCCGCCCCCTGGGCAAAGGCCCAAGCGGCCACGGTGAAAGCACGCATGACGTCGACCACGACCGCCACGGGCGGGACTTCGACCAGATCAGCAATACCAAGGAAACGAGCGTCCATTTCGGACATGATCGCGCATACCCGACCTCGGGACCCGCTCACCCCCGGGAAGATCGCACTCCACGCACGCCTCCAGGCCCCTGCGCCGGTCATCGCCAGAGGTCTCGGCTTCCGCGATGAGACCATCAGCAGAGTCGCCGCTGGCGCAGGCGGAGCCTGGAACCACTACGCACCGACCGACCACTCAGAGTGGCCGACGTCAGGGGAATCGGCTCGAATGCAGACCACTTGATCAACGACTCATGCCGGTCCCGACCCCGGCAACGTCCAGGCTCAGGCGGTGGTAGTTGGTTTGATCTCGTCGAGATGCTGTTCGACCCAGTCGCGCAGCAACGCCAAGGGGACGGTCACGCTGCTGCCCAAGGCGGTGAGGGCGTACTCCACATGCAGGGGGACGGCTGGGTAGATGGTGCGGTCGAGAAAGCCGGCCTCCTCCAGCCGCCGCAGGGTCTGGGTCAGCACCTTGGGGCTGACCCCCTGCAGGTGGCGTTGCAGCTCGCCGAAACGCCGCGGCCCGCTCTCCAATGCACCGATGACCAGCGCCGACCACTTGTTGGCCAGCAGGTCCAGGACATCGCGGCAGGGACAGAGCGCGGCATAGACGTCATGGTGGTCGTGCTTGCCGCTCTCACAGCGCATCACCACAGCAGGCCTCCTTACTTCCCAATGGATAGTAGTACCCCTTGCGGGTCACTACCACCCGGGAGATAGCTTCCGTCCGTCACGTCGAGAAACACGGAAGCGAGGAGATCGGCCATGCGGGCGATCAGTCAGGCGCGGTTCGGCGGCCCGGAGGTCCTGGAGCCGGTCGAGGTGGTCAGGCCGGAGCCGCTGCCAACCGAGGTGCTGGTCCGGGTGCGAGCCGCAGGCGTCAATCCGGTGGACTGGAAGACCCGGGCCGGGGGCGGCATGGCGGGAGTGCTGGGGGAGCCGCCGTTCATTCTGGGCTGGGACGTCTCGGGAGTGGTGGAGCAGGTCGGGTTCGGTGTCACCCGGTGGAAGCCGGGCGATGAGGTGTACGGCATGCCGTGGTTTCCCCGTCCCGCCGGCGCCTACGCCGAGTACGTCACCGCCCCGGCCCGCCAGCTCGCCCGCAAACCGGCCGCGCTCGGCCACGAGCAGGCCGCCGCCGTGCCGCTGGCGGCCCTGACCGCCTGGCAGGCGCTCGTCGACACCGCGAAGGTGGAGACCGGGCAGAGAGTACTGATCCATGCCGGCGCGGGCGGTGTCGGCCATCTGGCGATCCAGTTCGCCCGCCACCTGGGCGCGCACGTCATCACCACGGCATCCGCCGGCAGACACGAGTGGCTGCGCCAACTCGGCGCCGCGGAGACGATCGACTACACCACCACCGCCTTCGAGGACGTGGCCCGAGACGTCGACGTGGTGCTTGACCTGACCGGAGACGGGCACCGCTCGCTGAAGGTCCTGCGTCCCGGCGGGCTCCTCGTCGCGATCCCCTCGGGCGTGTCACCCGAACTGCTGGACAGCGCCCTGGCCGTCGGCGTGCGCGCCACCCCGTTCCTCGTCGAGCCCGACGGGACGGCGCTGGCCCGCATCGCCGACCTCATCGACCGGGACAAGGTCACCGTCGAGGTCGAGGCGGTGCTGCCACTCGACGAGGCCGCCGAGGCACACAGGCGCGGCGAACGGGGGCGCACCCGCGGCAAGATCGTTCTAAGCCTCCCCTGACGCGGCGCATCCCTCTGGTACGCCAACCTGCACACCGGCGAATTCCCCGGCGGCGCCGTACGCGGCCAGCTGCACCGGGGCGGCTGGTAGGAATCCCCACCCGACCGACCGACGGGCCCTAGTCCCAGTGAACCAGCGGGTTCACTGCGGCGGATCCTGCGAGAGGGCGTCGCGGAGCTGGGCCCTGGCGCTGATGCCGAGCTTGGGAAAGATCCTGTACAGGTGGTAGCCGACAGTCCGGGGCGAGAGGTAGAGCCTGGCGGCGATGTCGCGGTTGGTCAGGCCCTGGGCCGCCAGTTCGGCGATCTGCTGTTCCTGCGCGGTGAGCTCGCTCGCCGGGCCCGCACCTGCCGCGGGTGCTCCTGCCGCCCGCAGCTCCGCCGCAGCGCGATCGATCCAGGGCTGGGCATCGAGCCGCCGGAAGCACTCCAGCGTCGCGCTGAGGTGCGGGCGTGCCTCGGCGTTGCGGCGCCGCCGGCGCAGCCACTCACCGAGGTCGAGTTGGGTGAGTGCCTTCTCGAAGGGCCAGCAGTCGACGATGGAGTCGGCGAGGGCGGCGTGGAAATGTTCCTCGGCGTCGTCGGCGCCGCTCAGCAGGGCTGTGTCCCGGTGGAGCACGGCGGCCAGCCGGGGTGGCCTGTCCGGCCCCAGGCCGTGCTCGACGGCGTCGACCACCGTGCGCGCGTCGTCCGCCCGCCCGCGGCGGCCAGATCGCCCAGGTAGTACGGCGAGGCGTGATAGTGGACGGAAGCGGGGCGGAAGTCGCGGGTGAAGGCCGCGCGCAGCTGATCGTAGGCTTCGGCGTGATCTCCGGCGACGAACGCGGCCATACCGGTGGCATGGCGGTGCCGGACCTGAAGGCTCAAGGATCTGCGCAGGTCCACGTCCTGCACGGCTTCCAACGCCCGCGTCCGGGCATCCGCATGGTCGCCCCGCAGGGCCCGCAGCGTGGCCTGGAGGATGCGGGAGCCCACGGTGACGTTGTCGGCGCCCGCTTCCGTGGCCATGCAGAGGGCGTCCTCCGCCGCGGACTGGGCCGCTGTCCATGAACCGCTCTCGAACAGGGCGAGGGCGAGCGCCTGGGTGACGGTCGCGTTCGTGCCCGCGCTGCCGGCTCGCCGCAGGACGTCCATGGTCTGCCCGAGAATGCGAACGGCCTGCTCGGTCTCGTCCAGGATCCAGGTCGTGCCGCCGAGCGCCGTCAGGTCCCCCAGCGACTCCTGCGACATGTCGGCCAGCCCCGTCTTCAGCAGCTCCATCAGCCTCGCCCGCCGGTGATGCGGATCGATGACCGCCTGGGACCAGGCCAGGGCGGCGGGATTGTCGGCTTCGCCGATCAGCGCGCTGATCCGCCGCAGTTCCGCCCGGTAGAACGGCGCCCCGGAGTTGTAGACGGACGTCGCGGCGGTGCTCAGGGTGCCGAGCGCCAGGTCCGGAGCTTGGGCGGCGCAGGACTCGGCCACGCCGAGCAGCAGTGTCAGCGCGTCCTCGTGACGGAGTGTGACCCCCAGGGCCCACCCGGCCAGGAGGGAGGCTTCGGAGCGTAGCTGCGGGTCCTCGGTCAGGTCGCCCACGCGCCCGCTGATCTCACCGACCCACTGCGGGTGGCCGGCGAACATGGCCGCCTGCGCGGCCGACAGCAGACGCCGGGCGCGCAGTTCCGGTGCCGGGGTCAGTTCCGCGGCGCGCCGTCTGTGGGGCGCAGTCGCGGTGCAGATCGCGGTTCAGCGCGGGGCACGGGTCATTGCCACCGTCGGCGAGACGTACGCCAAGGCCCTGCGCGCCGCCGGCGCCGAAGTCGCCGGTTACGGCGACGGCATGGCAGAGCGAGTGGGAGCACTCGCGGGCGGACCGGTCGACCTCGCCCTCGACGCGGCACCGGCCAGCAATGCGCTGCCGGGCCTCGTGCGTACCGTCAAGGCGCCCGAACGCGTGCTGACCCTCAGCGACTTCGCCGCGGCCGACGACCTGGGCGTGCGTTTCAGCGGGCCCGGCGGCGAGGGCACCGTGCGCAACGACGTGCTCGGCGCATACGCACAGCTAGCAGCCAAGGGTCGCTTCTCGGTACCAGTGGCCGGCGTGTTCCCGCTCGAGGACTGGCGCACGGCCGCGGAGCTGAGCCAGTCAGGACAGGCACGCGGCAAGCCCGTCCTGCAGATCGGCTAGAACCGTGTGGGGCTCGAATATTCGGTTCACGTGGTGACCTGTGATTCTTTGCGCGCTTGCAGGTCTTGAGTGCTGCAGTCTGAGCGGTTGCTCACAACTATGTGAGCGACGGCTCCAATCGAAGGGTGCGAGACTCGACGCGTCGAGTGAATCCGCAGATCGGACGCGGTGACTGAATATTCGAGCCCCACAGGGTGCGGGTCTCGGGCGGGATGCGCTCGATCGTGTACGGACTGGCGAGTCCGGGATGGGCCCGGGCGTGATCGAGCGCCTCACCGGGCGGCCGACCATGGCCTGACATGTAATCGAGCAACTGCGCAACGTAGTCGGCGAGTTCGCCGTTGACAGAGACGGCGCGATCCATAAAAGATACGGTCGTCCGTACAACTTCTCAGGCATTGAGGGACGGATGAGCGATATCGACTGGGCGCGGCGGCTGGCTCTGGAACCCGGCGCCGCCGTGCCGCTCTACTACCAGCTGCGCGAGCGACTGCGCCTGGTGATCGCCGAGTGCGAGCCCAACACCTCCATACCGGCGGAGAAGGACCTGATGGTCTTCGCCGGAGTGAGCAGGGCGACCGCGCGCAGGGCGATCGGCGACCTCGTCCAGGAGGGCCTGCTGGTGGCCAGGCAGGGCAGCGGCACCTACACGGCACCACTGGGAGTCGCCTCCGAGCTGGGCTCGAGGCCCGCAGGCTTCACCGAGACGATGGCCAGGCTGGGACGCAGGCCCACCACGCAGCTGCTCGAGGCGCGGATGCAGGTGTGCACGGCCGAGGTGGCACCGGCGCTCGGCCTCGAGACCGGCGCCGAAGTCGTCTTCCTGGAGCGCATTCGGCTGCTCGACGGCGAGCCCTGCATGATCGAGAGCGCTCATCTCCCGTCCGAACTGGTACCGGGCATCCTCGAGGAGGACCTGACCGGGTCCCTCTACGGCCTGCTGGGGCTCAAGTACGGTCTCACCCCGGCCTCGGGCAGGGAGACGATCGGCGCGGTCAACGCCGACTACCGGCTGGCCGGGCTGCTGCACGTGCCCATGGCCGCAGCCCTCCTGGCCACCGCTCGCACCACGATCACCGAGGGCGGGCTGCCACTGGAGTACACGATCCGGCACGCGCGAGGGGACCTCGCCGTCTTCTCTGTCGAGCTCAACGACGCGAAGAACGCCCTCATGGGTCAGGAGCCACGTTGAACCATCCGTCGAGGCGGCAGCTACTCGCCGCAGCCGCACTGTCCCCCTTATTCGCCGCGTGCGGCGGACCCGCTGAGCCGACCGTCCCCGCCGACGGCGTGCCACGCGGCAAGCTGTCGGTCTGGCTGCACCAGACGCGTGCCTACGACGCGGTCTTCACGCCGTTGGTGCACCAGTACGTCCAGGAGTTCGGCGGCGTCGACGTCACCCCGCTCTACGTCCCGGTCAACCAGCTGGACACCAAGCTGCTCACCGCCTTCGCCGGTGGCGCGGCGCCCGACGTGTTCAGGATCGGTGGCTGGACCTTCCCTGGCCACGCACGCAAGGGCCGCCTGGCTCTGATCATGCCCAAACCGCTGGGCGCGGCCGATGCGAAGGCCGTCGCCGGGGGCTACGACCAGACGGCCATCAACTCCCTGTCATACGACGGGAAGTTGTATGGCGTGCCGACCGACTACACGATCTGCTACCTCTACTACCGCCGCGACCGCTTCGCCGAGGCCGGGCTCGACCCGGACAAGCCGCCCACCACCTGGGAGGAGGTCGCCGAGTACAACAAGAAGCTGACCTCCGCCGACGGCAAGAAGGTGGGCCTGCAGTGGATCCTCGGCAATCCGCAGTGGACGGTCATGCAGCTCCTGGCCCTGGTCAAAGGCAAGGGCGGCAGCATTCTCAGCCCCGATAACACCACGGCCACGCTGGCCACGGACGCTGGTGTCGACGCGCTGCGCTACTACGCGAGCGTCGGCAACCCCAAGCTCTCCAACCCGCTGTCCGGCTTCGGGCTGTTCGGCACGGGCGAGGCGGCCATGCTCGTCTCCGGCCTGTTCGCCATGGACCTGTTCCCGACGCTCAGCAAAAAGCTGGAGTTCGGCAAGAACTTCGACATCGCGCCGATGCCGCGCTTCGACGCGGGACCGGCCGTCGCACCCGCCTACACCTGGGGCTGGGGCGTCTCGGCCAAGTCCAAGCTGCCCTACACCGCCTGGCACTTCATCAACTACCTGCAACGGCCCGACGTGGCCGCCAAGCAGTTGCGCGAGGCGGGATCGCTCACCCCCATCGCCGGATGGGAGAAGCTGAGCGGCGCCGACCAGAAGGCCATCGACATCATGGTCGCCTCGGCCCCGCACGCCGATTTCGGGCCGCAGACCCCGATCTGGAATGAGATGGCCAAGGCGCTGACCGACGCGGGCGACACCGTGGCCTATGGCAAGAAGACCCCGGAGCAGGCGGCGCAGGACTTCGACCGGGCGATGCGGCTCGCGCTATGACCACGGTCGGCGTACGGTTGGCGACTCCCGTCGCGCTGCCGGCCAAGGGGCAGCGGCGCGCGGAGGCTACGGTCGGCGGGCTGCTGGCGCTTCCTGCGGCGATCTTCTTCTGCGTCTTCTGGCTCCTGCCCTTCCTGTCGGCGCTCTACCTCAGCTTCACCCGCTACGACCTGGCGGGTATGCCCCAATGGATAGGCCTCGGCAACTACGCCCGGATGCTGGAGGACCCGGGCTTCTGGAACTCCGCCCAGGTCACAGTCATCTACACGATCGGCTCGGTGATCCCGTCCATCCTGCTGGCCCTGGCGATAGCCGTACCTCTTGCCAGGCCTGGACGGCTCAACAGCGTGCTGCGCGGACTGATCATGATTCCGGCGGTCATGCCCCTGGTCGCCACCTCGGTGGTGTGGCGGATCATCTACGCCGACGGCGGTCCCGCCAACGCGGTGCTCGGCGCCGTCGGTCTCGGGCCGGTGTCCTGGCTGACCGACGAGCGCATGGCCGTCTGGGCGCTGGTCCTGATGGTCATCTGGAAACATCTCGGGCTCTTCGTGATCATCCTGGCTGCGGGGCTCCAGGGGCTGTCGCCGAGCGTGTTCGAGGCCGCGGCGCTTGATGGAGCCGGCCCCGTGCGCACGTTCTGGTCCATCACGCTGCCTCTGCTGCGGCGGACGCTGCTGTTCGTCCTGGTCATTGCCGTTGTGGGGTCGATGCAGGCGTTCATCCCCGCGTTCCTGCTGACCAGCGGTGGGCCTGCCGGTGCGACCGAGGTGCTGCCGTACTACATGTGGGCGACCGCCTTCAGCTTCGAGCGCATGGGCTACGCGTCGGCCATGGCGATGGTGCTGCTGGCGGTGCTGATCGTGCTGTCGCTGGTGCAGTTCCGCTTCCTGCGGGGAGGCGGCGATGAGTAGAGTCCTGCTCCCGCTGGTCGTGGCGGTCATGCTGCTGCCGATCGGCGTCATGCTGGTCGTGGCCGCGCAGCCGGAAGGCGGCGGCGGGGAGTTCAGCCTGTTCGCCAACATCACCGAGATGTTCTCCAGCGGCAACTTCCCCGTCTACTTCCGCAACAGCCTCATCCTCTCCCTCGGCATCGGCTTCCTCGACGTGGTTTTCTCGGGAGCGACGGGCTACGCGCTGGCCATGCTGCGCTTCCCCGGAAGCCGGGCGCTGTTCGCGCTGGTCGTCGGCACGCTGGCGCTCTCGCCGACGGTGGTCATGGTGCCGGTCTACGTGATCGTCCACCAGCTCGGCTGGATCGACACCTACCAGGGCATGATCGTGCCGAGCATGATGAGCGCGTTCGGGGTGTTCCTGGTCCGCCAGTTCGCGCTCAGCCTGCCGAAGGAGCTGCTGCTCGCGGCCCGCGTGGACGGCGCGGGCGAGTTCCGGATCTTCGTCACGATCGCGCTTCCGCTGCTCAGACCCGCGCTGCTCACACTCTTCCTGCTGCAGTTCCTCGCGCAGTGGGACAACCTGCTCTGGCCGCTGCTCGTCGCCAACGACCCGTCGCTGTGGCCGCTGCCCGTGGGCATCTCCCAGCTGCAGACCGAGATCGGCTACGACATCCGCCTGATGACCACCGCTGCGCTGGTCACCGCGGTTCCGCCGATCGCGCTCATGTTCTTCCTCCAGCGCTACTACGTCGCAGGACTGACCCTTGGGGGCGTCAAACGATGAGTTCCTTCGGCGAGTGGACGAGCGTCCACGGCCTGCCCGCCTTCTCCTACACGATGGACCAGGAACGCGATCCGCGTGCTACCTGGGACCCGATCCTCGACCCGCCGAGCAGGCGGCACTTCGTCCACCTCGGCAACCGGCGCGTCACACTGGTCGCCGACAACTACGGGCGCTGCGACCTGTTCGACGAGCACACCGGCCTGCGCTGGCTGACCCGCGGCACCGGCGTGAGCAGCATCGGCGACCTGACCACCGCAGGGTCGACGACCGAGCGCCTGTTCGGGCCGACGTTCGCGGTGGTCAGGGTGGCCGATGAGCGGGTGTCGCTGGAACGTACGGTGCTCTGCCCCGAGGGGGAGCAGCCGTGGGTCCTGATCAGGCTGGTGGTGCGCAACCTGACAGGCAATCCTGTACGGCTGCCTCTGACCGAGGAATGGGCGGCGCATCCCGCGGACGTCCGGTTGATCAGCGGTCCGGTTCCCGCCGAGGATCCCGGGCTGGAGCTGGAGGTGCTCGGCGGGGAGCGGACCCGGTCCGGGCGCCTGGACCTGGCGCTGGAGCTCGATGCAGGGGCCTCGACGGTGGTGGACCTGCGTTACGGCCTGCTGGACGACGACGTGACCGGGTTTGAGGACAGCCTGCGCGGGCTCGCCGAACGGTTGCCGGTGGCGAGAGCCGTACAGGCTCCTGAGGCGGAGCGGGAGGTGCCGTGGCATGCGGCGCTGTTGACGGGCGGCGCGTGTGCCGACGGGGTGCTCGGCGGGCACACGCTGGATCAGGGGTCGTGCTACTCCTTCAGACACGGGTTCAACGGCGCCGCGCGTGACCCGCTGCAGCACGCGCTGCCTCTCGTGTACACCGAGCCTGACCTGGCGCTGTCCGTGCTGCGCAACACGTGCGCGTGGGGGAGCCCCGATGGGGACCTGCCGTACGCGCTGCGACCGGACAAGTCGCCGTGGACCGACGTATTCCGGCCTTCCGACCAGAATCTGTGGGCTCTGTGGCTCGCCGCCGAATACCTCGCGGCGACCGGGGACATCCAGGCATTCGGCACGGGGGTGCCGTACCACCAGGTGCATGGTGCCTCGGCCGTGTCGCTGGAGGAGAATCTGCGGCGGCAGTTCCGGTTCTTCGCCGACGTCGTCGGCAGAGGCGAGCACGGGCACGTGCGGATACTCAACGCCGACTGGAACGACATGGCGATCTCCAGGAGCGGCGTGCCCCACGAGGAGATGATCGAGCGCGGCGAGTCCGTGCTCAACTCGGCGATGGCCGCCTGGGTACTGCCCCGCTACGCGGCGGTGGCAGAGCGGCTCGGCGATCAGGCGACCGGTGCTGAGGCGCGCAAGCTTGGCGCCGAGCTGTGCGACGCGGTGGAGGGGGAGTGGAACGGCAGCTGGTTCCGGCGCGCCTACGGGCCTGGAGCAGTGGTCGGCGAGGACGACCTGTGGCTGGAGGTCCAGCCGTGGGCGATCCTGTGCGGTGCCGCCTCGCCCGAGCAGGCGCGCGCTCTGCTGCAGACGATCGAGATGACGGCGGGCGCCGAGTCGCCGCTCGGTCCTCGCCTGAACTGGCCGGTCCTGTCTGGCAACGGGGCTGAGGACAGCGCGATCTGGTACGCGATCAACATGACGCTCATCTGGGCTGCCGCCGAGCACCACCCCGAACTGGGGTGGGCCTGGTGGCGGCGGATGTCGACGAACACCCATGCGGAGGTGTATCCCGATGTCTGGGAAGGCACGCTGTCCGGCCCTGATGCCTACCTCCCGCCGGAGTCCGAACGTCCTGGGCGCACGTGGGATCTGGCCGAGGTGGGTGTCGCCATGCAGGCCTACCCTGTGGCCAACCTGCACGCGCACGCCCAGCCGCTGCTCGCCTACCTGCGGTTGCTCGGGGTCGAGCCCGACGCTTCAGGCCGGCTCCGCGTGGGTGGCGGGGCCTCGTTCCAGAGCCGCTTCCTGACGGTTTCGGCCGATGGGACCGGGCGGCTGACCGCCGCCGGCGAGGTCGAGGTGGTCACCCCGTCCGGCGTCCTGTCCGGTACGGCTCTCGCATGGTGACACGTCTCGGTATCGACGTCGGAGGCACCACAGTGAAGTGGGTGCTCCTGGAGGACCAGAAGGTGGTCGGTTCCGGGACGGTTCCCACTCCGTCTGGGCCGGAAGCAGTGGTGGCGCTGGTCGCCGAGCTGCTGCCTGCGGGGGTTGAGAGCATCGGGATCGGTCTGCCCGGGCACGTGGACCGGGCCTCGGGAGTCGCGTTGTTCGTGCCCAACCCGCCCGGCGACTGGGACGGCTTTCCCATCGGGCCCGCCCTGAGTGCCAGGACCGGGCTGCCAGTGGCCGTGATCAACGACGCCCGGGCGTTCGCGCTGGCCGAGCTCCGCATGGGCGCGGCCAAGGGGTTGTCCGACGTGCTCTTCGCTGTGCTCGGAACGGGGGTCGGCGGGGCGGTGGCACTGGGCGGCGAGGTTCTGCCCGGCCCCAGGGACAACCTCGGCGAAGTCGGCCACATCACCGTCGACTCCTACGGCCCGGAGTGCTGCTGCGGCAACCGCGGCTGCGTCGAAGCCTTCGCCGCAGGCCCAGGCATCGTCCGGACATACCGGGGCGACGACGTCCTTGGTGGGGTTACTCCCGCTCAGGTTGCCGAGGCGGCGCGGAGGGGGGAGCGGGCAGGGACGGAGGCGTTGAGCCGGGCTGGGTGGGCGCTGGGGGTGGGGCTTGGCGACGCGGTGGCGTTGCTGGGGGTGCGGACGGTTGTCGTCGGCGGTGGCGTGGCCGGAGCGCTCGATCTCATGCGGCCCGCCATGCGTGACGTGTTCGAGCGGCGGAGGCCGCTCATTGGTGACGTGGCGGTGCTGCCCGCTGTGCTCGGCCCCTTGGCCGGGGCGATCGGTGCCGCTCTTTATGGAGGTAAATCCTAGTGAAGTGGATCAAGCGGGCGGTCGAGTTGCTCGGGGAGATCGAGCGAACCCAGGAGGAGGCCATCGCGGCCGCGGCCGCGACCGCGGCTCGGGTGATCGGGGCCGGTGGCGTGGTGCACACGTTCGGCACCGGGCACTCCCGGATGGGCGTGGAGGAACTGTTTCCCAGGTACGGCTCCTACCCGGGGTTCCATCCCATCGTGGAGTTGTCGTCGACGTTCTACACGCAGGTCGCCGGCCCGAACGGGATGCGGCAGGCGATGTTCATCGAGCGGGTCGAAGGGCTGGCCGACCAGATCCTGGCCAACTACGAACTCCGGCCCACCGACGCGGCCATCGTATTCAGCGTCAGCGGGCTCAACGCCGTCCCCATCGAGATGGCCATGGGGCTGCGCAAGGCGGGCCTGCCCGTGATCGTGGTGACGTCGATGCGCGAGACGACCGCTGTCGAGCCAGGGCATCCGAGCGGCACCAGGCTGGCCGACCACGCCGACGTGGTCATCGACCTCTGCACCCCTGTGGGCGACGCGATGTGCGAGGTCGACGGGCTGGCCGAGCCGGTAGGCCCCGGTAGCACGGTCGCGGCCGTCGCGGTGGTCAACGAGATCAAGGTACGCGCGGCCGAGCACCTCGCCATGGACGGCCTGGTCCCGCCCGTCATCTCCAGTGCCAAGCTCGTCGGCCGCCGGCGCGCCGAGGAGCTGTTCGAAAGCGCCTACCTGGAGCACGCACGCCGGGCGGCCGAGGTCTTGAGGAAGCCTTGACCGAGCATCGCAAGGTCATCATCCAGTACAGCCCGTTCGCGGTCGTGAGGCCGTCGAAGGAGGTCTCATGACCGTTCTGGTCGCCGGATCGACCGGGGGCATCGGCCGGGCCTGCGTCGAGGCGGTGGAGGCGGAGGGAGGCACGGCGTTCGGCGTCGACTTCGCCGATGGCGACGGCATCGACATCACCAGGCCGGGCGGCGCCGAGCAGGCGGTCGCGCAGGCGATAGCCGTACATGGAAAGCTCACCGGGGTGGTGCACGCGGTCGGCATGTCCGGCAGGTCCCTGGGTGACGGCGGCATCTCCGAATGCAGCGACGAGGCTTGGAGCGAGGTGCACCGGGTCAACCACGAGTCGGTCTTCAGGCTGCTGCGCGCCGCGGTCCCCGCGATGGGGGAGGGCGGGTCGATCGTGGTGATCGGTTCCGCGCTGGGGACCTCGCTCGACGACGGCTTCCGCACCGTGGCCTACGCCTCGGCCAAGGGCGCGCTCATACCGCTGATCAGGTCGGCGGCCCGCGAGGCGGCTCCGCGCGGAGTGCGGATCAACTTGATCTCGGCCGGGCTCGTGGCGACCGCGATGAGCCGCCGCGCCCAGACCGATCACGCCATCCGGGCCAGGCTGCCCGAGCTCATGCCGCTCGGCGCCAGGCTCTGCGAACCGGAGGAGGTCGCCGCCGCCGTCCTCTGGATGCTCTCCCCGGCTTCCGGCTGTACGACCGGCGCGGTGATCCCTGTCGACGGCGGCTGGCATCTGCGATGAAGGTCCTTTGGGAAGGCGATGTGATCGTCGCGGGAGGTGGGAGTGCGGGGTGCGCCGCCGCCGTGGCCGCTGCCCGCTCCGGCGCCCGTTGCCTGCTCGTGGAGTCCAACGGGTTCCTCGGCGGCACCGGCGCCGCGGTGCTCGACACCTTCTACGGCTTCTACGCACCAGGCCCCGAGTCACCGCGGGTGGTCGGCGGGATCGGGTGGGAGGTGTGCGAGCGGCTGTTCGACACCGGGTCGGCCTTCGAGCGGCCCAACACCTACGGGGCCGGGACCGGGGTGACCTACGAGCCTGAAGCGCTCAAGGTCGTGTGGGACGAGCTCACCTCCGGCGTCACCGTCCTGCTGCACGCCCGGGTCTGCGGCCCCGGAGTCGAGGTGGAGACCGTCGCCGGGCGTTTCCAGGTCAAGGCGCCCGTCGTCATCGACGCCACCGGCGACGCCGAACTCGCCTGGCGGGCCGGGGCTGCGCTCGAGAGGCCCGGCATGCGGCTGCAGCCCATGACAGCGACCTTCAGGCTCGGCGGCGTGGACCTGTCCGCCACCTCGACGGCCGAGCTCCACGCGCTCATGGCCGACAGTGACCTGCCCAGGCGCGAGGGGTCCGTGCACAGGACCGTGCACGACGGGATCGTGCACACCAACCTCACCCGGGTGACCGGCCTGGACCCGACCGATCCGATGGAGCTGTCGCAAGCCGAGCGCGAGGGGCGGCGGCAGGTGGGCGAGTATGTGCGCTTCCTGCGCGAGAAGGTCCCCGGGTACGGCTCCGCCGTCCTGCTCGGCACGAACGTCAGGATCGGAGTGCGCGAGTCGCGGCGGCTGGTCGGGCGGTACGTCCTGACCGCAGAGGATGTGCTGGCCGGGCGGGATCATCCCGACACGATCGCCCGATGCGGTGCGCCCATCGAGGACCACGACTCGGGATCGGGCACGCGCTGGGAGTACGTCCGCGACTTCGGCACCTACGGCATCCCGTACCGATGCCTGCTGCCGGTCGAGACACCAGGCCTGATCGTCGCAGGGCGATGCCTGTCGGCGACACACGACGCACATGCCTCCGCCCGCTCGATGGGGCAGTGCATGGCGATGGGCCAAGCGGCGGGTACGGCTGCCGCCCTGGCGGTTGAGGGCTCACTGGATCCGGCCGAGATCGACGTGAACGTGCTGCGCAGCAGGTTGCTGGCGGAAGGAGCGCTGTTGTGAGTGTCCGTACCGTGCTGGGAGACGTCGAGGAGCTCGGCGTCACCTACGCGCACGAGCACCTGTTCATGACCGGCGACTGGGCAGTGCGCAACGAGCCGGACTACCGGCTGGACTCGCTGGAGGCCGCCGTCGAGGAGGTCACCGCGGCGCAGCGGCTCGGCCTGTCCGCCGTCGTGGAGATGACCCCGCTGGGCTTCGGCCGCAGCCCACGGCTGATGCGGGCGCTCGCCGAGCGGACCGGGCTGCACGTGGTGGCCGTGACCGGCTTCCACAAGAGTACGTACTACAGCGACGCGCACTGGTTGCACCACTACACCGTGGACGAGATCGCCGGCCTGCTGGTCGCCGAGATCGAGGAGGGCATGGACGAGTTCGGCCTGGTCGGGCCGATCATTCGGCGCTCGCCCGCGCGGGCCGGTGCCATCAAGCTGGCGGCCGGCTACCACAGGCTGCCCGGCGAACGGCTGATCAAGGCCGTCGCCGAGGCCGCCCAGCGGGTCGGGGTCCCGGTGGTCACCCACTGTGACAAGGGCACCATGGGACACGAGCTGCTGGACGCGCTCCAGGTGGACCGGGTCGTCCTCGGACACATCGACCACAACCCCGACGCCGGATATCTCGCCTCCTTGGCCGAGCGTGGGGCCTATCTGGCCTTTGACCGGCCGGGGCGGATCAAGTACGGGCCGGACAGCGACATCGTCGCGCTCGTCGAGGCGCTTGCCGCGCGGGGGCTGGGGGACCGGCTGCTGTTCGGCATGGATCTGGCGCGCAGGTCCTACTGGCCGAGTCTCGGTGGCGGCCCGGGCTTGCCGTACCTGCTGGAGACGTTCGTCCCGCGGCTGGAGGCCGCGGGACTCGGCGAGGTGGCGAAGGCGGCTCTGATCGGCAACGCTCAGGCCGCCTTCGCCCTGCGTTTGGGCAATGCCGGGTAGTCAGGGCCTGAAGAGCAATAGCACGCTCGATTGGCCTCGTCTGGTGTTAAGGCGTCAATGTCGGTCTCCTCCGCCACGCCCATACCACAACATCGAGCCAGAACCTTGGACGCTACGGGTTAATCCTCTGCAAGCCCTAACCACCCGGCATTGGCGTTAGGGGAGGTTCTTCTGGGCGGCGTTCTTCCAGGAGGCGTTGGTGTTGATCTCCGGTGGTGAGCCGACGAACGCGCCCTTGGCGTAGGTGTCGCCCTGGAGGGTGTACATGAACCAGGCGGTCAAGTAGCCGAGGTAGCCGCCGCCCGTCCCCTGGATCGTGTTGTGCCCAGCGCCCTTGAGCATGGCCTTGGCGGCGGCGCCCGGGACGGCGTCGTAGTAGCCGAGGACGGCGGAGTGCGGCGAGATTATGCCGTCGTTGGTGCCGCTCATGAACAGGACGGGGCAGGTGAGCTGGTCCACGAAGAACTTGTCGCCCGACCCCACCCACTTCGGCGCAGGCAGGGCGATCGGTACCACGGACTTGATCAGGCCGTCCGACTTGGTCGCGGTGTTGACCGCGCCGCCCGCGCCCTGCGAAGTGCCGACGGCGCCGACCTTGGTCACGTCGAGCTTGCCGTAGAAGACGCTGGTGGAGTCAGCGTTCCTGGCCACCAGGTACTGCGCGGCTTCGATCATCTCCGATCCGGTGCCCGTTGTCTTGTCCGTCGAGGCGACCACCGCGAAGCCCCAGGACGCCAGCTGGTGGAGCACGCCCGGATACTGCATGGGCACGGCGTACGTGCCGTTGCCCCACGTGACGATCGGGTGCTTGACACCTCCGGCGCCGAGGTTAGCCGGGTAGTAGAGCTTGTACGCGCTGCCGACGTGGGCGGTGGCCACCGCCCACGGTCCGGCGACCTTGTAGTGGGATTCGATCGCGCTAGCGGCCTGCGCGGGGGAGGCCTTGATTCCTAACAGCAGCATCACCGCGGCCAGAAGCCTCATACAACCTCCACATGTTGTACGGATGACCGTATCTTTTGCTTCACAGGAGGTTGTTGTCAATGGTTAGACCCAGGCATGGAAGACGTGCCCTCCGCCGCGGAGATGCTCGCCTGGATCGAGACGGTCACCTCGCGTGGGGTCCGGCGTCCCGGATATCCGGCCGACGTGTGGACCGAGCAGTGGGCGGCTGAGCAACTGTGTCCTTGCCGATAATGCCATCCGTGCAGGTCATCCGGCTTGCCCGGCTGTTCCTGGTGTGCTCCGCTTCGGCCCTCGGAAGGGGCCGATCGCGGCAGAATGATCGCTTGTGCTCTTTCGTCTGGCCTATCTGACCGTCACGAATGCCTTTGCCGCGCTGCGGTTGTTGCCGATGGGGGATAGGGACAAGGACACCGAGATCCTTGCTCTACGTCACCAGATCACCGTGCTTGAACGGCAGCTCGGTGTCGCTACCAGGGTGAGGTTCGCTCCCGAGGATCGCGCCTTCCTGTCCGCGCTCCTCACGTCGTTACCGCGCGAAGTTCTGCGTCGGCTGCGGCTCCTCGTGCGTCCGGATACCGTCCTTCGCTGGCACCGCGATCTGCTGAAGCAGCGCCACGCTCGCTCCTGTCGGCCCACGAGGCCGGGGCGCCCGCCCACTGTGCGGTCCATCCGCGTGCTCATTTTGCGGCTGGTCCGGGAGAATCCCTCGTGGGGTTAAGGCGAGTGCACGGCGAGCTCGCCACCCTCGGCATCAAGGTCGCGCCTTCCACCGTCTGGGAGATCCTCAAGCAGGAAGGCGTGGATCCGTCTCCTGAGCGGGCATCGGTGACGTGGGCGGACTTCCTGCGTTCCCAAGCGGATGCACTGCTGGCTTGCGATTTCATCGAGACCGTCACCTTGAACGGGCAGCGTCAATACATTCTGGCGGTCATCGAGCACGCCACCAGGCGGGTCCGTATGCTGGGCACTTCCGCTCACCCGACCGCGGCCTGGGTCATCCAGGCGTTCAGGAATCTCGTGATGGACCTGGAGGACGCGGGCTGCCGGGCGCGCTATCTGATCAGGGACCGGGACGGGAAGTTCCCAGCGCTCATGGAGGAGATCCTTACCGACGCCGGCATCCGGACCGTGCTTACCGGTATCCGGATGCCGCGGATGAACGCGGTGATGGAGCGGCGGGTGCAGTCGTGCCGCCGAGAGCTCCTGGACCGCTGCCTGCTCTGGAACGAACGCCGTCTGCGGCATGCGCTGCGCGAGTATGAGGAGTTCTATAACGAGCACCGAGCCCATCAAGCCTTGGCTCAGGCAGTTCCGCTACGCGCCGTCCCGGACCACACCTGGGCCGCGCTGCGCTCGATCCGCGCCGCCCGCCCGGACGGCGCCTCGATCTACGTGATCTTGGAAAATCTGTCGGCGCACAAGAACTGGCGCATCCGCGCCTGGGCGAGGAAGAACAAGGTCAGGCTGCTGTTCACGCCCACGTATGCCTCCTGGGTCAACCCGATCGAGGCGCACTTCGGTCCGCTGCGCCAGTACATCCTGGCCAATTCCGACCACCCCAACCACACCGCTAAAACGCTTATCTGCGCTGGCGCAACACCCACGCCCGCTACCCCCGACATCCTGGCCGCCCTACGCCGCTAACGCGCCCGCATCCGCAGCGAGAAAGGCATCCGCTGGGGTGGCAGACCACTTACAACCGCAGCCTGAAACTCTCACTCAACTCGATGATCATTTCCGGTCACAGCACCAGCAGGGGCGCCGCCGTGGGCCAGGGCGCTCGCGGCGGCTGCGGCGTCGTGCTCGTCATTGAAGTAGTGGAAGCCGAAGCGGACCCGGTCGCCCAGGGCGGTGGCCCGCACGCCGCGCTCGCGCAGCCGTACGGCGATGCCGTCGGCCTGGCCGGTGCGCAGGACGACGATGTGGGAGGCGGGACCGTCCGTCACCCGCCGCAGGCCGGCGGCCTCGGCCCGCTCGGTCAGCTCGCCCGCGAGGGCGAGGCAGTGCCGTTCGACCCGCTCGGCGTCCAGCGAGGCGAGCAGCCGCAGCGCGGGGATCGCCCCGACCCAGGAAAACCAGGCCGGGGAGGCGTCGCAGCGCGCGGCGTCGGGCGCCAGGTCCGCGGGACCGCCGAAATAGCCGTACGGCGGGCTCGTCGACTTCCAACTGGGCGCCAGGGCCCGTAGCCCGTCGACCCGGTCTGGCCTGGTGACCAGCCAGGCCGCGCCGCGCGGGCACAGCATCCACTTGTAGCCGTGCACGGCGAAGTAGTCGGGGCGGATCCTGGCGGCGTCGAAGCGGAGCGCCCCGAGCGACTGGGTCAGGTTGACGAACAGCCGCGCGCCCACCCGGTCGGTCGCGGCGCGCAGGGCGGCCAGGTCGAGCCGCTGCCCCTCCCTGCTGGTCACCTCGCTCACCGCCAGCAGGGAGACCCGGTCGTCCAGCGCGTCGACCAGGTCCTCCACCCGCGTCACCCCGTCCCGCGTGGGCACCGCCACCACCTCGTGCCGTGCCGACCAGGGAAACAAGTTGCTGCGGAACTCCTCGGCAGGCACCACGATCCGGCCGGGCGGCAGCGAGGCGGCGACCGTGGCGGCGGCCTCGGCGAGCGACCCGAGAGTCGACACGGTCGCCGGATCCACACCGGTGAACTCGGCGAACAGGGTGCGGGCAGTGGCGGCGGCCGCGTCCCAGTCCTGCCAGTCGAAGTCGCCTGAGGACCAGGCCGACAGCGTCTCGCGCAACGCCTCGACCACGGGCCGCGCGCCTGGCGGAGCGCCAGGGGTGTCGAGCCACACCGTCGACGCGAGCGCGGGGAACAACGCGCGGAACTGTGCCGGGGTCATCGGCGCGGGACCGCGACCACGGCCTCGATCTCCACCGCCAGTTCCGGGGTCGCCAGCGCGACGACCACCGCGAGGGAGTGGGCAGGCCAGTCGCCGTCCGGATACCACCTGCCGAACACCTCCTGGCGGGCGGCTCTGCAGCCGTACAGGTGCTCAGTGCCCGCCACCAGCGTCATCAGCTTCACCAGGTGCTCGGGCCCGACGCCGAGCGAGTCGAACAGCCGCTCGATGTTGGCGAAGATCTGCCGCGTCTGCGACCGTGCGTCAGAGCCCGCCAGGGTGCCATCGTCCAGCACGCCGACCTGGCCGGAGACGAACACCAGCTCGTGGTCGGCCGGCACGCTCGCCAGATGGCTGTACTGGCCGATGGGCGGGGCGATGGCGGCCGGGTTCCAGCGGCGGATCATAGGCGGTCTCTTTCCTCGCGACGCGTTCATCCAGGTTCACGCTAGACGCAAGCCCCCGGTCGCCCGCGCCGCCTGCGAGGCTGATTTCAGATAGTCGAAAATTGGTTTCAACCTGGTGCGAAAACCAGGGCGAGGGCGGCACAGTGTGACCATCCGGAGGAGGTGACCGACGATGTCTGAGCAGCAGAGCGACGACGAGCGGGAGAAGACGACCGTGCTCCACACGCTGGAGCGCGGCCTCCTCGTGCTCGAGGCCGTCGCAGCCGCCGACGGCGCCGCGACCGCGAAGGTGCTCAGCCGCCAGCTGGGCCTCAAGCTCGGCACCTGCTACCACCTGTTGCGCACTCTGGTCGCGACCGGCTACCTCGTCCGCCTCCCCGGCGGCTGCTACGACGCCGGTCCGCGCGCGGCATCGCTGAGTCGGCACCTGCAGCAGCGGGCGGGGCCTTCGCCCGAGCTCGCGGTCATCTTGACCAGGTTGCACAACAAGACCCAGGAGGCCTCCTATCTGTCCGGGTGGCGGCACGGCACGCTCACCATGCAGCACTACCTGTTGGGCCTGCACGCCGTGAGCGTCGGCGGCCTCGACGTCGGCTACACCGGGCACATGCACGCGCGCGCCTCGTGCAAGGCGGTTCTTGCCTTTCTGCCCCAGGAGCAGGTGGCCGCCATGTTCGAGGGGGTAAAGCTGGAGCGGCTGACCCCGAGGACGATCACGGACTACGACGCGTTCATCGCCGAGCTGGCGCTGGTGCGCCGGCAGGGCTACGCCCTGGATCGTGAGGAGTTCAGCGAAGGTGTGTCCTGCGTGGCCGCGCCGTTCTTCGACGGCTCGGGATGTCCGGTCGGCGCGTTCACCGTGTCCGTTCCGATGACCCGCTTTCTCGAACGGCAGGCATGGTTGACCACGGAGGTCCGTGAAGCCTCCTCGATCGCGACCGGGCTGCTGCGTACCGGCCGGTTGGCGGTGCCGCAGGCCGTGCGCTGAGCGTCACAAGCTCTGCCCGGATCACTTCGACGAAAGGAGCGTGGGTACCCCCATGCCGGAAACAGCCAGGTTGCTCGATTTCCTCGAGTCGATGCGGCGGATCAGGTTCTTCGAGGAAGAGGTCGCCAGGCTGCGGGCAGCCGGTGACGTGGTCGGCTCGGTCCACCTGTGCGACGGTCAGGAAGCGATCTACGTGGGGGCCTGCGCGGCGCTCGACCTGACCAGGGACGCGGTCTTCCCCACCTATCGCGGGCATGGATGGACGCTGGCCTGCGGGGCGCCGCCGTACCCGCTGTTCGCGGAGCTGCTCGGGCGCGAGAGCGGGATCAACGGCGGCCGCGGCGGGTCGGCGTATCTCACGGCGCCCGACCATGGCATGTACGGCGAGAACTCCATCGTGGGCGCGGGCGCGCCGATCGCGGCCGGTGCCGCGCTGGCCGCCACCTTCGACGGGTCGGGCCGCGTTGCCGTGGCCGCCTTCGGGGACGGTGCGATGAACCAGGGCGCCGTGCATGAGGCGATGAACTTCGCCGCCGTGCGCCGGCTCCCGGTGATCTTTCTCGTGGAGAACAACCTCTACTCGGAGCTGACCCCGATCTCCGCCATGGCGCGGGTGGACACGCTGTTCAGACGTGCCGCGCCGTACGGCATGCCGGGCGCGCGAATCGACGGCAACGACCCGCGCGCGGTCGAGCGGGCGGTCGCTGAAGCGGTCCAGCGTGCACGGGAGGGCCAGGGCCCGGTGCTGCTGGAGGCCATGACGCAGCGCATCGTCGGTCACTACATCGGCGACGCGCAGCACTACCGGCCCGCGGGGGAGCTCGATCGGGCGCGCGCAGAGGAGCCGATCACACGGCTGCTCGCGGTGCTCAAGAAGGCAGGGGTGTCCGAGACGGAGCTGGAGACCCGCTCCGACCGGGTTCGCGCCGAGATCGCGGAGGCGTCGCGGCGCGCGCTGGCGGACCCGCTCGCCGATCCCTCGACCGTACTGGAGCACCTCCATGCCTGAGTCGACCTTGCACCTCTCCTACGCCGAGGCCGTGAACGCCGCATTGCACCGCGCACTGGCCGAGGATCGGACGACCCTGCTCTTCGGCGAGGACGTCGCCGTCCCCGGTGGTGTCTTCGGCGTGACGAAGGGGCTGCGCCAGCGGTTCGGGGAGCGGGTGTTCGACACGCCCATCTCCGAGTCCGCCATCCTGGGCGGCGCCATCGGTGCCGCCATGTTCGGCGCCCGGCCGATCGCCGAGATCATGTGGGCGGACTTCTCGCTGGTCGCGCTGGACCAGCTGGTCAACCAGGCGGCCAACGTCCGCTACGTCTCCCGCGGCAGGGTGGGCGCGCCCATCACCGTACGCACGCAGCAGGGCCACGCGCCCGGCGCCTGCGCCCAGCACTCGCAGAGCCTCGAGGCGCTCTTCGCCCACGTACCAGGGCTCCGGGTGTGCATGCCCGCCACCCACCAGGACGCCTACGACCTGCTGCTGTCCAGCATCTGGTGCGACGACCCGGTGGTTGTCATCGAGAACAGGACCCTCTATCACGCCGGCAGGCAGGACGTCCTGATCGGCGGCGAGGTGCGGCCCATCGGCGGAGCCCGGATCCGCCGACCAGGCGCCGACGTGACCGTGGTGACCTGGGGCGCCATGCAGCACCGGGTGCTCGAGGCCGCGGACCGCCTCGCCGCGCGGGGGGTCGAAGCGGAGGTCGTCGACGCCAGGTGGATCAGGCCGCTGGACCTCGACACGGTGCTGGGCAGCGTCAAGCGCACCAGACGACTTGTCGTGGTACACGAGGCGCACGTCACCGGCGGGGTGGGCGGCGAGATCGTCGCCGCGGTGGCCGAGGCGGGGATACCGCTGCGGCGGCCCCCGATCCGGGTCGGCGCCCCGCCGACCCGGATCCCGGCCGCGCCGGCACTGGCACAGGCCGTCATCCCGTCCGCCGACACCATCGCCGAAGCGCTGACCCTCGCGGTCTCGCCCGGCGAAACCCGATGAAAGAGGAGATCATGGGAGACTTCATCGCCGTTCACCAGACGGCCAGACCACAGGGGGCGCCGACGCCGGAGGAGTTCGCGTTCGTCACCGGCCCTGTCCCCTCACCCGCCCAAGGGACGGCCTTGGTGGAGAACCTCTGCCTGTCGGTCGACCCCTACATGCGCGAGTGCATGGACGGGGAATGGCAGCTGAACAGCCCGCTGGAAGGACGCTCGATCGGGCGCGTCATCGCGTCAAGGGATCCCCGGCTGGCGGTCGGCGACCTGGTTTTCCACCGCAAGGGGTGGCGGACGCACGCCGTGGTCGGCCCGGACGAGGCCCGCGTCCTGCCTCGGGTGGACGGTGTTCCCACCAGCACCTTCCTGAGCCTGCTCGGCGGCACGGGGCTCAGCGCCTACGTGGCGCTCACGCGCGTCGCCAAGCTCCAGCCGGCGGAGTCGGTGTTCATCTCCGGAGCCGCCGGCGGCGTGGGCACCGCGGCCGGGCAGCTCGCCCGAATCCTAGGTGCCGAGCGAGTGATCGGCAGCACGGGATCGGCGGCCAAGGTCAAGCACCTCACCGAGAACCTGGGCTTCGACGCGGCCTTCGACTATCACGAGGGGCACGTCGCCGAGCTCCTCGCGCGGGCGGCGCCTGACGGCGTCGACGTCTGCCTGGAGAACGTCGGCGGCGAGCATCTGGAGGCGGCGATCAGCGGCGTGCGCCCCCACGGCCGCATCGTGTGGTGCGGCGCGGTGTCCACCTACAACGACCTCGGCCACCCGCCCGCCGCCCCCCGCAACCTGTACGACGTGGTGGGCAAGAGCATCCGCCTGGAAGGCTTCCTCGTGCGCGAGTATGGGCATCTGCAGGCCGAGCTCGAGGCACTGCTCATCCCACACATCCAGTCGGGCAGTGTCGTAGTGGACCAGACCGTCGTCGCCGGATTCGACCGCGTCGTCGACGCTTTCATCGGCATGCTCGGCGGGCGCAACACCGGCAAGATGATCGTCCAGATCACAGAGGAGTGAGCGAACCTCCGCCTATCGATGATGTCATCCGCGCAGGTCATTCGGCTTGCCCGGCTTCTCCTGGCGTGCGCCGCAGGGATCGGATGATTCAGCTCGGCGTCGACTACTTCGTGGCGATCTTTTGTCGAGAGAACCACGCTTCCGTTGAAAAGAATGATCGACGAAAGGAAATTGCAGTGCGGATACGCAGCAAGGTCGCAGCTCTGGCCAGCGTGGCGGTGGCCGCTTCCTGGCTCATCGCAAGCGCTGCACCGGCTAGTGCGGCCGGTGAGTGTGGGGCTGGCTATGTGAAGGCCGGCGACTACCAGATCGGATCGCTGGGCTCCTTGGAGGTGTACTACAACTCCGCCAAGGGGAAGAACTGCGCTATCACCCGGGCCACCAAACCCCGCTCCGGCTTCAAGCAGGTGGCCATCGGCCTGGCGGGGAAAGTCTGGAGCGACGTGGATGAGGGAACTTATACCTACTACGCGGGTCCTGTGTACGTCTCCGCACGGGGCCAGTGCATCGACGTCCGGGGATACATCGGCAAGGCCGTGGTCATGAAGAGAGGCGTCCACTGCGGCTAATTGGCCGGCGAGACGTCGTCGTTGACCTGACATCGCGAAGTCGTGATCGATCGGTTCGCCGTCGCCGGCCGCCGGGGCGGACGGCGACTGGCCGCCTCCCGGCGAGCCGCCGGTCCAGGGGCGCGACAACACCCATCCGCGAAAGCGTCCGGCAGCGGCAGGCAGGCGCCGATCTGAATGCCACGACACCCCGATGGTCCGGAAGGCGTCCTCGTCGCTCAACGGCACGAGAGTGATACCCGCGACTGCCGGTGCCGTGGCCCCGCCCGGAACGAACGCAACGCCGAGCTCGGACCGCACTAGCGCTTTGATGGTCGCGATCTCCGCGCTTTCGAGGACGACGTCCATGTGAACCCCGCGGGCCGCGAAGAGGGCATCGGTGGTCTGCCGAAGCCCGAACCCTGCCGGCATGGCGATGAAGCGCTCGTGGAGGACTTCCACGAGCTCGACATAGGACCGGTCGGGGCGTACTCGCCCAGGAGATCCGGCACGAGCCAGGTGCCGAACGAATGGAGGAACGCGAGCTCCACGGTGCCAGTGCGCGGGCCACGTATGGGGGCGATGTCGTCCTCGGCTTGGGCCAGCTCACGCAGCGCGGCTTCGATACGGGCGACCAGCGCTCGGCCGTACTGATTGAGCCGAAGGCGACGGTTCGGCCGGTCGAAAAGCTCCACACCGTAAGCCTGTTCGAGTCGTCTGATGGTCCGCGACAGCGCCGGTTGCGAGATGTTGAGCATCGCTGCGGCGCGCGAGACATTCTGCATCTCCGCGACCACGAGGAACGAGCGCAACTCGTCGAGACCTACGTGACTCGATTCCGTTCTCGGCCTTCCTGTAAGCGTTCTGAGCGGCGGATTCAGCCGCCGCCGGAGCCGCGGCCGCCGAATCCGCCGCGCTGGATCACGGTGCCACTGCGGCTGACGATCATGACGTCGGCGGGTCGGACCGCCGTGCCGCGCGCCACCCTGGGGCCGATCCGTGTCCCGCCGTAGTACCAGTCGTAAGCCCCGTGCGACCCGCCGTAGCGCGGGTCGTCGCAGTTGTCGTCGTCCACGACCAGATACGACCCGTCGAGCAGGCGGCTGCTGGCAAGGTCCACGCAGTCCGCGCCGACCTCCTCGTGCGCTGCGCAGGGTCCGACAACGAGCAGGGAGACGATCCCGACTCCGGTGAGGACGACGACCTTGGACGCCATCGATCCTGAGCGCTCAGGCTCGGGCGTGCGGAGGGTTTAGCGGGCTTCCTGTCCGGCACGCGAAGGGCGCTGAGTACAGGCTTGCGGGGGCGGTTCTGTCGGTGAACCAGAGAGTGAGCCGGATCGGTCCCGGTGCATGACGCAGTGCGTTGGTGACCAATTCACTGACGAGCAGGTCGATCACCCCGTTGAACCCTTCGAGTTCCCAGGCGGTCAGCCGAGCGCACGTCAAATGTCGCGCCTTGAGCACCGAGGACGGATGAGGCGGCAAGGCCCAGGAGGCGATCTGGGCGCCGGGGCCGTGCAGCGGCTGGGTGGCGAGTTCGCCGACCAGGCTCGTAGGCGTCCGGTTCCCGAAACGGCCTTGAGCGGCTCGGTCTGGCTCATGCCGCACATCTGTATAGGCTGCGGTGGTCAGGGATGTTGCGTCCGTCGGGCAAAACTTCGCCGGTGCCCTCGAAGACGGCGACTCCGTTGCAGAGCAGGCCGGCCGGGGCGGATGACTCCTCCGCACATCGACAGGATTTCAGATAATCGAAAAACACTGCTGTCTGGACCACAGCGACGAGGACATGCTGCGCACTTGCGGTTGCAGGGTGCCAAGGTCGAAGCGCAGGCCATGCGGCGAACGTAGCCACTGGCTGACCACTGCCACCAACTACACCATCACCCCTCAAAGCCCCTTGTGACCCGTTGGTGAGCACAGATGTCTCATTCGGTGAGCTCTGAGAGCGCCGGCCACACCTCCACGGCCGCGAAGGCGCCGGGGAAGGAGCACACCAGCCGACCATCCGGAGTGAAGGTCATGGTGCTCACCGGTATCCATCCCGGCCCCGGTTCCGGTCCCATCACTGCGAGCGGTTGCCCGCCTGGGTCCAGGAGGTATACGCGTCCGCCGTAGTCGACGGCCACGGTCCCGTCCGCCGGATTCAGCGCCGCCACGCAGGTGTGCACCATGTCCTTTCCCGGGATCATGTGCACCCTGTCGTGTCGGGGTATCGTCTCCCAGTTCGCCAGGGGACGCCGGCCGTCGAGGCCGCCCACGCACAGTTGACCGTCGGCCGCCAGCACGCGATCGCGTACTGAGTCTGCCAGGACGGTCCGGATCCAGACCCCGTTGTCACTCGCGGGCG
The DNA here is from genome assembly GCF_040300065.1 of Nonomuraea sp. NPDC000554. Classification (NCBI taxonomy): domain Bacteria; kingdom Bacillati; phylum Actinomycetota; class Actinomycetes; order Streptosporangiales; family Streptosporangiaceae; genus Nonomuraea; species Nonomuraea sp. NPDC000554. The sequence continues at coordinate 72,605 of NZ_JBEPDC010000017.1, read as the reverse complement.
AGCTCAAGGCTGGAAATCGGGAGTCGGCGTCCCGCAGCGTCCGGATCGGTACGCCTGTCCGCAGGTCCCAGAGCACGATCGAACGATCCCAGCTCATCGTGATCACATGGCGCTCGTCGTGGGTTACCGCGACCCACATCACCTCTTCCGTGCCCGGCAGCGTGAATCTGCAGGATCCCTGGCGCAAATCCCAGACCCGCGTACCGTCCCGGGCCGCCGTGACCACGACTCGACCCACCGCCGATACCGCCAAGATCGGGTGGCTGTGCCCGGGCAACTCCATGGCTACCGTCCAGCTCGCCACGTCCCAGATCCGGATGCCGTACTCGCCGAAGGCGTGCATGCTCGTGGCCATCAGCCGACCATCTGGGGTCACCGAAAGCGCGGAGACCCCTAGCGAGCCCGACTCCACTCGGACCACTTCACTGGTGGACAGCGAGACGGTGAACAACTGGCCGTAGGCGTCGACGACCGCACAGGTGTCCCCGTCAGGGAGGACCGCTCGCGCCTCGGGGATGTACGCATGCTCGATCCCTATCTTGCGAATCGGTGTCAGAACTTCGATCAACGGCTTGCTCCAGGGTCGGTGACAACGCGCCGACCGCTGCGACCCGGACCTCGAAGCGATCTGGCGATCAAGTCCCGCCAACCATAGCGGTCAAGATCGACAGCTGCCTCGGCTTCGCTGGCGACGCCTCAAGTTCGGCGGCAGGAGGCAGATCGGCACCACGCCCGCGCTTTACCTATGCAACCCCATGACACTGTCGCTATATCTCATCGACATCACCGCCCCGACTACCACGCGGCCGTCGCTCAGACCAGCGAACAAACGTTGCTGCTTCTCACGGCCACAACCATCGTGCCTCTGCCCGAGGTTCTCCCGGCCGCTCAGACGCCCAGGTGAGCATACGCACTCGCCATCCCGACGCGCTCGCTGCGAGACGCATGATTCCGGTGAGACCACGTCAGCTGGTATACAGGCCTACCCCAGGCGACAAGATCTTCCTTCGGGACACGCGCCCATTTGGGATCATCGTCCCCGACCGGTGCAGATCTCGACGCGAAAGAGGTGCCATGGCCGACCCCCTGCACGACGGCGATCCGACCCTCATCGGCTCCTACCGGCTGCACGCGAGGCTCGGCGGGGGAGGAATGGGGCAGGTGTTCCTGGGCCGTTCCCCGGGCGGGCGCCTGGTGGCAGTCAAGGTGGTCCGGCCAGAACTGGCCGACAACGCCGACTTCCGGCGTCGTTTCGCCGCCGAGGTGGACGCGGCCCGTAAGATCGGCGGCTTCTACACCGCGCAGGTCGTGGACGCCGACACCGACGCCGCCCGGCCGTGGCTGGCCACCGCCTACATCCCAGGCCCCTCCCTGCACCAGGCCGTCGACGAGCACGGGCCGCTCCCGCTGGAGTCGGCCGCGGTGCTCGGCGCGGGGCTGGCCGAAGGACTCGCCGCCGTGCACGGCTGCGGGATGGTGCACCGCGACCTCAAACCCGCCAACGTCATCCTCGCCGAGGACGGTCCCCGCCTGATCGACTTCGGCATCGCCCGCGCCCTGGACGCCACCAGCCACACCCAGACCGCCACCGTGCTGGGCACCGCGGCGTTCATGTCCCCTGAACAGGCCATGGCGCAGGAGATCGGGCCGGCCTCGGACGTGTTCTCGCTCGGCTGTGTCCTCGCCTTCGCCGCCACCGGCCGCGGCCCGTTCGGAACAGGACCCGCCCACGCGGTCGTCTACCGCGTCGTGCACGCTGAACCCGACCTGCGCGCGGTGCCCGCCCCGCTGGCCGATCTCGTGGCCGCCTGCCTGGCCAAGGACCCCGCCGCCCGGCCCGGCCTGCAGTACGTGCTGACCCGCCTCACCGCCCTCGCGACTCCCGGCCAGGGACGGTGGCTGCCGGAGGCGCTCACCCAGGTCATCACCGAACGCCGGACCACGGCACTGACCGCCCTGCACGACCCGGCCGCTGCAACCGGCAGTCTCCAGCAGATGCCGCCGCCGCCAGAGCACACTGGTCAGCAGCGTTCACCCCAGCCGTTGCTGGTCAACGAACGCCGCCGACGCCGCGGCAGCGAACCGAAGTTCCCCTCCACCGGCTACCAGATCGCCGTGTACGTGCTGCTCGCCCTGTTCGCCCTGGTGTCGGTGTCCACGGTGGCCCACCAGATCGCCGTCCTCGACGACGCCGGACGGTACTACGACGAGTCGACCTTCGACGGCATGCGCGATATCCACGAGAGGGTCGGCGCCGTCCTATGGGCGGCCCAGATCGTCTCCGGCCTGGGGCTGGCGGCCTCGTGGCTGCTCTGGTTCCACCAAGCACGCGTCGCAGCCGAACAGCTCGCGCCCGGCCGGCTGCGATACCAGCCCTCCATGGCCGTGTACGGCTGGCTCATCCCGATCGGCAACCTGCTGCTGCCCAAACAGATCGCCGACGACATCTGGCACGCCTCCAGCCCGCCCGGACGCGACGGCACGACCGCGCCGGCCTGGCTCCTGCACGCGTGGTGGGCTCTGTGGCTGGCCACGCTCCTGACCTGGCCCCTGTTCTGGATCGAATGGACCACACTTCTCAGGACAAGCTCCATACTCCGGGAGGGTGGCGAGATCCTGACGTACGAGTTCAGGCTGAGAACTTGGCCCAGCCTGGCCGTGCACGCGCTGGTCGTGCCGACAACGATCGTCACTGCCCTGTTCGTGCGGCGGCTAGGCACCATGCAGGCGGCCAGACTCGACAACTAACCGCCACCTCCACGCTGGCTGTCGGGTTCCGGCCGTCAGGTGCTCGCCGGGTCCGTCATCGACGGCGCCGGTGTCGGGCCAGGGCTCGCGGGGGTGACGACAGTCGGCTCCGAACCCGCCGGGCTTCGCTCCTCTGCCTGCTCGTCCTTCAGGGCGCGCCTCCTCGCCCGATCCGCAGCGGCTTCGATCATGGGTCATATGGGCAAGCATGATCTCGGCCGTCTTCGCCTCTCAGAAGAGAGTCGAGAACCGGAACGCCGGGCTTATCGGCATCTAACTGCCCACGCGGCGAGCCCTTGACAATTCGAAATGTCGTCAGCTGGGGCCTCAGCTTCTTAATCGACATGTCCTCTTCCGATCGGCAAACCCCACGGGTATGGCGTGTACGGCGTTCTCGGCCTCGGGTGCGGCGCGGACGGCAGACCCCGCGGGCAACGACAGAGGCAGTTGGTTCAGCCAGTCGTCGCGGAAGTCCTCTGCGATCAACCCGCGGCTTTCCCATCGTGCAGGATCCTGATCATGGGGGCCGATGAGGTCGTCGCGGCCACCGCCTCGGATGAGCTGGTCGAACAGTTCTTCCTGGGCAGAGGGATCGCCGGGCACTCTCCTCGCGACGATCGACAGCAGGAGCATGGCCGGATCCCTGGTCAACGGCGCCGCCGCCTCGTAGGTGGTGAGGTCCACGAGGCGGAACTGGTCGGGTAGCAGTTCGCCCGCCCGGGTTCGTGGGACCAGGACGTTGCCCGGGTGGAGGTCGCCGTGTGTGTAGCCGCGCAGGTACTCGATCCAAGGGCAGCCGTCCCTGTAGATCTGTCCTCGGTGATCGGGATGAGATCAGCCACCGGCAGCGCGGGCTCGTGGCGTTGAGACCAGGAACCGTTGTCTCGCCTGTTGGTGTGCACCAACGGGATTCGAGGAATCCGCATCTGTCGAGCTGGCGCGTCTGAACCTGGAATCGGCCGTGTCAGGCTGTGGGGTGGCCCTCCTCCCAGCTTGGCCGCCCGGCCCGCAACGTCCCGATGTGGTGTGAACGGTCGACCAGGTGCGCGATGTCCGCGTAGGGGTCGGCGTCGAGCAGTAGCGCGTCGGCGACGGATCCGGCAGTGATCGTACCCGGTGACGTCGTTTGCTGGCCGATCTTCTCGGCCGAATGCCGGGTGCCGGCCGCCAAGACCGCGGGCATCGGCAGACCGGCTTTCGCCAGCAAGCGCAGTTCGCGCAGCAAAGCGACGGGCGGCGCGGGCAGCAGCATGGCCACATCGCTGCCCGCGGAGATCTTCACTCCCGCGTCGTGCATCAGGGCCAGAGTGCGCATCGCATAGTCGAAACGGACACGGGATTCCCGCGCGGAATGCCGGGGGAACTCGCGTCCGTAGATCGGGCGGCTGGTGATCTGCGGGATGTCTTCGTGCGTGGCGAAGCCTTCGTCGACCAGTTGCCGCAAGTAGCCGGCATCGCCGTTGTTCGCGATCTGTTCCCAGGTGACCAGGGTGGGGCAGTAATAGGTGTTCGTCTCCGCCAGCAGTGCGGCGACATCGTGGGCCTCCGCGGTACTGCTGGGGTCCTGCGGCCGGAAGGCGTGTTCGATGCCGTCCGCGCCGGATGCCACCGCCTCCTCCAGATCGGTGCGTTCGTGGACGTGCACGAGCACCTTCTTGCCCTTCTCGTGTGCGGCCGCGACGATGGCTTTGAGGGCATCAAGGGGCAGCTTGTCCGGAGCGCCGGGTTCGTCGTCGTAGATGCACTTGATGAAGTCGACCTGGTCGGCCAGCTCCAGTGCTTGACGATAGGCGACGTCGGCGTTGTCGGTCTGGTAGGCGATGGAGGCACGCTTCGGATCACTCAGGACCGGCCACCCCTCGATCCCGGTGAACACCGGCCCGGCGAAGAACAACTTGGCGGCGGCGTCGGTGGCGGTGCTGCGGTAGTCGCGGACCGCGAGTTCGATGTCCAGTGGACCGCCGAGGTTGACGACGCTGGTCACCCCGACATTCAGGAAGTCGGTGAGTAGCTGGGAGATGTACTCCGCGCGCTTGTTCTCGGGCTTGGAGTAGGCGTGTCCGCTCAGGTGGGTGTGACTCTCCCACAGGCCCGGCACCAGGTAGCCGCCCCGCGCGTCGATCACGGGATCCTCGCCGGCCGCCGGTCGCGCGTCAGCCGCCGGGCGGATAGCGCTGAACCGCCCGTCGGTCACCACTACTTCGGCATCGGCGATCGGCGCGGCTGCCTGTCCGTCGATGACGGTCACATTACGGATGATCACGTGTGTTCCCTTGTCTGGACGACCAACTGCATAGGCTCCTATGCACTCAGGACCGTATAGGTGCCTATGTAATAGGTCAATAGGGTCCTATACACTTCGTGGCGTGACGCTCCCCAGGTTCGACTCCGCGCCAGCCGCGTTGATCAACATCGCCTCGCGTGCGTTGTCCCGGGTCAACGACCGGCGACTGCGACCGCTGGGGCTGACCTTCGCGCAGATGCCCGTGCTGGCGGCGCTGAGCAAGGCCGACGCGCTCTCTCAAAAGGAATTGGCGGTGCTGGCCCGGATCGAGCAGCCGTCCATGGCCCAGCTGCTCGCCCGGATGGACCGCGACGGTCTCATCCGGCGCACCCCCGCCGAGCATGATCGACGGGTCAGCCTGATCTCGCTGACCGAGGACGGCCTGGCAAAGCTCACACAGGTGCGCTCAGCGCTGTTCGAGACCAACGATCAGGCGTTGCGAGGCTTCAGCGCCGAAGAGGTCGATCTCCTTCTGGACCTACTGAGAAGGCTTGTCGCCAATCTCGAGGAGAATCCGGCCGACAGCGCGCCCGATGCCGCAGCGGCTAGTCCCGCATTCACCGAGGATCACGTGCCCGACCACCGGTCGTGATCGGGCGGCGAGCGAAGTCGACGAGGTCTGGCGCCGGCCGCGGCGGGCAAGCGGTCGCCTGTGTTACCGGCGCAGCACTATGCGGCACCCACCGCAGGCCATCGTCGGCAGCTCCGCAAGCTCCTGGCTCGCTGAGCAGAACGTGTCCGATAGGCGTGGTGGAGGACCTCGACTGCAGTATGGGTCTGGCCGGCCTTCATTTACGGGGAGTCATCTTGTGGATCCGAAGCTTTCAACCGATCTGAAGATCCGAAGTCCGTACAGGCCCTAGGACGCTGCGTTCAGCGGGTGGATCTCCTGGACGTGCTCGCCGGACATGTCTTCGAAGATCAAGTCTTTCGTGGCCACGTATTCGGCCATGTAGTCGCGCTGACCGTGGGTCATGACGGCCTGGACGCTGACCCAGTGCTCCAGGAGGGTGAACAGGTGCGGGTTGTTTCGATCCTGGAAGATGCGGAACTCCAGGCAGTCCGGGTTGGCACGGGTCGGGCCGGCGATCTTTTCCAGCGCCCGCTCGGCTGCCTCGATCTTGTCCGGCCGGGCCTGCAGCCGCATGGTGAAGACTATGGGCCCCGGGTGCTCCTTCGGGGACGCGGCCTGCCTACGGTCTGTGGCCTCGTCCGGTTCGGGGACGGCGGAGAGGGTGTCGGACACGGGTTCCCACTTTCTCTGGCTGGACTGGCGCTGGCTGCCGGTAGGTGATGGTGTGACGTCCGTTGGTGGCGACGTCATGCCGCTGACTCCTTGGCGGCTTCTGCGTTGAGCATCGCGGTGCGCAGCCGGATCCGGCCCGGCACCAACTCCCCGGCTGCGCGGGCTTGCTCCAGTGCCACCGACCACCACGCCAGATCGTCGAGTACGACATCGAGTCCCACGTTCGTCAGGGGGCTCGTCGGCCGGCCGGCGTCATCGAACGCGTCGTTGACGAACGGGATCACGACCGTGTTGCGAAGCGGCACGGCCTCTGTCTCCACCACGATCTGGGCGAGGTGCTCGATCGCCCGAATCCCGCCCCCGATGCCGGCGCTGTAGCCGACGACGGCGACCGGCTTGTTGCGGAACGCGTTGGACTGCCAGGCCGAGTCGATGGCGTTCTTCAGGACACCCGGGAGGCTGTGGTTGTACTCGCCCGTCACGACGATGTAGGCATCCGCGTCCTTGATCTTCCGGTTCCATGCCTTCACGACCGGCTCGGAGTACGTCGGGTCGTTGATATCGCCGAGGGTGCCGAAGTGCTCGGAGAAGAACGGCAGCGGCCAGTCCCGCAGGTCCAGCACCTCGACATCGAAGCTTTCGTGGGCGGCCGCGACGGACGCCACCCAGGGCGCCACCCGATCCGCCGCCCTGGTCGGGCGAGTGGTTCCCACGATGATCTTCAGCTTGGACATCCGCACCTCCGGGTTGTGATCAACAGATCGTGAGCGTATCGCTAGTCATTGCAGAACACCAATCATTGCAGAACGCAAATCATGCTGGACAGGGATACGCTTGCAGAATGGAAAGCACGCGGACGACCTTCGAGGGCCTGTCCATGCCGCTGATTGCCCACCTTGCGCGCATGGGGCGGCGTGCCGTCGACGCGTCGACCGAGCCCGGCGGTATTCGCCACCGACAGGTCATCGCGCTCAACCTGCTGAGCCAACGCGGGGCCATGAGCCAGCAGGCACTCGGGGAGATGCTCGGCCTAGATCCAAGCAACGTCGTTGGACTCCTCAACGAACTCGAGGAGCGTGGGCTGACAATCCGCCGTCGCGACCCGGCCGACCGCCGACGGCACATCGTCGAACTCTCCGAAGGTGGCGAGACGGAACTAAAGGCGGCTCAGGCGCGACTCACGAGAGTTGAGGGCACGATTCTCCACGCGCTCAGCCCCAAGGAGCGCGCAACCCTTCACGAGCTGCTGTTGCGCGCGGTCGGCGCCGATCGCCCCGAGTCCGACGAGAGCGGTCCGCGCCTCGCGTCGCCGCCTCAGTGCGACTGAGAAGCTGCTGGATTGCGCGGTGGCAGTACGCCTCCGGCCGGCCGCCCCTGCCCCGCACATGGCGGGCGCACTAACGGCGCGGCAGAGTTCGCTTGACGCTGCGGACCGCACACTCGCCTCCCCTTATAGGGCCTTCGACGCTGGACTTCGGCCCGGCCCGTTTCCAGGCCGGGCCGCCAGCCTGCTACCGGGCTCCCTGACGATTACCCGGACCGGACTTGCGCCGGCTGGCGACGACGAGCTTCCGATCAGGTCATGACCGCATCAGCGATCACCTCCAGATCTCTGGGCGTACTCCACGGAGCGGTGTAAAGGCCAAGCAAGTGTGAGAGGGACAGTGGTGCTGGTCAGCGTAGACGGTGGCCTGCCATAGAGGCCTCGGGCTGGCTCACGCCACAATCGGCGTAGCCCGGTGTAACCAACAGGTGTGGACGAGAGCGACCGAGGCGCGCGGAGATCACTACCTACAGCTAGTAGTCGATCACTCATTGTATAAATGCTGGGGTGTGCTGCCCAAGCCCAAAGGGCGGCCTGAACCGAGGGAGATCACCTTGAAGGCACCCAGGCGAGCGTTCGCCGCCAGCCTGTGCACCCTAGCGGTCAGCGGGGCGATGCTGAACGCCGGCTCGGCCGCGCTGGCGGAGAACGCCCCGCTGTTCAGGGCGAAGCTGATGGCCAATCACAGCGGCAAGTGCCTGGACGTCGCGGCAGCGAGCCAGCTTGACGCGGCGTTCGTCCAGCAGTGGATGTGCTACGACGCGCCCGATAACCAGACCTGGAACTTCGTCGCTGTTGGCGACAGCGACCTCACCGACGGCTACCTCGCCGACGGCTATTACACCATCCGCGCCGACCACAGCGGCAAGTGCTTGGAGGTCGCGGGTGGGAGCACCGCCGACAAGGCAACGGTGCACCAGATGACGTGCGGCCCTGCCAAGACCAATCAGCAATGGCGGCTCGTCCAGCGGCGCAACGGCTTCTTCAGTGTGGTCGCCCGCAACAGCGGCAAGTGCCTGGAGGTGCCGGACGGGAATCTCAATAACGGGGTCGGCGTGGTGCAGCAGGGGTGCTCCAAAGACCGGCCCTATCAGGAATGGAAGCTCCTCTGAGCCGCCGGTCATGACCGGACGCTGCGTGGGCGCAGGCACGCCGGGCGCGGAACCGGCGGGGGCCCCGCGCAGCGCCCGATCCGGGCCAACGGGCTCGGCCGCTCAGACAGACTGTTGAGTTGGGCGTCGGACCAAGGACACCTCCGAGGGACATACGGTAGCCCCGTGTCCCTCGACTGTCCCAGATAGACAACCGCATTTTGCGCAGGTGGGTAGCGGTTCGGGGACGCGGGGGACACCTCTCAATAGCGGACGGGCCTGCGGTAAGGGTCGACGAACACGGCCGATTCTCCGCGCGAAGCGCGTTGGAAGGCGTGCGAAGCACCTGTAGCGCGTCAAAACACCTTCGCTACCGCATCGAGCTGGGGTTTGACCCAGCCTCCCCGCGCCGACAAGATCACGTCGTGTGCCTCTTCGCCTGCTCTGTCTGCTCACGGTCCGGGTGTTCGGCTGGCTGATGCTGCTGGGCCGTAGCCAGGCGTCGAAGGATGTGGAGATCATGGTGTTGCGGCTTGAGGTGGCGGTGTTGCGGCGTCAGGTTGGGCATCCGAAGCCGGACTGGGCTGATCGGGCCGTTCTCGCGGCGTTGGCCCGGTCGCTGCCGGCGGTGCTGCGCGCTCATCGGCTGGTCACTCCGGCGACGTTGCTGGCGTGGCATTGTCGCCTGCTCCGACGCGCATGGATCTACCCGCATCGTGGCGGACGTTCGAGGACGAGCCGGGAGATCCGGGACTTGATCGTCCGTCTGGCGCGAGAGAATCCAGTGTGGGGCCATCGACGGGTGCACGGTGAGCTGGTGTGGCTCGGCCACCGAGTCAGTGAGGCGACCGTGCGGCGCATCCTGTCTCGATGAGCGAGCGGCATCATTCCGCCTCCTCATCCGTGACCGGGACGCCAAAGTTCACTGTGGCATTCGATGAGGTCTTCGCAGGTGAGGGCATCGCGGTGGTGAAGACGCCACCGCGAACGCCGCTGGCGAACTGCTATGCCGAGGGGTGGGTGCGTACGTTGCGGGCCGAATGTACCGACCGGATGCTGATCTACGACGAACGGCACGGTTGGTGCTGGGTGAGTATGCCGATCATGACAACGGTCATCGGCCGCACCAGTCCCGCCGACAGCACCCGCCCGACCATGACGAGCGGACCATCGTGCCGTTGGAGGGCCGGGCCTGGATAGCCGGACCGGGCTCACGTCATGGGCGTGAACTCGGGCAGGGTGAGGGCCGAATGGGCCGGTCGTCCCTCCGCGAAGGGTATGGAGCTGAGGTTGCGTAGCCTGTTGTTGCGCTGCTCCAGGGCCTGGGCGGTGGTCGGGAAGAGTGTGGCACCGCCCTCGTCGACCAGCCCCTGGTTCAGGGTCACGAACTCACGGGTGTCGTGTTCGTAGACGGCGAAGCCCGCGGCGTGGTCTCGGTCGGCCAGGGAACCGGCGAGCATGTACGCGCCGACGAGTGCGAGGCTGGTCCCCTGTCCGGTGAGGAACGAGGGCGCGTACGCGGCGTCGCCCACCAGCGTGACCCTGCCGCTGGACCAGCGGGGCATGTGGATCTGGCTGACCCCGTCGAAAAACACGTCATCCGCGTCGCGCATGGCGGCCAGCATGCCCGGGACCTCCCATCCCGCGTCGGCGAAAACCTTGGCGACCAGGTCGCGTTGGGCATCCGGGTCCCGGTAGGCGTCGAACGGCGGTTCCGGCTGGGCGAAGTTCAGGAAGGCGTGCACCTCGTCGTCCCCCACAGCGTAGAGTGCGGCGGCCCTGCCCGGAGTGTTCCACATCACGGTCTCGTGGGAGAGCCCGAAGGTGTTGCGCATGGTGAACACAGCGAAGCAGTAGCCGAGGTACCGGTGGAACTGCTCTTCGGGACCGAACAGCATCTCCCGGGTACGCGAGTGCATGCCGTCCGCACCGAATACCATGTCGAACGTACGGCTGCCGCCCCCGCGGAAGGTGACGTCGACCCCGTGGTCGGACTGGTCGAGGGTGTCGATGGAGTCGTTGAACACGAACTCCACGTCGTCTCGGACCGCCATGTAGAGAGCGTCGGTCAGATCCCCACGCCGCACCTCCAGATCCCGTCCCGCAACCCCGCCGGTGACGGCATGCGGGTGCAGCGAGGTCACCTCGCTGCCGTTCCCGTCGAGGAAGGTCAGCCGGCGCAGGTCGATGTGTGCGTCCTGCAGCTGTGGCAGGATCCCCATCCTCCGGACGACGTCCAGTGCGGTGCCGCGCACGTCGATGGGGTAACCACCGCTACGAAGCGCGCCTGCCTTCTCCACCACCGTGACCGCGTATCCGCAGCGGTTCAGCCAGAACGCGAGGGCGGGACCCGCGATGCTGGCCCCGGATATCAGGACCTTGCGCCTCGGTGTGCTACGGACATCCGTCAGCTGATCGGTGTGGGTCATTCCTTGACTCCTTTGCTCATGATATGGACGACAGGCAGAGACAGCACCGCGACGACGCCAGCGATGAGGAAGCCGGTGACGAAGGCCGATTCAGTTGGGACATCCGACCCGGAAGGGGTCCCCGAGGCGAGGAGCGCACCACCGAGCATGCCGCCCACGGCGGAGCCCAACACGCGAGTCACCAGGACCAGGCTGGTGGCGATACCGGTGTCACTTTCATCGACGGAAGAGGCGATACTGGTGATCATGGCCGTGACGCACAGGCCGTTGGCAAGCGCGATCAGCGCCTTGCCGATGACGATGTGCCAGACCTCGGTGTGTGCGGCTGACAGGGCGAGCAGGGCGGCGGCCATGATGACGGTCGCGGTCGTGACCACGGCGCGTGAGCCGAAGCGCCGCTCCCCGATCCCACCAGCTGGTCCGGCCAGCGTCGCGGCCACGGCGCCAGGCAGGAGGATGAAGCCGATCTCGGTGGGGCTGGCCCTGAAACCGTATCCGTCGCCGGACAGGCCGAGCAGTTGCGGAACGAGATAGACCCCCATCGCGGTACCGAGGCATACCACGAACGTCACCACACACGACTTCCAGATCACGGGCCGTGCCAGCATGCGCAGATCGACCATAGGCGCGGCCGCGCGACGTTCGACTGCTATCCATCCGGTCACGAAGGCGGCCAGAACCACGATGAGGGCGCCGAGCATGAGCGGCTGCGAGCCGGCCTCGGGCGCCAGCGCGAACACGAGCATGAGCGTGACCAGGATCCCGCTCAAGAGAAACAGGCCGGGCCAGTCGATCCCGGCGTCGTCCGACCGGCCCGGCGGATCAGACGGCATCAGTCTGTTCACCAGTAGGGTGAACCCGATGATCGCGAACGTCGGCACCGCGAACATCCAGTGTCGGGAGAGTGCTTCAGCCGCGGGCCCGGCCGACAGCAGTCCCACCATCGAGCCGCCCACGAACATCCCGCTGACCAGCCCGATGGCCACCTTCGACTCCTTCGCGGGGAGGTGTTTGCGCACCACGATGAACGAGAGGGGCAGTGCACCCACCATGGCCCCCTGGAGTATCTGACCGAGCAGCAGCACCGGCAGGTTGGGCGCCAGGGCCGACACCAGGCCTCCGACCGAGACCACCGCCATCAGCCGGATCAGGACTCGTTTTCCGCCGTAGCGGTCGCCGAACTTGCCTGCGAGCGGTGTGATAAGCGCGCCGGTGACGGCGAGCACGATGCTGAGGAGCGCCCCTTCGGCCGGACTCATGTCCAGCTCGCGTTGCAGGAGCGGGAGCGTCGGTGCCACCACCGACTCCAAGGCACCGCTGGCGACTGCCAGCATGCCGAGGGCCCTGACAGCGGCCTTCCCCATGGGGACCGGGAGGGCCAGGGTCGCGGTCATGAGCGTCCTTTCCGTTGCTGGGCGAATAAGGGGTCGGCCGTATGCGTAGCGCGGCCGCCCGCGCAGCCCGGCGATGGCACAGTCGCGGAACTGCTCGTTGGGGACGTGGCCGATCCAGTCGTGGCTGCCACTTCGTATTCGGCGGAGCGGGCGAATGCGTGGCCGAGGCCGCTCGTGGCCAGCACGACGAGCGCTGCCGCCACCACCGCGAGACCTTCGTGCACCTGGCACAGCGCCGCGCCGGTGGCCGCTCCGACGATGATGAGCGTGACGGCCGCACCTCGCCGCGGTGCCCCTTGACGGCGGGCCGCTCCCAGCCGGGAGTCTGCCGCGAGGCCGGTCAGCGTGGAGGTCACGACCACGGTGGTGACGTCCTTCACCCCCAGGTGGCGGGCCGTCGCCGCCTGCACACCCATCACCAGGGCGAGCGACGACGCCATCAACGCGCGGGCGCCGGGGGCGCCCGCCCCGGTTACGGCCAGGCCGAGCGCCGTGGCGGCCAGGACCAGCCCGGCGCCGCCCAGCAGACCCGTGCACCGGCGGCGCCAGCCCGGGGCGGCGGTGCGCAGCACCCGCCCGGCCACGGCCGCGCCAACAAGAATGGACACCAGAGCCACGACCGGACCTAGCACCGGCAACCCCGTCCCGCCCGTGGCCGCCATCCCGAGGATGACCACGTTGCCGGTCATGTTGCCCGCGAACACCCCGTCCAAGCGCAGGTATCCGACAGCGTCGACGACACCCGTCGCGAAGGTGAGGGCGAGCATCAGACCCAGCGGCGTCACACGCCGTCGCACAAGCCGGCCCTTGGTGCGGGTACCGGACGCAACGCCGCTCATCGCCCTGCCACGTAACCCTGAGCACCGCGCGGGTTTGCCGCCGCCTGAAGGTCGCCGCTGTTCGGATCACGCGTGACGACTGACAGCCGGCCCTGGCTCCATGGCCCGGAGACGGTCACGTCGTGGCCGCGTTCGCCGCGTCCGCCGGATGTCCGTAGAGGGCCTCCCGGCCAACCATGGCCGTCTTCAATGCCTCGAGGAGCGTGGCCTCTGTCCCGCCGGCACGAGCGGAGACGAGCCCGCCGCGGTCGCGAACACGGCGACGAGATAACCGCCCGGCCCGTTGACATGGGGTTCGGTGGGCAGCACGAAGGCGCAGGCCGTCGCCGCGTCGAACGCGTCGCCACCCTGCTCCAGTACGGACCGGGCCGTCGCGGAAGCCGGCCAGTGCGTCGACGCGAACATGCCGAATGATCCCCGCAGCGTGGGGCGCGTCTTCTGAGTGGAGCGTCGGTCGGTGACGGTTGTTGACCGGCCATGCCATTCACATCCCGTTCTCAGGACACGTGGTGGGCTGCGTGATGGGCAGCGAGGACGTCACCGCCGAAGTCGGTCTCAGGGTCCCGCCACACGGCGTGGGCGTGATTGACGCCGCGGTGGATGTTGGTCCACTCCACGAGCAGCCGCGGGCCCTGCAGGCGGTAGTAGTGCGGCTCGCCCGCCACGGTGGAGCCGGCCCAGGCGAGGTGCACGGCGTCCAGCGCCACCGGGTCGTCGTAGCGGGGCAGCGGGGACACCCCGTCCGGGACGCGGTCGAGGTAGGTACCGAGCAGGGCGCGCAGCATCTCCCGCTGCGCGGCGTCGAGTTCGGCGCCCGGCACGCCCTTGGGCGTCAGGGTGAGGGCCAGCGCCCGCTGGTTCGCACCGTCGAGGCCTGTGGCCGGGTTCTGGGCACCGTCCGGGATGTGCGGGCCGGGCCGCCAGAGTTCGCTGCGCTTCACCACGCGGTCGTCGATCCGGGTGCTGTTGCCCGCCACGATGTCGTTCGGGGCGCGGGGCAGCAGTACCGCGCGGGCCGCGCACTCGGGGCGCAGGGAACGGACCAGCTCGCGGGCCAGGTCCTCGGCCGTCCCCAGCGGACGCAGCGTCGCGCCGCCCAGCAGCGGTGACGCGGCCGGGTCCGCGCCCAGGAAGCACGGCGTGGAGGCAACAACCCGCCCGTCCACCACGAGGTTGTTGAGCGAGACGTGGTGGCCGCCGAACCGCCATCCCCACGGCCGCCGTCCGCCGGGCTCACCGAAGACCCGCATGTAGTACATGCCGGGGTCGCGGGTACGTTCCCGCCCCCAGTTCACCGAGAAGCCCTCGGTACGGTCGAGTACGTTCTCCAGGCCGAGCACGGTGGCGACGGTGGTGTAGCCGGCTTCGGACAGTCCGCTCGCGACCAGCCGCATCACCAACCGGTGCTGGGCGGGGCGCTGCTGGTGGAAGGTCAGGCCTCCGTGATCGGTGGGCGTGTAGAACCAGCGGGTGCGTTCGGCCTCGGCCGCGCCATCAGTGCCCGGCGCCGGGCCGACCGCCACCGCGCGCTGGTCCGCGTCCAGGGAGTCCAGCCACGCCTGGGCTGCCTCGGCCATCCGGTTCGCGACCTCGCGGCCGGCGTCAGTCATGACTGCGGAGCCGCATTGGTCGCGGGCGCGCCCCGCTGATTGCGCGCCGACACGGACGTCGCGACAGTCGCGAGGGTGAAGAGCGACCAGGCCAGCACGACGTCGGGTACGTACACCCCTGCCGCACGTACCTGACGTCGTGCCGATGGATGTGCGCCGTGCCGCTCATGCTGCGTTCACCCCGAGAAACTCGCGCACGCAGCGGGCGATCGTGTCCGCGAACTCCACCGCGATCGCGTGTCGCCCGCCCTCGATCGAACGCAGTTCGGCGTTCGGAATCCGCTGCTCCATCAAGACGGCGCCGGCGTAGGGCGCCAGCCGGTCCGCCGTGCCGTGCACGATCAGGGTGGGTACGGCGATCTCCCCGAGGCGGTCCCGGACCTCGTGCTGTCGGGCGGCGTCGTGGCGGCGGGCGCTCTGCTCGGGATTACGGGCCGTGAGCGTCTGGGGCCGGGCGTGCAGTTCGGCCTGGCCTTCGGGGGTGAAGAAGAAATCCGCGGCCGCCGTCCGCCGGTCGTCGTGCGACATGTTCAGGAGCTCGTCGACTGCCTCACTGCCCATCGCGAAACTCGGCGTGGTGGCGACCAGGATGAGGGATGCGACCCGTTCGGGATGCCGGAGCGCGGCGTGCTGAGCAACGGCGCCGCCGAAGGAGGTGCCCAACAGGTGCGCACTCTGAAGCTCCAACGCATC
The DNA here is from genome assembly GCF_040300065.1 of Nonomuraea sp. NPDC000554. Lineage (NCBI taxonomy): Bacteria > Bacillati > Actinomycetota > Actinomycetes > Streptosporangiales > Streptosporangiaceae > Nonomuraea > Nonomuraea sp. NPDC000554. Next base: position 56,947 of record NZ_JBEPDC010000017.1, on the reverse strand, counting down.
CAGCAAGGCGACGAGGTCATCGGCGAGGACTTCCAACGTGTAGGGAGCCGGTGGGTTCACGGTGATCCCCGAATCGCGTTGATCGTAGGAGATCGCCCGAATCCCTGCGCCGAGTCGAGCGCGAAGCGTTGCGAACTGGGTGCGGTCGCTTTCGCCGCCATGAACGAGCACGAGCGGCACACCACCCCCACCATCGATGAACCCGACTTCGAGCTCACCCACTCGAACAGTGGAACCGGTCGATTCGGCAGGTGCGCGCCCCACCTGTTGCGTTGCCACCGTTGACCTCCTTGTCGCCGTCGTTTGTGGGATGACCGTACTATTTGAGATAAGTTTATTACATAATATCCAACCCCGTTCATGCAAGAGGAGTACCTCTATCCGTTTTGGCCGGGTCTGGATGGGCCGAGGTTGACAGGAGGTGCCGTCGCGGAACATGGCGAAGAGCACGTCGGCTCTGCCGCTTGCCGTTGCGTAGCCTCCTGTCCCGCCCTCTCGCGATCTCCTCGTGCTGACACGGGGGAGTGTGCGAGGACGGGTGCGGTGGCGGCGCCGACAAATGCCGCCGCGCGAACGCCGGCTCCCGCTGGCGGGTGCGGGCGGGGCGATCAGCCTGCCCGCGACCACCCGTGCAACGAGCCGCAGTAGGCTTCGGTCAGCCGGGTGATGACCTCCCGGCGGGACAGGTCCGTCTCCTGGAGAAGGTCCTGGATCTCCCGCGGATCGAACATCATGTTGCAGAGGAACAGGGCGTGCTCGATCATCTCGTCTGGGAGGCCGAGGTCGTCGAGCAGCCCCAGCACTGGCCCGCTCCATGCATCCCGGACGGTGGCTATGATCGCGTCCTCGCTGTTGAGCCGCTCCAGGTAACCCCGCGGGGATCGAAGCCGCACCAACGCCGGGCCGTGCTCGGCGAGCAGGTCCACCCATTTGTCCACGATGGCATCGAACAGCGGTCGCCCTTGCGCGGTCGATGCTGCGCTGAAATCGCGGAGCTCCTCGACGACACTGAGCACATAGGCCGCGAGCACGTCATCCATCGAGGAGTAGTAGCGGTAGGCGGTGGCCGGGCCGATCTCCGCGCGGGACGCGACCGCCTGCATGGTGAGCTGGTCGGGCGCCTCCCGGGCGAGCTCGCCGACGGCCTTGAGGAGGCGCCGGCGGTTGCGGAGGGTGTCACTGCGCAGCTTGCGCCCCCCATGTGGGGTGGCCTGCTGGTCGGCCATGAGCCTCCTCCGCCTCATCGAAGTGCAGGCAAAGGGTATCGCCTCCGAGCGAGGCGCCGACTGCCCGGACGTTCGCGGTACGCAGTGCGCACACCCGGCCCCGTCAGGGTCTCGCAAGGCCGAAGTAACGAACGATGCGGGCCAGCCCGGTCCGCAGGTCGTCCTCGGAAGCCGCGAACGAGATCCGGACGTGCCCCTCGCCCGAGGGTCCGTACTCGGCGCCGGCACGGACCATCACCCCCCGCTCGGCGAGCTCGCGGGCGACCGTCTCGGACTTCAGGTCGGCGTCGTAGCGGAGGAACCCGTAGAACGCTCCCTCCGGCGGAACCAGATGCAGGCCGGGGATGCCGGACAGTTGCGCAACCACGAGCCCGCGACGCTGCCGGTACCTGTCGACCATGGCATCGACGACGCTGTCCGGCAGATCGAGGGCGGCAAGGGCCGCGTGTTGGACCGACGTGTTCAACGAGCCGTTGTAGGTCCGGTGCGCGTGAGCCGCCGCATCCACCACCTCCCGCGGCCCGGTCAGGTACCCCACCCGCCAGCCGGTCATCGCGTACGTCTTGGAGAACGTCTGCACGTACACCGTCCGGTCTCGCAGCGATTCGATCTCCAGCGCCGAGGTCAACTCATGTCCCGGGTAGACCAGCCGGTGGTACGCCTCATCGCTGACGACCAGGACGTCGGAGCCGTCGAGGAGCTCCCCGAGGGCCTCGAGCTCCTGCTCGCGGTGCACGATACCGGTTGGGTTCGACGGGTTCGAGAAGATCATCATCGCCGCTCCGGGAAGCGCGGCGGCCAACGCGTCGAGGTCCCAATGCAGGTCCGGGGCGAGCGGGACGAAGTTCACGGTGCCCCCGGCGAGGACGACCAGGTCGGCGTACAGCGAGTAGGCGGGCTCCGGGATGACCACGCGGTCGCCGGGGCCGACCATCGCAAGCACGACGGCCGCCAGCGCTGCGGTGGCGCCGTGGGTGACCACGACGTCGTCCGCGGTCCAGGTCCGGCCGGGGTGCGGCGGCAACCTCGACGCGAGCGCGGCGCGCAGCTCCCGCAGGCCTTTCTGGTCGGCGTAGTGGGTGTTCCCCTCGCGCAAGGCGGCCACGGCGGCCTCGATCACCGGCGGCGGCGTCGGGAAGTCCGGCTCACCCATGGCGAGGGAGATGGCCCCCGACGGGGCCGGGGCGAGGGCCGGGCGCCTCGAGCAGCGGCGCAGTTCCCCAATCCGGAACGCGGGCAGCATGGCGGTCATCGGGCCACCGCCGTATGGTCGGAGCGCGCGGTGAGGATGCGCTGCCGAAGCGCCGCCTCCTTCTCGACGATCCCGTCGACCGCGTCCATGACCTCCTTCACGCGATGCCGTGGGATGACGACGACGCCGTCGGCGTCACCGACGAGCACGTCACCTGCCGCCACCACCACGCCGCCGACTGCCACCGGGGCACCGATGGCGCCGGGTCCGTGCTTGAAGGGTCCGGCGGGGGTGATCGCCCGCGCGTAGACGGCCAGGCCCATCTCAGACAGCGCCTGGACATCGCGGACGGCACCGTCGACCACTGCGCCGGTGACTCCGGCATTCACCATGATCTCGCCGATGAGGTCGCCGATCAGTGCGCGGGTCATGTCCCCGTGCCCGTTGACCACCAGGACGTCGCCCGGCCGGGCTTCGTCGAGCGCCCGGTGAACGGCCAGGTTGTCACCCGACCGCACGTCCACCGTGAGGGCGTTTCCCAGTAGCGCGGCGCGCCCGGTGAACAGCCGGATGCCGCCGTCCATGACGGTCATCCGCTGCAGCGCATCGCCGACATTGGCGGCCGGCACCTCCCCCAGGCGGTGAATCTCCGCCGCTGCTGTGCGAGCCCAGCTCGGAACGATGGAGACGCTGTCCGTCGCCGCAGCAATGAACACGATGAAACTCCATTCTTAAGTAATAGGTTTCTCTCATATAAGGCAATGGTAGCCCTCGAGGCGTCCGGCCACAATGATTCGCGCCGCCTGGCCGCTGGACGAGCCCGGAGTGAGCAGGTGCAGAGCGCGATCCAGCCGTACGGGACGGCCCCGTCATGGTCGGTGAACTCCGGCCCCGACCGCGAGATCGCCTGGCACACCGTGCACCGTGTCCCGCTCGGAAACCCGGTTTCGTACTGTGATCTGGGCGGTGGCTGCGACCATCTCGAGGTGCTGTCGCTGGCTTACCGGTTGGTGGGGGCTTGTTCGGCCTGCCGACCGTGCTGATCCGCTCTGAGCTGTCCAAGGATGTTGAGTTGCTGGTGCTCCGTCACGAGAACCAGGTGCTCCGCTGGCAGCTCGGCGGTCGACCGCGGTGGGGTCACGCCGACCGGCTCTGGTTCGCGGCGTTGTCCCGACTGATCCGCCGCTGCCGGTGGGCGGAGGCGTTCCCGGTCACTCCGGCGACGATCTTACGCTGGGCACCCTTGTGAGGCGTAAGTGGACCTTCACTGACAGACGGCGCCCGGGACGCCCTTGCACTCGCTGGCCGGTCAAGGCACTGATCATTCGGATGGCGCGGGAGAACCCGACCTGGGGACACCGGAGAATCCAGGGCGAGTTGGCGCGCTTGGGCTACTCGATAGCGGCCTCCACGGTGTGGGAGATCCTGCACGCCGCCGGTATCGATTCGGCGCCTCGCCGGGCGGGGACCGACCTGGCGGCAGTTCCTGACAGCGCAAGCCCACGCGATCACCGCCTGCGACTTCCTCGTAGTCGAAACCGTGCTGCTCAAACGGCTGTATGTGCTGGTCTTCATCGAGCACGGCACCCGGCGACTGCACCTGGCCGGAGTGACCGCGCACCCGACCGGGGCATGGACGGTGCAGCAGGCCCGCAACCTGCTCATGAACCTGGGTGACCGCATCTCCGGGCTACGGTTCGTGATCCACGATCGGAATCCGCTCTTCACCTCTGCCTTTCGGGAGGTCTTCGAATCTGAAGGGTTGCGGGCCATCACCCTACTGCCGCGGACGCCGAGGATGAACGCTATCTGTGAGCGGGTCATCGGCACTCTGCGCCGTGAGCTCCTGGACCGGATCCTGATCGTCGGCGAACGCCATCTGGCCCTGGTGCTTCGCGAGTATCTGATCCAGCGAGGTGGGCCGTCCGGCGAGGTGCCAGCGTACTGGTCCTTTTCCGGATGGCCCCTCCCGAACCCGCCGTGCCGTAGGGTAGGCCGCCGACGAGGTGCCAGTTGACCTGGTCCTTTTCCGACGGCCCCCTCCGACCCAGCCGTGCCCGCTTTCCGTAGCAACTGGCTCTCCAGCGCTCATCGTGGTGTGCGTGTGGGACGTCCAGCGTGGATGTCCTCATGGCATGCGCGGCAGACGACGAGGATCTTGCGGCGGCGGGAAGCCATGCGCGTGACCCAGCCGGCTTGTTGTTTCCGCCCTGGGTTGAGGTCTTTGAGAGTGCGTTCTGCGAGCTGATGCCCCTTTCGTCGTTGAGATTGGGATAGGTCGGAAGGTCACCGTTCGGGCTATCGGCGCGGTTGGGAGAACAATCCCGGCTCGGTCTCAACGAGGATGCCGCGGCTGGCCAGGCGTTTGAGCTTGCCGCGGACGTTCTGGATGGCGTTCTGCGTCAGCGGCAGGTCCATGGCCATGGCCAGGTCGCGGGCGCGCAGAGAGCCGCCGACCTCGCCGAATACGGTGAGGATCTGCTGGTAGGCGAGGTGATCGGGGATCACGGGAGGAGTTGCGGCCGGCTCGGCGGGGGCAGGGTCCTCTTCAGCAAGGGAGATGAGGGTCTTGCGGCTGATCCGCAGGTGCTCGATCGCCTCGCTGAGTTCGCCCAGACGCGCGGTCAGAGTGTCGATCTCCGCCTGGGTCTGCTCGATCTGGCAGGTCAAAGCGTGCTCGCGGGCGTCGATTCGGTCCAGGAGCCAGGAGCCAGGAGCCAGGTGCCGGGGTCGGACTGGCGAGCGTCGGGCCCGGTCATGTCCACCGCCACGCGGGGGCCGTGCCACGGATCAGGCGGCGGGACATCACGTCCGTCATCGCCCAATACGCCCGTGATTCGGAACTGGCCGGAAGGTGCTCGTAGTCGCGGACCAGACGCCGGTGGAACATCAAGATGCCGTACGTCTGCTCGACGACCCATCTCTTGGGCTGGGGGACGAACCCCTTGTCGGTGGGGTTACGCTCGACAATCTCCACGTCGATCCCCAGACCGGAGCCATGCGCGACGACCGTGTTCTTGAACCCCTGGTCGACCAGCGCCTTGGTCGCTGTGCCCTCGGTGCTGGCGGCGACCCGGTCCAGCAGGGCGATCCCGGCGACATTCTCGTGGGCCGAGGCGGCCAACATGACCACAGCGATGACCAGCCCCAGCACGTCTACCGCCAAGCCCCGTTTTCTCCCCGCTACTCGCTTCGCGGCGTCCTTGCCGGTCGTGGAGGCGGGGACCCCTGCCGCGACGTGGACGCTCTGGGTGTCCAGCGCGACCAGATTGGGGTCGGCTAATCGTTTCTTCTTCTCGCGCAGATGCCAGCGCAGCAGGTCGTGGATCGTTTTGTCGGTGCCGTCGTCGCGCCACTTGCCGAAGTAGTAGTACGTCGCGCTCTTGGGTGGCAGGTCGTGTGGGAGATAGTCCCATTGGACGCCGGTTCGTCCCTGGTAGCGGATCGCGTTGACGATCTCGCGTAACTCGTAGTTGCCCTGTCCGGTGCCAGAACTGATGCAGGCGGTCTGACCTGGACTTCTAGGCTTGGTTCTCGTGCTGTTTCGACTTCTGTATCTGCTGGTGGTCAGGGTGTTCGGCTGGTTGACGCTTCTCGCGCGGGGCGACGCCTCCAAGGAGGTGGAGATCTTGGTGCTGCGTCATGAGGTCATGGAAATCGAGACACGCCGCGTGCGCATACTGGGCGTCACCTCCAACCCGACCGGTGCATGGACCACCCAGCAGGTCCGGAACCTGTTGATGGACCTGGGTGAACGCGCCCGCGCCTTCAGGTTTCTCATTCGCGACCGTGATGGCAAGTTCTCCCGTTCCTTCGATGAGGTGCTCGCCGCCAGTGGTGTGCGGGTCATCAAGACGCCTGTCCGGTCGCCACGGGCGAATGCGTTCGCGGAGCGGTTCGTGGGAACGCTACGCCGTGAGTGCCTCGATCACCTGCTCATCTACGGCCTCCGGCACCTGCGTACGGTCTCGGCCGAGTATGAAGGCCATTTCAACCATCATCGCCCGCATCAAGGCCGTTCGCTCCGCCCGCCGTTGCGCGATCCCAGCGAGGCGATCGACATGACGGCCCAGATCCACCGTCGAAGGACCGTCACTGGACTGATCAGCGAGTACCGTAGAGCAGCCTGATCGCCCCACGAACCCCCAGCTCAGCAACAATATTCGCCATTTTGGCACCGCACAGGCGGCAATCAGACCGCGCTCACCGGGATCCGGATGCCGCGCATGAACGCAGTCATGGAGCGATGGATGCAGTCGTGCCGCCGCGAATTGCTGGACCGCTGCCTGATCTGGAACGAACGTCACCTGCGGCACGCCCCGCGAGTATGAACGGTTCTACAACGAGCACCGAGCCCACCAGACCCGGGCTCAAGCGGCACCACTGCGTACCGTCCCAGATCCAACCACCGATCCGAAGCTGATCATCGACCTGAACATCCACCGGCGAGATCGGCTCGGAGGGGTTCTCCACGAGTACTCACATGCCGATTGAACTGCGTGGACGGAGTTTTCGGCAGGCGCACGCTCACTCCTGACTACGTCAACACGCTGGTCGACCACCTACTCGCTCCACACACCCCGGCGCCTGCTGAATGACCGGCCCCGTGATCCTTCAAGCAGTTCCGCTGTCAACCGACCGGTTATGGATCGTCAATGCGAGCCCGCCACCGTCAGCTCATGCCCTCGAGAACCCTGGCGGCCCTGACGGTCGCCGTGATGCTCACAGCGACCGCGTGTTCGGACACCGAGGACAGCGGCGGCAAAGGAAAGCTGATCCACGGAACGGCCATCGACGATGCCCCCACGGGGAAGCTCATCGCCGACAGCGGCTTCCGACCTGAGAACGACGGTTTCGGGTTCGAGAACTACGGCGGCGGGGACGAGACCAACCTGACCTCCCAGGAGGTCCACAACCTGTTCGGCGACGCCGTCTGCATCGACGCGGAAACCGAGTCCTGCGAGCTCATCCCGCAGGCCGAGGCGTGGATGGAGCACACCAACAAGTCCATGGACGGCGGCCATTGCTACGGCATGTCGCTGGCCAGCCTTCAGATGTGGCAACAGACACTCAACGCCTCGGACTACGGCGCCGACACCACCCCGGAACTGGCGAAGGAGGACAACCAGCCCCTCCAGAGCGTCATCGCCCAGAACTTCGCCGCCCAGTACGGCACCGGCGTGAAACAGCAAATGATCAAAGGAACGCCGAGCCAGATCGTCGACCGCCTCATCCAAGCCTGGTTCGCCGAGGAGAAGGAGGGCATGTCGCTCGGCTTCTACAAACGCGACGGCTCCGGCGGCCACGAGATCACGCCTTACGCGATCGAGAAGGCCGGCGACGGGCAGGTCAACATCCTGGTGTACGACAACAACTACCCGGGCGTCACGCAGAAGGTCAGGGTTGATCTGACGCGCGACACCTGGGAGTACAAAACCACCACCAAACCCGGCGAACCCGTCGACCTCTATGAGGGCGACGCCGAAACCGGCACCCTGGAACTGACCCCTGTCGAGGCCGTCACCGAGACCCAGCCGTGCTCCTTCTGCGGCAGGAACGACGACGGCGAGCAGAGCGGCAAGGGCTCCGCCAAGGGCGGACCGGCCGCCGACACCAAGCTCGTCTACCTGGACGGCGACGCCGCCAACCACCCGCACCTACTCCTGACCGACGACGCCGGCCACAGAACCGGCTACATCGACGGCAAACTGGTGAACGAGATCCCCGGCGCCGCAGTCAGCAAGCCCAAGGGCGGCAAACCCGGCGACGACCCCGAACCCGAGTACACCATTCCCGGAGACAAGCACGTCACCATCACCCTGGACGGTGGCCACCTGACCAAGAACGTGAAGGACGTCCAGGTGGGCATCATCTACGACGCCTTCGACGTCGCCGCGGAGCAGATCCAGCTCCGCAAGGGAGCCAAGGACATCTTCGACGTCAGTGCCGACATGAGCAGATTCAGCTACACCGCCAGCGACACGGTCTCCCCCGTCGTCCACTTCGGCGCCAGCATCTCCGACGACAAGTACCTCACCTTCAACGTCTCCAACTCCGCCGACGTCGCCGGTAGCACGATGAGCGCCGAACTTCCCCTGGACGGCAAGCGCTTCGGACGCTTCGTCCTGGACACCAGCAAGGTCAAGGGCGACAGCGCAGCCTATGGCATCGAGGTCATCTACCAGGACAAGAAGGACGAGATCCGGTTTACCACGGACGACGTGGAGATGAACACCGGCGCCAAGGCCGCCGTCCGCTGGGACAAGGTGGATGAGAAGCGGCCGTACATGCCCCTGCTGGTTCAGGATGCGGGCGAGAAGACTTGGAGCAAGCTCGAACCGGTGGTCAATGAGTGACCCGTTCGAGGCAGGTGGAGATCTTGGCGGTGCGGCCGCGTCCTTGCCCGTCGTGTCTGACGGTACCCCGGCCGCAGCGTGCACGCTCTGCGTGTCCGGCACCACCAGGCTCGGGTCGGCTGGTCCTCCCCGCCTCTCCCGTACCTGCCGGCGCAGCAGGTCGTGGGGCAGGAAGTCCCGCTGGCAGCCGGTCCGGCCCTGGTAGAGGATGGCGTTGAAGATACTGCCGGCTCTCGCCCGTACCGGTCGCTCAGCGACGCCCGCATGGGCTTGTCCGGTGCCAGAAGCTGGAGCTGAGGGGCCTGACCTGGTCTTCTAGGCTCGTCTCTCGTGTTGTTTCGGCTTCTGTATCTGCTGGTGGTCAGGATGTTCGGCTGGCTGGTGCTGCTCACTTGGGGCAGCGCTGCCAAAGAGGTGGAGATCTTGGTGTTGCGGCATGAGGTCGCGGTGCTGCGTCGCCAGGTCGTCCAGCCCAGGCCGGACTGGGCCGATCGAGCGCTGCTGGCCGCGCTGGCCAGGCTGTTACCTGCTCGTCTCCGACTGCATCGCATAGTGACGCCCGGCACGCTGCTCGCCTGGCACCGCAGGCTGGTCAAGAAGAAGTGGACCTACCCCGCCAAGCAGGGTCGGCCGCCCGTCTCTGAGGAGATCCGTGATCTGATCGCCCGGCTGGCGCGGGAGAATCCACGCTGGGGGCATCGGCGCATCAGGGGCGAGCTTCTTGGTCTTGGGTATCGGGTGGGGGAGGGGACGGGCCGCAGAGTCCTGGCGGTGGTGGGGCTTGGGCCCGCGCCGCGTCGAGCTCCACCGACTTGGCGCCAGTTCCTCGTCACCCAAGCCTCCGGCATCCTGGCGTGCGACTTTCTCCACGTCGATACGATGTTTCTCAAACGCTTGTACGTGCTGTTTGTCATGGAGATCGAAACGCGGCGCCTGCATATCCTTGGTGTCACAGCTCATCCGACCGGTGTCTGGACGGCGCAGCAGGCGCGCAATCTGCTGATGGAACTGGGGGAGCGAGCGGCCGGGTTCCGATTCTTGATCCGGGACAGGGATGGCAAGTTCGGCGGAGGATTTGACGGGGTGCTCGCTGGGGCGGGCGTACGTGTCCTCAAGACGCCGCCGCGCTCGCCGCGGGCGAACGCGTTCGCCGAGCGGTTCGTCGGTACGCTCCGGCGCGAATGTCTCGATCACATGCTGGTGCATGGTGAGCGGCACTTGCGACAGGTCTTGGCCGAGTATGAGCGCCACTACAACCAACACCGGCCGCATCAGGCGCTGTCACTACGTCAACCCATGCATGATCCGGCCGAAGATGTCGATCTCACAGCTCGAATACAGCGGCGAAGCGCCGTCTGCGGTCTGATCCATGAGTATCGCAGAGCAGCTTGACGACACGCGAAACCGCAGGCCAGCGCTATGAGCGAGATTTGGCACCGGACAAGGCGTACCGGCCACGCAGGTAGCGGAGTGGGCAGGTCACAGCGTGGATGTCCTCCTCAGGATCTACGCCAAGTGCATCGTTGGCCAAGATGAGGCCGCCAAGCGCCGCATCGCTGACGCACTCCGCGATGAGTGATCGCCAGGCCGCCACGAACGTGCGCACGTATTTGGCACAGGTACCCGCAAACGCTCGGCGAGAGTCGTAGACAGCCGGACACGAAGAACCCCCGCCCCTGCGCATAGGTACAGGTCAGGCGGGGGTTTCGGCTGTTCCGGAGAAGTAGGGCGGGTGGGACTTGAACCCACGGATTATGAGTCTGTGGCCTGGTGTGTCGGGCCATGTCTGGATGTGTCGGGGGATCAAGGTTTCTCCTAGTCGGGGCGCTGCGATCCCGGGCGTGCGTGTGGGGATTGCCGCCCTCAATCGGGGGTCGTGTGAGACTGCCGTTCTCCCTACGTCTTCTCGACCCTTCCGTCTCGGCGGTCATGTGGAGGTGTCGCGTGGTGCTGGATTCGGCGCGGCGTCGGTCGCCTCGCCCTGCCCATCTGGCAGCAGCAGACCCGGCGGCGCGGGCACCGGCAGCCCCGTCGGCGGCGTCTCCCACTCTCTTGGGCGGACAAAGGAGACCTCGCCGCCAGAGAAGACTGCATCGTCGAAGCCCACCCTGCCGCCGGAGAACTGCGCTAATTCGAAGGTCACCTTGCCGCCGGAGAAGGTCGCCTCGTCGAAGCCCACCTTGCCGTCCGAGAAGACCACATAGTAGAAGGACACCTCGCCGCCGGTGAAGGTGGCGGTGTAGAAGGACACTCTGCCCCCGGAAAACTTCGTCGCGAGGAAAGACACCTTGCCGCCGGAAAAGGTCGCCTCGTCGAAGGACACTCTGCCCCCGGAAAACCTCGTGCCGAGAAAAGACACGTTGCCGCCGCTGAAGATCGCATTGCCAAAGGAGACCTCTCCGTCGGGAAAGGCTACGTTGTCGAAGGAGACCTGGCCGCCCGTGAAGGCAACTTGGTCGAATGAGAACTTGCCGCCGGTAAAGGCTGCGTTGTGGAAGGAGACCTCTCCGTCGGAGAAGACCGTGCGTGCGAAAGACGCTGTGCCGCCGGAGAAGACCGCGCCGGAGAAGTCGCCGCCGTCGAAGACGACGCCAGTGAAGTCCAGATCATGACCTTGCCAGGAGACCGGGGCGTTCTCGCGCAGATGAGCGCTGATCAGCCGAATGATCGTGTGTCGAACCTCCCTCAGCCCTGCGAAGGCCAGCCAATCGGCCTCGGATGCGTCCTCACCAGGATCAGCGGTGTACGGCAGGCGCAGGTACGCACACAGCACGTCGATACAGGTCTGGCGCAGTTCGCGGGTGGGTGCGTCGTCAGCCAGTCCCGCCAGCGCGTGCACGCCAGCCAGCCGCACGGCAGGAGACTCATGGCCTAGCTGCCCGGCTGCGGAGGTGAAGCGGTCGCTATGGAGCTTGGTAGCCTCCCGTTGCTCGGCCCTATGAGCGCGGTCCTCGGCGCGTTCGCTCACCTGCTGGGCGGCTTCGGCGACCTTCTGCCGCCGATAGGCCACCACCAAGGCGACCAGCCCGCCGAGCCCGGCCACCACCGCAAACGCGATCTTCAACAGGTCGAACAGTGTCGCAGCGCTGACCTGCGCTTCCGGCTTCAAGCCTTGGACGCCCAGCAACACTAGTCCGCCGATGATCAGCACGGTCAGCAGTACAATCGCGGCCCCGGACACCAGCGCGAGCGCCCTGCCGATACCCATCAGGCGCAACCCCGGCATGACCGCCGGATCCTGCGGCTTCTCCGCCGGCCGGTCCTGGCCGGGCTTGTCCACCTTACCCATGTAGGACCATCAGCCCAGTGCCCGGCATTGTTACGTCACCAAGGCGGGCCATCTTTGGCGCGGCAGGGGCTGTGTGCGTGGGTGCCAAGACGTGGTCAGCTGGGCTCACTTTCAGCGGCCGGCTTGTCTGCGCCGTTCACGCTAGCGTCGGCGTGCCGGGCCACGCAGGTAGCCGAATGGGCCGGCCGCAGCGTGGATGTCCTGCTCAAGATCTGCGCCAGGTGCATCGTCAGCCAGGATGAGGCCGCCAAGCGCCGGATCTCGGACGCACTCCACGACGAGTGATCGACAAGCCCTCCAGAACTTGCGCACGTATTTGGCACAGGTACCCGCAAACGCTCGGCGAGAGCCGTAGACAGCCGGACACGAAGAACCCCCGCCTCTGCGCAACGCTGCAGGTCAAGCGGGGGTTTCTGCTGTTCCGGAGAAGTAGGGCGGGTGGGACTTGAACCCACGACCCACGGATTATGAGAATCCTCGGTTGATGTTGCTCAGTGTCACGGAGTGCTGTTTTGTATTGTCGTGGCTGGGATTATCCCCGTCGTCGTGTCGGTCTGTGCCGACGTGTGCCGTGCTGTATCGCGTACACGCGAGCAACCACCGAGCAACCATGCGTTCTTGACCATCGGCACTATGTGCTATTTGTCCCCATCTCGGCGCGGCTGTCGGGGGCCAGGCTTGCGTGGTGAACTCGAACTTTACGGCGGATCGAACGTGTGCGAGCAACCACCGAGCAGCCATCGCCTGGTCATTTGCGTCCACAGGCAGGATGGCTCGCAGCGGACCTCGGATGCGATGCATGGTCTGCCTGACGTGCATGGACGTGATTTTCAGCAGGCGCAGAGGCCGGCGGTGCCGTGGCGCAGGTCGTGCAATCGGATCGGGGGCAGACCGCTCGCGTGCACGAGGTTACGGAACCGGACGGTGAGGTAGTCCGGCCGAAGTGGAGATCCGTCCACTTGCGTGAAGATCGGGCCCGTTTCCCGCCAGGCGTCGCCCAGTCGCTGCCGCTCGGTCTGCTCGTGACGGCGCAGCGAGCGAACGATTTCCGCATCCTACTGTGGAGCGATCGCCTGGGAGCCGGTCCATGGAGCGGATTGTGACGCTTGTCCTGCCGCGATGGGTGTCCGGGCTCCTGCGTGCAACGCCAGGGCCAACGCGAGCAACAGCCCTCCACCCGCCAGCGGCGCCCACGACACGCTGAAGGACGGAAGGAACTCGCCGGCAAGTCCCGCCCGATCAAGTACAGCCGCTCCGGCGAAGGCCGGCAGCTACGAGCCGAGGCTGGAGACGATCGCCAGAGTGGCGAGCCAGACAGTCCGAACGGGATTGCGCCTGTCGAAAGGTCGTCCTTCTGCGATGGAGTTCAGCAGGGCATGGAGCAGCCAAGCGGCGGCGCCCGCGCGCAGGCCGCCCAATAAGACGTCTGCGTGAGAGAGCACCTGTTCGGCGACAGTGGATCCCCATATGTCCAGCGGCACCTCTCCCTGATGGAGGAGCGCGACGTCGGCGGGGAGTCTCACTCCGCTCAGCCGCCAATGGTCAGCGACCTCCGGGGTGGGCGTGGCCTGCACGGTGATGTATCCGCCCCGCCTGGGTGGCGCCGTTGATCGCATAGGCGATGCCCCAGAGGGCCGTGGCGGCTCCCGCGAACCTGATCGCGTACAGGGCTGAGTTGACGAGTGCTCGACTCGCGAGAGCCTCCAGGAACCGTGTCGTTCGCTTACCGTTCATTGTGCGGTGCCAGTACTCGTTCGAAATTCACGAAACACTCACCGGTCGCAGGCCTGTTCCAGACCGGAAGGGAGTCGACCAGCTCGCCCACCCCGCCACCCGGCGTCCTGACCGCCCACAAGAAGGTATGGCTGCGGATGATGAGTCTGTGTTGAGGGCGCGTTGAGCGGACAAGCTCCGCACCGATGCCACCGCACGCGACCCGGTCGAACTCACCACACAAGCAGAATCACAGCAGTCGATCACCTAGTTACACCCCTCCGCGGGTGTCATCCCCGACCGATCTCGACTGTATCAACGTTGACTTATATAAGTAGTGGGTGACACTATGGCTCGTGCACGCACTCGACGTGCTCGGCGACGCGGTCGGCACCCCGGTGCCCGTACGGCGTCGGCCCCCTTGCATCCAGCTGGAGCGCTTTCGCCGGTTCTGGAGCCGACGCTTGGACGCACTGGGCACCGAACTCGCGCGCGCCCGGCGCGAGCGCCACTACCCGCTTGCCGAGACGCCGTCCGCGGATGGACGACCAGGCTCGAACAACGAAGAGGAAGAAGACGAATGATCGACATCATCAACCAGATCAACGCCACTCAACGGAAGATCGGCAACCAGGCGGTCGCCGCCGGCGCGGGACGCTCACTGCTGCTGCGGCGCACGTACGACGCCTCGATCGAGGAGGTGTGGAGCGCCTGCACCGACCCCGACCGGATCAGCCGATGGCTCGCCCCGATCGACGGCGACCTGCGGCTCGGCGGTACCTTCCAGCTCAAGAACAACGCCGGCGGGGAGATCCTGCGCTGCGAGAAGCCCTATCTGATCAAAGTGACCTGGGCCTTGGGGCAGGGCATGCCCACCGAGGTCGAAGTGCGCCTGGCGCCCGGCGGCGGCGATGGCGGGACCGTCCTGGAACTGGAGCACGCCGCACCCGCCGAGATCGTCGATGAGATGGCGCGCACGTACGGGCCCGGCGCCACGATCGGCATCGGAGTCGGCTGGGACCTCGCGCTGCTCGGCCTCGACCTGTTCCTGCGCGGCGTCACGTTCGACCCCGCGACCTGGGGGGACACACCTGAGGCGAAAGAGTTCGTCACCGCCGGCTGCCACGCCTGGGGACGCGCGGTCCAGGCCGCTTGGGGCACCGGCGACGACGTCCTCGCCGCGGCCGTCGCGTTCGCCGTGCGGCACTTCGCTCCCGAGACCGGCAGGGACGGCGACAGATGACCCGCCGCGCGGCGGGTCGTCTCCTTCTCGTGAGAGGAGCGGGCCGGATGAGCGAGAACCTCACCACCACAGCGGCCGGCGGGGCGACGCGGACGCTGCTGATGTGCGGCACCGTCGCCGGCCCGCTCTACATCGTCGTGGTCCTGCTGCAGATGCTCACCAGGGACGGGTTCGACATCAGCCGGTACCCGGCCAGCATGCTGAGCAACGGTGACCAGGGATGGATGCAGATCGCCAACTTCGCGGTCAGCGGCCTGCTGTTCCTGGCGGGAGCGGTCGGCCTGTACCGGGCACGTGGTCCGGCGGGCCGGGGCGGCGCCTGGGGGCCGCGGCTGGTCGGTGTCTTCGGCTCCGGGATGGTCGCCGCCGCATTCTTCTCCGCCGACCCTGCCGACGGCTTCCCGCCGGGGACGCCCCTCGGCCCGCCCACGAGCATGAGCACGCACGGGATGGTGCACCTGCTCGTCTCCGGGGTCGCCTTTCTCGCGCTGATCGCCGCGTGTTTCGTGTTCGGCCGACAATTCGCGGCGACCGGCCGCCGCGGCTGGGCTGCCCTCAGTACGGTGACCGGCGCGCTCTTCCTGGCGGCCTGGAGCTCGATCTTCACGACGCAGGGCTCCCGGGTGGCCAATGTCGCCTTCGCCCTCGCCATCGCGCTCGTCATGGCCTGGACGTCGCTCCTGGCCGCGTACAGGCTGACTCGGCCCGGCGCGGCGGCACCGGCCTGACCTTCGGCTTGAGTGGGCATCGACCATGTCATCACGCACCTGAGCCATCCGGAGCCAAGCGCTCCTGAGTGCCTGGACGGTCGGCAAGACCAGAACAACCGTCGTGTGAATCCCGCCAATCGATACGTGATCGGCTGTTGAACCGAACTCATCGCGACCGGCAATGTCCGGGAAGGTGGGCGTGCCAAGGCTGATGGTGATGGCACGGCGAGCTCGCTCATCCAATTGGGCGAGCTGGTCTTCAGCGCCCACCGGGCTGACACGAAGTCCTTCGATCTCGCCGCGCCAGCCCGGCAGCCAGGCGGAGGCTCTGGCGGCCGGCTACGGCCAGGCGTTCGTTGCCGTCGCTGTGACATTGGCGGCTGTCGCCCTCCGGGCGACCGCGCTGCCGAAACGGCGCGCCGCCTCTTGCCGAGGAATAACGCGAGCCTCGCAAGGGCGTAGGTCCTGATCTTGTCGATGACGCGGGCGGAGTTTCCGTTGTCTCGACCGGCACCAGCAGCCGGGACCGGTCCGACAGTTCCCGAATCCGATCGCGGGCGTGCTGAGCGTCACCTCCCACCCGACGCCACCTGGGTCATCCAGGCGATCCGGAATCTCGTGATGGATCTGGAGGATGTGGGCTGCCGGGCGCGCTTCCTGATCCGTGACCGGGACGGGAAGTTCCCGGCCCTCAAGGAGGAGATCCTTACCGATGCCGGCATTCAGACCGTGCTCACCGGTATCCGGATGCCAGGGATGACTCGATCACGGAGCGGTGGGTGCAGTCCTGTCGCCGTGAACTCTTGGATCGATCCCTGCTCTGGAACGAACGCCACCTGCGGTTTGCTTAACGAGCACCGAGCCCGTCAAGCCCTGGACCAGGCGGCTCAACTACGCGCCGTCCCGGATCCGATCATCGATCCAGCCCAGCCGACGAGACCGGCTCGGCGGCGTCCTCCACGAATACTCACATGCCGCTTGAACTGCACGGACGAGGTTTCGGCTCGGCCAAGGCGACACGTTCTTCACGCCTGTCAGCGCGCACGCCGATCACCACCAGCAGGCATAGCTTGCGCTCCTCCAGCGGGACGTCGACGTGGATGCCATCGACCGGGGCGTGGGCCGGCCTGCTCCCCGCCCCCTCAACGAATACTCAACACGTTCTCAACACCGCCCGGCGCACCATGTGGATCGCCAGCTGATCAACGGGACGAAGGAGGCACCATGCGGTCCGGGACCAAGTCAGTAGGAATGCTGGTTACGACCGGCGCGATCATGGCGGCGGCACTCGTGAACGGGCCGGCCGCGTCGGCCACCCCATCTCCGTGTTCCGTGTACGACGCCTCCATCTCCAACCTGGACGGCGGCTACGGCGTGATGAAGGGCTCCTACAACCTCAAGAAGGGGCCCTACGCGGACCGGTGCGGGAACGTGACCAGGCTCGGCAGGGGCCGGGTCATCTACTTTCACTGCTGGGTGAAGAACGGGCGCGGCAACCTCTGGGTCTATGGCCGGGTGAAGGGAACGGGGACGTACGGCTGGATGTCGATCGACAACTTCAGTTCCATCCGTCACTCGAACTACGAGACGTGCAGGCCGAACGCCGATCGCGATCACACATAGCAGAGCCCCTCGTGAGAATCAAGAACCAGGGCCATCACCTTCATCCTGGCGGCGGGTCTGCTCGTCCCCGGACCAGGAATGCCCTCTCGAAACCACTCGCTTTCATCGGCAACTTGATGAGGTGAAGGCCTGCCAAAGCCCTTTGTGCGAAGCGGGCCGAAATTGGACAGGGGAGAGACGAATGGTTGACACGCCGAGAGCAACGGCGACCCTTCTCTCGCTGGTCTTGGCAGCAAGCCTCGTTGCCTGTTCCTCAGCCAGCGAAGAGCGCGGGCCGGGCGAAAACGCCGGTCAGAGATCTTCGGAGACTGCCACCAGCGGAGACTTCACCCAGCAGAACATGATCATTACGGCTGTCTGCTCGCCGGGAAACGGCAGCGGCGGAGTCATCGACGTCGATGGCTGGAACCCGCAAAGCTGGAAGCACCTGGCGCATGCGCGGTTCCAACTGCCGGACACGGCGATTGTCGAGTCCGACAGGGCCACGCCGAACACCGCCGTGAGGCAACTGTGCGAGCCCGATGAGCTGCCCGCTGATGCCGGGGATGTGGCAGCCATCCGATCGCTCTTCGACCAGGACTTCACGAAGATGGCCGTGGTCACCCAGGACCCGCAGACCGCGGCGACTCATGTGGGGTACGTCGACCGTGCGGGCAAGTTCACCGATCTGACCGGGAACGAGGAATTCGGCAACACTCCGCACGAGCACAACGCGGCCTTCTCACGGGACGGGAGCGCGGTCTGGTTCACGTACGAGGTAGCCGACCAGCCTGGGATCTCAACCAAGGACCGGGTCGCGAGTCGAGCGCTTGCCGGGGACCACAAGGCGGTCGACCGGTTGGAGATCGGGATGGTCGGCGAGAGCAACCTCATCATGGTGGGCAGAACGCCGAGCAGGGCGGTGCTGGCCGGCAGCGCCTTCCTCTCACCGGACGGCAAACGCCTCCTGGCGGAAGGTCACGTCCTGGACGTCCCGGCGGAGGGCCAAGGGGTGGGCCCGGACCTCGTGGACGAGGGCAGAGACATCTCTTGCGGCAGCGGCGGCTGGCTCGACAACGACACGGTGCTGTGCAGCGCGGATGGCAGGTTCGCCGCGCTGAACATCGCCTCGGGGGCGGAGCCTGGGGTGCCCATAGTCCCCAGCAACGACTACAACAACCACGCCATGGTGATCTCCCCTGACGGTCAGAGATTCGCGTTTCTCTCCGAGAAAGGGGCCGCGATAGATTACTACCTCTGCGACACCAAGCCGGGATCCACGCCCCAGAAGGTCGAGCGAGCCGGGGAGTTCTCCACGCTCGGCGACACTGCGGCGTTCATTGAGTGGCGTTGAATGAGGGTGCCTCCGGCGGGGACTCCCGGCCCCCTCTTCGCCATGCCGAGCGGAGTTCCTGGGGTTTCATCTTCGCTGCTGTCCAGGACGCGAGGCCTTGCCCGATCACGGCACCATGATCCTGCCCTGTTCGGTCATCAGAAATTGATCGCGTTCGCATGGCGGGCAATGGGTGAGAGCAACCGTGCCAGATCCATGGCCTGTTCAGGTCCAAAACGTCCCCGGACATTACGGCGATCTCAGCGATCGAACCGACCGATACGTTCTGTTTTCATGGAGGATTCGCGTGAATCGGCCCAGGTGCGTACTCGTGGCAGTGGTGGCCGCCGGTCTTCTCACCTCCTGCGGAGGAGGTGCGGGAAGCGATGACTCGGGAAGGTCGCACGGACCCCGGACCAGCACGCCGGCACCGACGCCGTCCTCGTCCGCCTCCCCTGAGCGTGTCGCGCCGAGAACGCAACTGTCGGTGCCCAGCCTCTATGACACTTCCCGCGGCTGGGAGTCAGACCTGCCGGGGGACCAGCTCACCCTGCCGCACTCCGGGGCGGTCGCCGTCTTCCGGCAGGGCGGCAAGAACGACGGCACCTTCACTGTCCTGGACGTGACCAGCGGCCAAAGCCTGTGGAAGAGCGAGGTGAAGGGCCCCGGCCTGATGTCAGCCCTCTCGGTCACCGTGCAGGGAAAGGACTACCTGGTCGCCTCCGCGTCCGGCTTACAGGGCGCCGACGTGGTCAGCAAGGGCCGGCAGGTCACCACGATCGACATCTTCCCCGCCCGTGCCGCTGGAGACGGCGTCAAGGCGGCTCACCATCTCGAACTGGACGGCGAGGGTGCGGTCACCGACGGCGGTGGCGGGCTGTTGGTGAGCCTGGACAACGATGTGGTAGTGACCGTGGAGCCGGCCACAGGCGCGACGAAGACGTACGACCTGCGCAAGATGAGACCTCCAGCCAGCGAGTGCAAGCTGTGTTTCGGCTCGACCAAGGCCGTGGCGGTCACCCCTCGTGGGCCGCTGCTGGCTACCAACACCCAGCCCAGCCGCCACTACTGGGTGCCGGGAGCCTGGGCGGGCGGAACTCTCACCACCAACAGCGATCACAAGATCTTCATCGCCCCGGTCAAGGACTCCCTCGTCGCGCAGTGGCGCGACGAAGGCGCGCCCAACGACACGTGGGCCGTCCTGGACCCCGCCACGGGAAGGGTCCGCGCCAAGGTCGACTGCGCGCCGGATCAGCGCGTGACGGCCGACGACTCCAAGGGGGCCTCCCTGTCTGCCGGCGGACGCTATCTCGTCCGCAGCCACACGGCCTTCGACCTGGGCAAAGGCACCGGCCACTGCTTCGAGGAGACAGACCAGGACAAGCCGGTCCATCTCAGCGGTGTGACCGATGACGGCGTCGCTTTCGGTATCGGCGCCTCGACTGCCGACCAGGCCGACGCGCGGGTCACCATCGACCTCGCCACAGGCCAGGTCCAGCCCGGCGACTACATCGTGACTCCCTTCGGCGACTACTCCGGATACGGTCTGTTCTGGGACGACTCCACAAACACCATGGTCGCCTATCCACGTGCCAAGTGACCTCACGCGCACGCTGCACGCCGGCGAACGCCGCCCGGCTGTGCGTCAGCGAGGCCACGGTCAAGACTCACCTCAACCGGGCCATGACGAAGCTGAACCTGAGCAGCCGCGCGCAGGCGGTGGCCATGGCGTACGAGTCCGGCCTGGTCATCCCAGGTCGGGAGATCGCCACGCCCGTATGACGTCTGAACTGCCAACTCTCCTCACGAAGCAGGACGACGGTGCCGACATCGAGCCGAATGCCCACGAGAGAGGAGCCGTCCACGAGGGCCGGCTTGACGTTCTCCGACGCGCCGCTCCTGCTCCTCTTACGTGTGTCTTCGCGCGGCTTCCGCCAGGCCGTCATCCCCCCAGCCGTTCTCTCCGGCCGCCCCTGCCTGACGACAGATGTTCCACCGCCCGGCCAGGCGCGCGAAGGTGGCCTGGCCATCACATTCACCGTTGCCTGGTCAGCGGTCTGACGGATCCTCAACAGATCCTCAACACGACCGATCTACCCTCGTCCCATACCGATCGAGATGGGAAGTGGTCATGGGCAGGCTTTCGCGGTTCGGGCTCGTCGCCGCAGGCGTGGTGGTGGGCGGCGCGCTCGCCTGGGGCGGGGTCGCGGCGGCGGGCCGGCTGTCGGGGCCCGCGGTCACCGTTGTGAAGGAGAGCAGGCAAGTCCCCAAGGGTTATCTCTCCACGAACGTGGTGTGCCCGCCGGAGCAGCACGCCATCGGCGGCGGCTACGCCTACCGCGGAGACCACGACCTGGAGAATCCTGTGACCGTCGAGGTGAACGCGCCCGAGACCACCAGCGACAAGCCGGGGAGCGTGGCCGACGCCTGGGGTCTGTTCTTCCTCAACCCCAAGAGCAAGACGATCACCGTCGAGGTTTCGGTGATTTGCGTCCCCATCGGCTAGCCCCAATGCCGATCAGTTGGATGACGTTCCGTAGCGGATGGCGATCGCCAACGCCACTGGCCGTTCGGTTGCTCAACCCGAACCAAGACGGCATCCCATCACGGCGCGAACAGGACGCGGGATTCGAGATCGAGATGCGTGGTCTCCGCTCGGCAGGACCCTGTCCCTCATTGAGGATCGCGGCGCCTCTGCGGACTGCGAGCGTGCTTGCGGGACCTGTTGTTGTCTGCGGCGGTCGGTAGGGGCCATGGGCCGTTCGTCTCAGGACGTGGCGGGCGCGGCAACCTGCGCAGCCGCTCAGTCGTCAGCGGCCTTCCCGCGTTCAATAGGAACAACGCCAGCAGCCCCAGGATGCGAAATTTCCACCCGCGCCTTCCTTCGAGGAGGAGATTTGGATCAGAATGGCACACTTGATGACTCCTCTCACTCCCGCGGACCCGCACCGCCTCGGCGGCTACTGGCTCGCCGGCCGGCTGGGCGCGGGCGGCCAGGGCGTCGTCTACGAGGGCTACGGGGAGGCGGGAGAGCGGGTCGCGATCAAGGTCCCCAGGTACGACAGCGCCGAATCACGCGCCAGACTCGCGAAGGAGGCGGCGGCTGCCCAGCGGGTGGCCTCGTTCTGCACCGCCAAGGTGATCGAGGCACAGGTCGATTCGGCGCCGCTGTACATCGTCAGCGAGTTCGTGCCAGGGCCGAGCCTGAGGCGGGTGGTGGCGGAGTCGGGGTCGTACGAGAAGGACGCGCTGCGCCGGCTGGCGATCGGGGTGGCGACCGCGCTGACCGCCATCCACCAGGGCGGGATTGTGCATCGCGATCTCAAACCGGACAACATCATCATGGGGCCGGACGGGCCGCGCGTGATCGATTTCGGTGTGGCCCGTGAGGTGGGGCCGACGACGAGCGGGCCGATCATGGGCACGCCCGGATACATACCGCCGGAGGTGTTCTCGGGGCGGGGCGCGAGCGAGGCGGCCGACCTGTGGGCATGGGCGATGGTGGTGCTGTTCGCAGCCCGGGGCAAGGACGTGATCGAGGCGGGGGATCCGACCGCCGTCATCGGGCGGGTGATGGAGTTCGAGCCGGACGTGTGCGGCCTGCCTGAACCCCTGGATGAGTTGGTGGCCGCAGCGCTTGCCCGGGATCCCACGGAGCGGCCGGCCGCCGGGGAGGTGCTGCTGCGGCTGCTGGGCCATGGCGGCGAGGCGCCGCTCCGCCGCGGCGACGACCTGCTCGAACGCGGCCTTACGCAGGCGGGTGCCCTGACCGGACGGCCCGAGCCCGACCTGGGCGCGATCGCGGAGGAGCTCTACGGCGAGCTGACCGAGGCCGAGCGTGCGACCGCGCCCGAGGTGTTCCTGCGGATGATCGACGGCGACGAACTCCGGCCCGTCGGCAGGGACGAGCTGCCGGACTCGCAGGCCGTGGACGCGATGCTCACCGTGTTCGGCGCCGCGGGCCTGGTCACACGGTCCGGCGCCGCGTACGAACTGGCCACGCCCGGCCTCCTGCACGCCTGGCCCCGGCTGCGCGACTGGGTGGCGGGCAACCGCGAAGGGCTGCCCGTCCACCGGCGACTCGCCGAGGCGGCCGCGCTGTGGAATGAGCACGGCAGAAGACCGGCCGACCTGCTGCACGGCTCAGCACTCGACCAGACGCTGCAGTGGGCCGCCACCGCGCACAAGGACCTCACACTGGGACGGCGCGAACGCGAGTTCCTCGACGAGGCGGTGAGCCTGGCCCGTACGAGGGCGAGGAGACGCCGTCTGGTCGCGGCGGCCCTGGCCGTACTGCTCGTGGTCGCGCTCGGCGGGCTCGGCACCGCGGAGTACCTGCGCAGGCAGTCGAGCCGCCAGCGCGACGAGGCGCTGGCGCGGGAGCTCGCACTGCGAGCCGCCGACCTGCGGCAGAGCGACCCTCAGCTCGCGAAGCTGCTGAGCGTGGCCGGCTGGCGGCTGAGCCCGGAGCTGCCCGAGACCCGCGGCGCGCTCTACGACTCGCTCTCTCAGACCCCGACCTCCGTCTTCCTCGACCCCGACTTCACGGCCGCGACCGTGCAGAACCTCAGCCAGGATGGCCGTGTGCTCGTGTCCGTGGACGGCGGGACAGCCAGGATCTGGGACGTCACCGGCCAACGGCGGACCGGCGTGCTGTCCGGGGTGAGCGCGGAGGTGTCCCAAGCCGCGCTCGCCCCCGACGGGCACACCCTGGCCCTCCTCGACCACGAGAAGGTACGGCTGTGGGACACGCGCACCGGAAGACCGCTCGGCGCCACCATCGCCCGTCAAGGCAGGCAATCGGGCGGCGGCACACTGAGCTTCGACAGCTCCGGGCACTACCTCGCCATCCCCTGGGGAGCGAAAGCCCTGCCCGAGTGGTGGGACGTCGCCAAGCGTAAGCAGCTCACCGCTCCCTCGGGAGCCGCGCTCAACGCGATCAGCCGGGACGGCCGCTTCGGCTACGTGGTGAAGAGCCATGACGCGGAGTTGTGGGACCTGCGCCGGGGCAAGAGGACGCCGATCCCGCCGACCGAGCAGGACAAGGGCGTCATCAACCAGACCACCTTCAGCGACGACGGCAAGATGATGATGACCACGGAGCTTGTGAATTCGGAAGAGAAGAGCAGGATCCGTATGTTCGAGGTGCCGTCCGGTGCGGAGGTGATGGGCCAGGACCGGGTAGGCCCGGAGGCCGGTTTCGTCTTCGGCGATGCTTTCATCGCCCACTGGGGCAGCCGGGAGCAACTGACCTTTCAGCGGCGCTTCACCTATGACACGGTGTACAGCCAGGCCATGCCCGCCTTCTTCGGCGGGCTCCACTTCGACCTCGCCGACCGGGCCGTCCGCTATCTGGATGAACACGGTGCCGTCCACACCGAGGACGTCTCGATGGTGTTCGACCCGCCGATCGGCGGCGGCGAGAGCGGGGACGTACGGCTGGCTCCCTCCACGCGCGTGCTGGCCGCGATCTGGGAGGACCGGATAGAGGTCAGGGACGCGGCGACGGGCCGCGCTTTGATGAAACTGACCAGCCGGTCGGGCGGTGGCGGCGCGACCGCCTTCAGTCCCGACGGCCGCCGGCTCGCCCTGGCCGCCGACGACACAGTCCACATCGCGGATCTGCCCGGGTATGCGGATCTGCCCGGGTATAAGGTGTCGGCCCGGCTCAAGCTGGGGGGCGGCGTCGAGCAGGGCGCCCAGGCGCTGGCGTTCAGTCCGGACGGACGCACGCTGGCCGTGTCGCGCTACGGGAAACACGGTCGCGTTGAACTGTGGGACCTGGAACGCGGATCTCGACGAGCGGAGACCGGGACGGGCGCGAACGACCTCGCCTTCCGCCCTGACGGACGGCTGCTCGTGACCGGAAACCCGCTCCAGCTCATCGATCCGGAGAAGGGCGCCACCCGGCCTCCCGAACAGGGCACCGGGCAGCTCGCCGGCGCCTTCGCCTTCAGCCCGGACGGTCGGCAGGTGGCCTTCTCCGGGCCCGGCCGGCTCACTCTGTGGGACGGCGACGTCAGTACCCGGATCGCGGAGTTCCCCGCGGTGCCGGGCAGCGAGGTCACCATGCTGGCCTGGTCGCCTGATGGGCGCACGATCGCGACGTACGAGAAGGGTTTGCGCGTACGTCTCTGGGACGTGCCGAGCCGGCGACCGCTGGGCGTCGTCTTCGACGGCAAGCAGGCGGCGGACGGCGCCGACGGCGGGTGGGTGGCATTCTCTGCGGACGGCACGAAACTCCACACCGCCGCCCCCGACGGCACGATCCGTGTGTTCGACGTGGACGAGCGGCACATGGCCGCGACCCTGTGCGTGCGCGCCGGTCGTACGCTCACCGCCGGTGAATGGTCCCGCTACCTGCCTGGCATCGCACCGTTCACGATGTGTCCCCAGCCAGTAGGGCCTCGGTGAATACCGGAGCAACCAGTGAGGTGGTTGAGGTCGAGGGCATCCTGGGTGCCGGGCACGCCTACCGACCGCGCCCCCATCACGCGCACCGCAGAAGCCGCCGATGTCCTGGCCTTTTCCTGAGGGCTCTTCACCAACCCACCCTCCGCAGGCGCCGGCCGGCTCGTCGAGGATGAGCTTGCCGGTGGCGATGGCGGAGCGGCCTGCCGATAAGCCGTCGACCTGAGTGACATGCCCCGGCTGTGCTGGACGCGCCAGCGCAAAACTAGCCAAGGGCCCTTCGGGGTACTGTGGCGCTCACCGTGGTGCCTTCTCCTCATACGCCATTGACGGTGAGGCAGCCGCCTATTCCTGCGAGCTCGACCCGTCTGCTACGCATACCGGCCTCATAGGGGGCAGACCAAGTACGAGAGAAATGGGTAGCTATGTCGCTGACCAGGGCGATCACATAGCCCCGCCCAGAGGCGCCGCACGGCCACGATGGTGTGCTCCGGAGCAGACGATGGCCCGACGCGATGCGGTGGGCCATCGTCGTGGTGGCGGGTCAATGGTGTCTCAGGCGGTGGCGGGCTGGAGGAGTTCGATCTCGATGGCCAGCACGCCGAGCGACTCTTTCTCGGGGCCGTAGATGCGGGGATGTTGGCCAGCTGCTGCTCTCGGAGACTGTCGGGGTTGACGTTAGCCGCAGCTCGATGACCTCCTCCACCTGGTCGCCTGGAGCTGGAGCGCCCGATTCCGGCCCACCTCAACACATCCTCAACACATCCTCAACACCGCCCGCCGCACGATGAGGATCACCAGTCGATCACACGGTAAAGGGGGGCAACATGCAGTGAAGAACCAGGACGTCGGGGGTGCTTGCGGCGGTTGGCGCGGTCAGCTCGTACAGGCTGCCGGCTACACGGCGCTGCGTAGTACGAAATTTGCGATCAGCCGCGAAGACTTAATTCGCGAAAATCTGCCTACGTGAGGTGAAGGTGAAAAGGAAAAAGCAGGCCGCCGTCATCGCTTTCAGTATCGCGCTCGGCGGCGGGGTATCGCTCGTCACCGCCCCCTCGGCCCTTGCCGACCCAGGAACCTGCGCTCGAGTAGGGGAAGGGAGCCCGGCCTACGAGGGGATGGTCTTCCCGGTGTACAACCGGTGCGGCCACACCATCAAGGTCAGGGTCAACGACGGGGCCGGCCGAACGAGTTCGTGTGGCAAGATCGCGCCGAAGGCGACGAAATCGTTCCTGGTATCGACCGGGAAGTTCTGGGCCTACGCCCAGAACTGCTGAAAGGGGATCGGCGTATGCTCATCACTGCGAAACGTGCTCTGCGTATCAAGATAGTCGTCACGAGCGCTGCCATGGTTGCCTCGACCATGGCTCTCACCGGTACGGCATCGGCGGATCCCGGATTCTGCGGTGTCCGCGTTTCGGGGCCAGACATGATTGTCGGCGGCTCGCAAGCTGGCTATGTCGTTCGTAACAAATGCACCGCAACGCACAAGTTCAAGGTCGTCCTGAACGGGAATTCCAGCATTGGCTGCTGGACGGTCGCCGGAGGAGGCCGCCGAACCTACTCCTCGGCGATTTGGACGACCAGCTGGGTTGTTCGCAACTGCTAATCCCAGGGAATAGTCAGAGAGTTGGAGGGCGTGGCGGTCTTGCCAGTGATGCAGCCTATGTGCCCGCCGAACCGCGACCATCAGAGGGCGATACCGGTATGAAGTGCTGCAGTCGAGGCCTCTTGTCGTCGTCGCAAGCGTTCGGTTGTTCGTCTCTGCGAGGCAGCCGCGCCCTTGATCATAAGTAGCAGGTCCGAACTGGTGCCGCCTTCACGAGGAGTGCGGGGGCAAGTACTGTACAGCGAGAGATCAAATCACAACAAAGATCATTCTGTTAGGACCTCTTTAGATCGTGTCTCGTTTGGTGATCAATTCGTTGGATTGATCATGGATGCGTTCATGGACCGGCTGGTTCCCGACGAGCTGTGGGAGCTGTTTCAGCGAGTGCTGCCACCGTCACCGATCCGGCCGCAGGGCGGTGGCCGGCGGCGAGCCGACAACCGCTTGATCTTGGCTGCGATCGTGTTCGTGGCGACCACCGGGTGCACCTGGCGTCAGCTCCCGCCGATCTTCGGCGCCTCCTGGCAAACGGTGCATCGCCGCTTCGTCGAGTGGAGAGAGGCCCGGGTGTGGGCCAAGCTGTATCGCATCCTGCTCGATGAGCTCGGCTCGCGCGGGCAGCTGGACTGGTCGCGATGCGCGATCGACTCCGTCAGCGTGCGGGCCGTCAAAGGGGGGACCTGACAGGCCCGAATCCTGTCGATCGCGGCAAGAAAGGGTCGAAGATCCATCTCATCACCGAGCGGTCCGGTCTGCCGATCTCTGTCGCGATCAGCGCGGCCAACACCCACGACAGCCTGGGACTAGAGCCGCTGGTACGTGCCATCCCGCCGATCCGCTCCCGCCGCGGCCCGCGCCGTCGCCGACCGGGCAAGCTGCACGGAGACAAGGGCTACGACTACCCGCACCTGCGCACCTTCCTGCGCGGGCGCGGCATCATCCCGCGCATCGCCCGCCGCGGGATCGAATCCAGCCAGCGCCTGGGCCGGCACCGCTGGGTAGTCGAACGGACGGTCTCCTGGCTGGCCGGCTGCCGCCGCTTACACCGCCGCTACTAACGCCGAGCCGACCACTTCGCCTCCTTCGTCGCCATCGCCGCAGCGCTAATTTGCTACCGCCGACTCACCAAATGAGACGTCGTCTAAAGACCGCCGAACTCGCGCAGCGGTTCCAGCGAACCCTTGCGGAGTCATCCTCGACCACCCGCAACAGCAGCGTGTGCGCTCCAACCGGCCCATGACGAACCAGACGACGAGATAGAACATCACCACGGCCGCAGCGCTCCACGCCACCTGCCTTACATACCCGTCCTCGTGATCGACGTCGGTACTGCAGCAAGGGCCGCCTTGTCGACCTCGTATGGAGGCTCCTCCGCGACACCGCCACCGGCCACTTACTCCGTCATCGACGCTGGTGGCGACCTGCGCCACACCAGACCTGGCACCCTTCGCGTCGGACTTGAGCACCCCTCGACCCACCCTGCGTGATTGGCCCGTTCGGCTCTTTCAGGGGTATCCGCCAAGGCAGAGCAACCTGCTCACCGATCGCCGGAACGCGGCTCTCATCCCCATACGCATCGGGGTGACCGGCGCCCTGTCGGCGTCGGTATCCCATCTCGTCAAGGAGGCCGTAAGGCTTGGCATGACCTGTCTGGAGACGGCCCCGGCAAGGGAATCAGTAATCGACTCTTGCTTCTCTGGCTGCTCCGATAGCGGCCTTTGCCCCTCGACGAGGACGTCTTGGTTAGTCGGCATCAGCACCTGTGTCGCTCTGCATGCCCGTTATTGCCAGAAGGAAAGCAACTCTGCGCGACCCTGATCAGGGGTCGGCATCCGTGCTGCGCCCTTGTCGTGGGCCGAGCCGCAGCGTCCCGGCCAGGCGTAACTCACGCGTAAGCAGATGTGACTCCATGGAGGAACCGCACAATGAACAGCGCAGACAGTACTGTCCGGTCCCCGGGGGCTGAGCAGCCCTTGAGCGCATGGACGGGTAGCGCTGTGGAATACCCCGCTTTCACCGTTCACGGGCTCTTCGAGCGCGTGGCCGAACAGCAAGGGGGGGCTGATGCCATCGCAGTGGTGCACGGCGCTCGGGAGGTCGGCTACGCCGAACTCGATCGGCTGGCCAACGGTGTGGCCGACTGGCTGCTGGATGTCGGAGTCCGCCCAGGCACCCCGATCGGGTTGTGCCTATCGCGTACCCCTGAGCTCTTCGCCGCGATGCTCGGAGTCCTAAAAGCCGGCGCCTGCTACATCCCGATCGACGTCGCGGACCCGGACGAGCGGTTGCGCCATATCGCGGAGCAAGCCGGCGGCATCGAGTGCTTCATCACCGACGGATCTCGGCAGGCCCTCCAACCCTAGATAACGCCTGACCATTGATCCCGCGCCCCCTTGGAATCATTCATCTAGGGTGCTATCTCTTGAGCTTGCGGGTGGAGATGATCAGGTCCGCACGGATGTCCTCCACCGATTCGCCGTTCGCGCAGTGATGGAGCGCGATGTGCAGCACGTCGTCGGTGATCACCCGCGGGCTTCCTCCGTGGTGTCCCTTGCGGGCGGTGGCATTCCCGGCCCTTCAGAGTGGCCTCGCGAATGTTCTGCGTCGGCGAATACGGGGGCGGCGAGGATGTGCTGTTCCCACGCGATCTGTCGGTCGGCTTCCGCAACGGTCAACGGCATCGCCCACGGCATCCAGCCGGACCGGCGCACCTCGACTCGCCCTAATCGCTCGCTGGCCCCAGAGGTAACAGATGGGATCAGAACGCGGTAACGTGACAGGGCCGCTCCGGCCCGGCCGAAGATGATCTACGCGAGCTCGAGCGGGCCTGTGATCAGGCCGGACACGAGCCGCCCGTCACCCCTTCTGCTTTGCCCTTCCCTTGCGCTTCTGGCGGGTCTGGCTTGACCTGCGGGGTCCAGGGGCCGATACGCGTGCCCGCTGTCGGGTCCGCCCGCATGCCTGACGCCTGCCGAAGAGCACTGTCCGAGCACCTACTCGGCCATTTCCGCCTCCCGGAAACGAGTCGAAAATCGCGAAAGCCCAGGTCAGATGGGGTGTAGGGTGGTAGGGCGCCCGGGGCTCGAACCCGGAACCTACGGATTAAAAGTCCGCAGCTATTATGCCTGACCCTGCCGTAAGCTATCCGATTGTATCATTTAGTCTGCGAATATCGCTTTCAAAATGTCTGATGATGCCGCCCTGTGTTCCTCTGTTTCGGGTGCCGAAGAGCACGAACCGAGCATGTCGACGGCGGTGGCGTTGGCCCAAAGCGACGCCGATGGCGCGCCCTTGACTATTCGCTTTGTGGTGATTCGGATCGTTTCCACTTCGAGGCGTGGCTGGAGGTCGTCAGGTCGGGAAGACATTGGCCGTGAGCACGCTGCAGATACTGTCGTTGGCGCTCTGGCAGTCGAGCGCCTGGCGGACGAAAGCAAGTCAGCTACAGACGTCTTGGATCACCTCGGCCCATGTCACGGCGCGGACGACGAAGCCATCCCCGTCCACGATGACGCCCAGGTCTCGTCCCTTCTGGTTTGTCATCTTCTTGACGGCAGGCTTCAGGATTTCTCCGACGATCAAGAAGCCATGCCCCCTTGAGCTGCATGGATGGAGTTTTCGGCAGGCGCAGGGCCGGGAGCGTGTCCGGGAGAAGTGCAAGGTCACAGAGGGGCGGCGTCTGAGCCCGGCCTATAGGCCGACTCGTCTCCCATCCCCGGCGTCCGTCGAGCGTTGGGCCTGTCGGTCCCTGTCGACGGCCGGGGAACGAGACGACGACAGCCGTCGAGCTGGCGCCGGTCAGGCGCCGGGCGCAGCCGGTCCGCACCGCATACAAGATCGCGTCCACGATGTCGCGGCGCGGGTGCTTCTCGGGCCGTCCGCCCGTGTTCGGAGTGGGAAGCAGCGGCCCGATCAGCGCTTATTGCGCGTCGGTCAGGTCGGAGGGGAAGCGGCGCTCATGGGGCACCCCATGATGATCGCGGGTGGTCACGGCGGCGCCCGCCCACTGTGCCAAGGCGTCGGCCAGGCTGGAGACGTCGGCGGCGGAACCAGCCCAGCAGACATAACCGTCAGGCCGTACCAGCACCGCGTCCGCCCCGAGTTCGCCCTGCACATGCATCCGGCCGATCCTGGCCGACCACGCCTCGGCGAACACGGCCTCGAACACGGCCTCGTCCGCGGTCGTCAGCAGCAGGCCGCGGCCGTCGCGCAGCAGCCGCGCCACGCGGTCGGGCCCGAACGACGTCATCAGGTCGAGATCAGGGACGTGGCGCCTGTGGATGCCCGAAACTCGGCCGTTGGGGTTGACCTGGGGTTCGGCGTTTCTGTTCTGGCGGGCATGATCGCTGTTCATGGCGTTGCGGTTGCTTTATCTGATCTTCGTTCGGCTCGCGGGTTGGCTGGTGCTGTCGGGGCGCTCGCAGAGGTCGAAGGAGGCGGAGATTCTGGCCTTGCGTCATCAGCTCGCGGTGTTGCGTCGGCAGGTGGCCAGGCCTCAGCTGGCGTGGGCGGATCGAGCGATGATCAGCGCGCTGGCCGCGGCTGCTGTCTCTGGAAGGTCGTCGGCGGTTGTTCGTGACGCCGGGCACGCTGCTGCGCAGGCACGCCGATCTGGTACGGCGGCGCTGGACCTTCAAGCGGCGAAGCCAGGGTCGGCCTCGCACCCGCGGCACCATCCGGGCCTTGATACTTCGTCTGGCCCGGGAGAATCCGCTGTGGGGTTACCGGCGGATCGCCGGGGAACTCGCCGCCCTGGGTTCCCGGGTCGGGGCCTCCACGGTGTGGCTGATCTTGAAGAAGGCCGGTATCGACCCGGCGCCACGACGCGCGGGGCCGACCTGGAGTGAGTTTCTGCGCGCTCAAGCAACGGGGATCTTGGCATGCGACTTCTTCCACTGTGACACCGTGCTGTTCAAACGCCTGTATTGCCTGGTCGTCATGGAAATCAGCACCCGCCGGGTGCACGTCCTCGGCGTCACCGAGCATCCGACCGGGCCCTGGGTTGCGCAGCAGGCCAGGAACCTGATGATCGAGCTGGGGGACAGAGCGGAGGGGTTCAAATTCCTCATCCATGATCGGGATACGAACTTCACCACCATGTTCGACGAAGTCTTCACGGCCGCAGGCATCCGCATTCTCAAGACGCCACCTCGAGCTCCGCGGGCCAACGCTTTCGCCGAACGCTGGATCGGCGGCCTGCGCCGAGAACTCCTCGATCGGATTCTCATCGTAAACGCCCGCCACTTACGACGCGTGCTGGCGATCTACGAGACCCACTTCAATGAGCATCGCCCGCATCGCTCCCTGGGCCAGGCCGCCCCGCTGCGAGCCCTTCCCGACCCGGTCGAGGACGATATCAAGGTCATCCGGCGTGACCGCCTCGGCGGGCTGATCCACGAATATGTGCAGGTCGCATAGGGCGGCCGAGTTCTTGACACCCACAGGGTTTTCCCGGCCATGATGAGCAGCCCTGCGCGAACCTCCCGATGTGTCCGCGGCCCTGGCCTGGCAGAATGTACGTCGTTGCGGTTACAGACTGGAGGGCCGTCAGGGTCGGTAACCCCAGCTGGCCAGAGCCGCGTGTGCGGCGGTTCAAGGTCGGGGTGGAGGTGTGTGGTCTTGCCGGGTTCCGGTCTGCCGCGGTTGGTCTTGGGCGGGGGCGCCTCGGTGTTGGTGGACTCGGATCTGGCCGAGTACGCCGAATGTACGGTTCCGGTGATCTTGCGGCATCAGGTGCGAGCGTTGTGGCAGGTTCGGGCGTTGTCGCCGGGGACGTGGCGGCATCCGGTGTTCCCGGACGGGTACAGCGATGTGGTCGTCACCGGTGCTCTGCGAGTGCTGGCGGTCGGGCCAAGCCATCGGGCGCACCACCAGCCGATCCCCGCGGAGTCGGCCGTGGTGGGGGCTCGCCTGCGGCCCGGAGCCCTGTCCATCCTGACCGGGATGACCGCAGATGACCTGTGCGGACGAGTGGTCCGGATCGGGACACTGGAACCGGCCGGACCGGCGACCGGGGACGTGATGGCCGCGCTCGTGGCCTTTCTTGGGCAGCTGACAGTGCCCCACACGCCCAGCCAGGTTCGGGCGTTGCGGGCATGTGAACTGGTGAGCACTGCGGTGCGGGCGCCGTCAATCCGCTCGGTGGCGGATGCGCTGGGGATCTCAGAACGGTCGGTCCGGTCGGTGTTCGCCGAGCATGTGGGGTTGCCACCGAGCACGTTCCATCAAATCCGGCGCCTGCAGCGGGCGCTGGTCTTGGGCGGGGCGCGCCGGTTGTCGTTGGCGGAGATCGCTCACCGCAGCGGGTACAGCGACCAGGCACACCTCTGCCGGCAGATGCGCACCCTGACCGGCCTGACCCCCGGCAGCGTGCTGTCCAACGTGGCACCGGATCCCCGGGCCCTTGATCCGGTGCGATGACCGGCGGCCCGTGGCTGCCGGATCGTTCAAGACTGCGCAGACCCCCGGACGAAAGCGTGGGGGGCGTGAACCTCACCTTCGGATACACCGTGCTGTACGTCGCCGATGTCGAACGGACGTTGGCCTTCTACATCGAGGCGTTCGGCCTGCAGCAACGGTTCTGTCACCCCGGCGGCCAGTACGCCGAACTGCACACCGGTACCACCGTGCTGGCGTTCGCCGAGCACGGGTTCGCCGTCTCCTCCGCGGCGCTGCCCACTGGGGTCAGCGCCACCCGCCCGGACGCTCCGCCGCCGGGCCTGAACCTGACTCTGCTGACCGATGACGTGCCGAGCGCACTGACCCGGGCGGTGCGTGCGGGCGCCGAGAAGGTCACCGACGTGGTGGTCAAGCCGTGGGGCCAGACCGTGGCGCTGGTACGCGACCTCGACGGTGTGCTGGTCGAGCTGGCCACCCCCACCGGCCGCGACCAGGCCACGAACACCCCTCAGGCACGTCACCTGATCGACCGGTACTTTCAGGCGTGGAACACCGGTGACCTGGACATCCTCGACGACGTCATCGCCGCCGACTACGTCAACCACAACGCCGGCATGCCTGATGTCCCACCCGGTCCGGACGGGCTGCGCCCGATCATCAGCGGGATGCGAGCCGGATTCCCCGACCTGCACTACGAGATCGAACACCTGGTGACCGACGGAGACGTCGTGGCGGTACGAACCACCGTCACCGGCACTCACACCGGGCCGCTGTTCGGGCAGCCACCCACAGGGCGGGCCTTCCGCGTCACCCAGATGCAGTTCGAACGGATCAGAGGCGGGCGCATCGTCGAGCACTGGCGCCTGACCGACGACACCACCATGACTCAGCAACTCCAGCCACCCGCCGACCCCGAATGAAACCCTGGCAGGCCGCTGTACGAGACATCCCGCCGCAGCGGCGGCGCACCCTGTACCGCGTCAAAATACAGCCACGACGGCTCTGACCTGTGGTTTGACGGGGTTCGTCCCTGCAGGAAAGATCGCGTCTTGTGCTTGTCCGCTTGCTCTATCTGCTCGTGCTTCGGGTGTTCGGCTGGCTGATGTTGCTGGGCCGCGGTCACGCGTCGAAGGACGCGGAGATCATGGTGTTGCGTCACGAGGCGGCGGTGCTGCGGCGTCAGGTCGGACGCCCGAAGCCGGACTGGGCCGATCGGGCTGTTCTCGCGGCGTTGGCCCGGTGGTTGCCAGCGGTGCTACGCGCCCATCGGCTGGTCACTCCGGCGACATTGCTGGCATGGCATCGTCGCCTGTTGCGACGGGCCTGGACCTACCCGCATCGGCCCGGGCGTCCAGGAACGAGCTGGGAGATCCGGGACCTGATCATTCGCCTGGCGAGGGAGAACCCCGGATGGGGCCATCGACGGGTGCACGGGGAGTTGACGCGGCTTGGCTTCCAGGTCAGCGGGGCGACGGTACGGCGCATCCTGCGCTCGCGCCGTTTCGGCCCGGCGCCCCGACATCTCGACACCTCCTGGCGGACCTTCTTACGGTCGCAGGCTAAAGGGCTTCTGGCTTGCGATTTCTTCCATGTTGACTCGATCTTTCTGAAGCGCTTGTACGTGTTGTTCGTGATGGAGGTTCGAACGCGACGGGTGCACGTCCTGGGCGTGACCTCCCGTCCGACCGGGGCGTGGACCGCTCAGCAGGCCCGCAATCTCCTGATGGACCTCGGCGAGCGGGCAGGGTCGTTCCGTTTCCTCATTCGCGATCGGGATGCCAAGTTCACTGCTGTTTTCGATGAGGTGTTTGCCGCCGTGGGTATCACGGTGTTGAGGACGCCGCCGCGGACGCCGAGGGCGAATTGCTTTGCCGAGCGCTGGGTGCGGACGGTGCGGGCTGAGTGCACCGACCGCATGCTGATTTACGGAGAACGTCACCTGTGCTCGGTTCTGAACGAGTACATCGATCATTACAACGCGCATCGGCCGCATCAGTCCCGTGGGCAACGACCACCCGATCACGATGAGCATGTTGTGGTGCCGATGGAAGGCCGGATCGAACGCCACAAGATACTTGGAGGAGCGATCAGCGAGTACCGCCGAGCCGCCTAGCTTGACTGGTGAAACCCCAGATCAACCCACGTGCGCGCGATTTGACGCCCTACAGGTCTAAATGATCTACCGCCATACACGGTCCGTACACAAGAGCAACCGTCGAGCAACCAGCCATGATCAACAACGTGATCCGAGGCCGGCGAGAACCGAGAAACCCCAGGTCGGACGCGGTATTGAAGAGTAGGGCGGGTGGGACTTGAACCCACGACCCACGGATTATGAGTCCGATGCTCTGACCGGCTGAGCTACCGCCCCTGGATTCAGTTGTCTGGCCTGCGGGAGGCTTTACGGCAGGCTAAGGGTAGAGCATCGGATCCGGATATGCCCCCCTTGCGCCACCAGTGTGACCGCCCGCACCGCACATTGTTTCATGCCCGCGAGGGAAGATGGAGCCCAAAGCGATCATAGTCCCAGCGGCGCTCGCGGGGTACCGGGCTCTCCTGATGTGAGAGGGGGACGGATGCGAAATTTCTTCATCTGGGGCGGCGCCTCCCGGGTAGCGTCGGATCATGGCCGTCAGACTGATCTACGAGACGCACTCGATCACCGTGGACAACGAGATCGGCATCGCCACCGGGTGGCTGCCGGGCGAGTTGTCCGCTGCGGGGCGTGAGCTGGCCGCTGAGTTGGGGGCGCGGCGGCGGGACGTGGACGTGGTGTACGCGTCCGACCTGCGGCGTGCCGTGCAGACCGCGGAGATCGCGTTTCCGGACGGCAAGGAGATCAGGCTCGACTCCCGGCTCAGGGAGTGCGACTACGGGATCTACAACGGGCGGCCCGTCACCGAGGTGGCGGCGCTGCGGCGCAGGCACATCGACGCGCCGTGGCCGGGCGGGCAGAGCTACCGCCATGTCGTGGCGGAGACGGCGGCGTTCCTCGCGGACGTGATGAAGGAGTGGCAGGGATGCGCGGTGCTGGTCATCTCGCACTCGGCCAACCGGTGGGCGTTGCAGTACCTGCTGGAAGGGGTCCCGCTGGAGGAACTGGTGGACGCGCCGTTCGACTGGAAGCCCGGCTGGGAGTACAGCCTGGTGTGAGCCGCGGGAGGCGGAGGCCGACGGGACCGTTCCCGTGAGGAGGTTCGTGAACGTGGGGGGTCCGTGAACGTGGGGAGGTTCGTGAACGTGGGGAGCGTTCCTGCGAGGAGGTTCGCAGAAGTGGGGGAGTAGGGGGTGGCCGCCGGGGAGGAGGGCGCCCTGCTCCCCGGCCGGATCACGAGGCTACGGGTGGGTCAGGCCGAGGGTGTAGGAGCCTGAGCCGCTGTAGGCGTGGATGCGGAGCCGGTAGGTTCCGGCCGTCCCGTTGTAGCTGATCGTCTCGTCGGGGTTCGGGCTGTCGCTGGTCGCGACGACGGTCCAGGCGGAACCGTTCCACTTCTCCAGGTACAGGTCGAAGTCGGCGCCGGTGGGGCCGTCCAGGCAGGCGCTGTGCGTGCCGGACGTCGTCGTCTGGTACGAGGAGTTGTTCGGCTGGTAGGCGCTCTGGTTGGACGTCAGGGAGCCGGTGTACGTCTCGCGGTGGCCCTGGCACGTCGGGGGCGGGGTGCCGCCGGCGGTGATGAGCGTCAGACCGGCGGCGGAGAGGATCTCGCCGATGGGCTGGAAGTACGTGGTGCCGCCGCTGCTGCAGTTGCCGGAGCCACCGGACGTCATGCCCTGCGCCTGGTCACCGGAGATGAACGCGCCGCCGGAGTCGCCCGGCTCCGCGCACACGTTGGTGCGGGTCAGCCCGGACACGGTGCCTTCGGGGTAGTTGACGGTGGAGTTGAGCGCCTGGACGGTGCCGCAGTGCCACTGGGTGGTCGAGCCGGAGCGGCAGACCGCGCCGCCCACCTGGGTGACCGCCGAGCCGCGGACGGGCAGGATGCCGGCGCTGTAGCCGTTGACCACGCCGGGCGCGGTCCAGTTGGAGTTGGTCGCCACCCAGGAGTAGTCGTTGCCGGGGAAGGAGGAGATCTGGAAGGTGCCCTGGGCGACCTGGTTGTAGCCGGTGGTGGCGTCGCCGACGCTGCCGCAGTGGCCCGCGCTGGTGAAGCCGACCTGGGTGCCGCGCCTGGCGGCGAACCCGATGGAGCACCGGTACCCCTTGGACGGGATGTAGTAGGCGTCGCCGCCGCGGATGTCGTAGAACAGCCCGGGCCGTTCGGACGCCTGCTCGACGGTCACGGCCGCGGCGTCCACACCGCTCGCGGCCACCCAGCTCTGCGCCGCCGCCGGGTCGGCCGCCTGGACGGTGACGCTGTTCGCCTGCGGCGTGATGGCCCATCCGTACACCGTCGCGGGGGGAGCGGACGCCCGGTCGAGGCCGTCCTTGACGGCGGTGAGCTGGGCGAGGGTCCGCGTGACGATCCTGGCCTGCGCGCCGGCGGTGGCGATGGCGCCGGTGTCGGCCTTGTCGACGCTGGCCACGACGAAGGCGCTCTCCGGCCCCTCGTACCACGCGCCGGCGTACCGGTCGGCGAGCTTCTTGCGCAGCCCCGGCGCCGCGCCGTTGCCGCGTGCCTCGTTGGCCAGGCGGTTCACCGCCTGCTCCTTGGTGATGCCGAGGTCCCGCTGGAGGGCGTCCACCACTCCGGACGGCGGCTTCGCCGCGACAGCCGGAGTGGCGGTCATGACTAAGGCGCCGATCGCGATCGCGATCAGCGCGGGAGTGCGACGGAGCATGTCATCTCCTCTGCTGGGGGTGCCGTCACCGTAACGGCGGGCCGGGGGAGGCGAGGAGATGCCAGTTGTCCCCTATCTCCGTGTTATGGCGTGATGATGGGCGTCAATGGGGGTGGAGACGGGCGTTTGGGGTGGTGCCGAAGCCTGGGTTCCGTGCCAGCCAGTCGTTGTACACGGGGCTGCGCCGTACCGACTCGGTGTGGGCCTGTCTGGCCTGGGCGACGACCCACTCGGCGTCCGGCGCGGTGGGGTGCCGTCCGAGGAGTTGCCGCCAGCGCAGCGGCGCGCCCGCGAGCGGGACCATGACCAGGCCGGGCGCGGCCTGGTGGGTGGCCTGGCAGAGCACCACGGCGCGGCCGACCTGGGCGAGGTGGGCGCAGGTGGTCACGTCGGTCTCGTAGATCGTTCCGGGGGTGAAGCCGGCGCGGACGCAGGCCATGGCGAAGCAGTCGGCGAAGCAGCCGTCGCCCGGTGTGACCGCCCACTGCTCGTCCGCCAGTTCGGCCAGCTCCACCTCCTTCTCGGCGGCGGCCGGGTGCCGCTCGCCGACCAGCGTGAAGACCGGGTCGAGGCTGATCGTCTCCCACAGCAGGGAGCCGGAGGGCGTGCCGCTGTCGCCGCAGGCGCCGGTCAGCACGTAGTCCAGGCGGCCCATCTCGACCATGCTGGTCAGCTCGCGGGTCGACCAGGACGTGTACGTGCTCACGTGGCGTTCGGCGGCGACCCGGTCGACGAGCCCGCCCAGGATGGGGCCGTTGGTGGCTCCGATGCGGAAGCCGGGAGAGGAGGTGTGGGCGAATCGGAGGGCTTCGTCCTGTAACTCCTTGGCGGCGGGCAGGAGTACCCGGGCGCGGGCGAGCACCAGCTCGCCGAGCCGGGTCGGCCTGGCGCCGCGGCGGTCGCGTTCGAACAGGGCGCCGCCGAGCATCCGCTCGACGCGCTTGAGCTGGGCGGTCAGGGCGGGCTGCGCCAACCCGAGCAGGGACGCGGCCTTGCTGACACTTCCAGCGTCCGCGACCGCCCGAACGATCCTGAGGTGCCTGAGCTCGAGGTCCATAACGGGACGGTAAAGCGGCCGTCTCATCCAGACAATGGATTATGTCAGGAAATATGACAGATATTGTCGGGGGTCTTCTGGGGTAGGGGGCACCCCATGACGATGATGGGAATCGACCCAAGGGAACTCGGAGACCACGACCTGCTGCGTGAGCTGCGGCATCTCCATGCCACCCGTACCGACACCTTCCTGCACGGCTCGGACGACGCGCTCGCGACGCACACGTCCAGGACCAACGAGCTCGAATCGGAGTACCTGCGCCGCTACCCCGAGCGCCAGATCAACCCGGAACGGCTCAGGGAGGGAGCGAGGCAGCGCTGATGGACTGCGATCACGACGTGCAGGCCCTGTCGGACGTCGACATC
This sequence comes from Nonomuraea sp. NPDC000554, assembly GCF_040300065.1. NCBI lineage: Bacteria > Bacillati > Actinomycetota > Actinomycetes > Streptosporangiales > Streptosporangiaceae > Nonomuraea > Nonomuraea sp. NPDC000554. The sequence continues at coordinate 17,663 of NZ_JBEPDC010000017.1, read as the reverse complement.
CACGTGTACGAGGCGGTCGCGTCGCAGGTGCTCGAGGGCGGCGGCGCCGAGCCGGCGGCGCTGGTGCACGCCACCGGCCTCACCGACGAGGACGTGCGGCGGAGCCTGGCCAAGCTCGTCGGGCACGGCTACGTCGTGCCCAAGGGCGCCGGCTTCACCCTCGGCCCCCACACGTTCGAGGTCGAGTATTAGACGTCCAGCACGAGCTTGCCGGTGAACGCGCCGCTCTCCATCAGCTCGTGCGCCTTGGCGGCGTCGGCCAGCGGGAAGACCTGGTCCACGTGGGCGGTCAGCTTCCCGTCGGCCACCAGTCGCGCGATCGACTCCAGCGCCGCGTGGTCCGGCTCCACGCTGAAGCTGTCCCACCGGACGCCCGCCCTGTCGTACGCCTCGGCGTCCCCGTCGGTCATGCCCGCTGCCCCGACGAACGTGCCGTCAGGACGCAGCACCGGCAGCGACCGGCGCGGGTAGTCGCCGCCGACCAGGTCGACCACGACGTCGACCCCGGACACGGCCTCGGCGAAGTCGACGGCGGTGTAGTCGATCACCTCGTCCGCGCCCAGGCCGAGCACGAAGTCGTGCTTGCTCGCCCTTGTGGTGCCGATGACGTACGCGCCGCGCAGCTTGGCGAGCTGCACGACCAGGTGGCCGACCCCGCCCGCCGCCGCGTGGACGAGCACCCGCTGGCCGGGCCGGATCTCGGCGACGTCCTCGAACGCCTGCCACGCCGTCAGCGCGGCCATGGGCAGCGCGGCAGCCTGGACGTGGCCGACCCCGGCGGGCTTGCGGGCGAGCTGCCGCGGCCGGGCCACCACGTACTCGGCGTAGGCGGCGGCGGGGTGCGGGAAGTTCAGCATGCCGAACACCTCGTCGCCGGGCTTGAATCTGGCGGTGTAGCGTCCGGCCTCCTCGACCACGCCCGACACGTCCCAGCCGGGGGTGAGCGGCGGCTCGGTGTAGCGCGGCGGGTACGGCGTGCGCCGCAGCTTGTAGTCGGGCGGGTTCACGCCCGCCGCCCGGACCCGGACCAGCACCTCGTGCCGTTCCGGCACGGGCCGCTCGACCTCGGCGAGTTCCAGCACCTCGGGACCGCCGAAGGAACGGTAAACGATCGCGCGCATATTGCGACATCTCCTCGCTGAGTCGGTATGTCGCCATGCTTGCCGGGTCGGTATCTCTTGTGAAGAAGGCACCTGATTGGTATTCAGGTACCTCATGGGTACCAGGTTTCCGGATCTCCGTGCGTACGGCGGCGCGGACGCGTTCCTGCGGGCGTGCAAGCCCCGCACCGTCCTCGACATGCTCACCAACAAGTGGACGACGCTCGCCATGGGGGCCCTGCTCGACGGCCCCAGGCGCTTCAACGAGCTGCGCAGGATGCTGGACGGCATCACCCAGAAGATGCTCTCCCAGACCCTGCGGGCGATGGAACGAGACGGCCTGGCCACCCGCACCGTCTACCCGACGATCCCGCCGCGCGTCGAGTACGAGCTGACCGACCTGGGCAGGAGCGCCACCGCCATGCTGGGGGTCGTCGCCGCCTGGTCCGCCGAGCACGCCGATGAGGTGCTGGCCGCCCGCCAGGTCTACGACGAACGCGCGGCCAGGCCGGTCGAGCCGGTGGTCACGTCCGGCTGAGCCGGGCCCACAGCTGGGCGCGGAACCGCCTGCTGTGCCGCATGGTCAGGTGAAGGGGATGTTGAGCCAGGGGCTGTTCGGGTCGGTCGTCAGGATTCTGTGCGCCTTGAGCATGTCCTCGTACCAGTCACCGAACTCCTCCTCGTCGAAGTGGAGGCAACGTCCCAGGATGTAGGCCGCCGAGAACTCTTCCCAGGAACGGTAGTTGATCTTGCTGACCTGTCCGGCGCGGAGGACCGCCTGCTCGGCCTCCGCCAGGTCGCAGTAGCGGGCACCGAGCCCCCAGCGGGCCATCTTCGAGGCCCGCCCGTAGTCCCACGCCTCCACCGTGCGGACGAACCTGCCCTCGGCGAGCAGCCCGTCCGCACGGAATCGCGCCTCGTACCGGGTGATTCGTCCGATGAGGCGTTGTGCTCCGGCGACCTCGGCCTCCGTCTCGGAGGCGCTGTGGAGGGCCGTCCCGGTGACCCCGTCGGGGGTGGTCTCTTCCGCGGCGCGGTGCCGAATGACCCGAGAGGTCACCTGCCGCCAGTGGTCCACCTCGACCACGCCGCCGAAGTCGCGGGCGAGCGCGCTGCGTACGCGCAGCACGAATCCCCAGAACGGGCTGCTCATCCGGCCCTTGAGAAGCTCCTCCTCGGCACGCACCCACTCCTCTCGGCTGGTGATTCCCCACCACTCCTCCAGGCGTCTCCTCTCGCGGACGTAGCCGGTGCCATGCCAGCCCATCGCGTTCCAGAGTGAGGCGTTGTTCACGCAGAGAAGGGCCCCGCAGGCGAGACCGTGAGCGACGGGGCCGTGCAGCGGGCCCCCTGACCACAGCATGCGCAGCTGGTTTCGGCGAGGGTGGGGAATCCGGTCGGCGTGCCGGCGCCACGTCTGCCGATGGGCGGCCGTCGCGGGGAAGAACGCTTCGCAGGGGGTGCCGGGGTTGATGGCCAGCCATTCGTCGTCCTGGGGCCAGTCCTGGGCGAGCTGCTCCAGATCGGCCTCGAAGAAGACCGGGTCGGCCGCGGGCGCCGGGAGCATCCCGTCGGTGAGGAACACGAGACACCTGAAGTCAGGCCGAGGTCCCCAGGGCACGGCGCTGTAAGAGACCCAGCCGGGCTTGGAGTCGGCCTGGGCGCGTGACATCGCGTGATACAGGTCCGCGCCGGCGAGGACGTCGAAGTACGCGGCCCAGTCGCCGCGCGTCTTGGCCTCGTACAGATCACGTTCGGTGTCGCCGGGCGCCTGCCAGGAAGGGACGGGGCCCGCCGCCCCGGAAGTGCCCTGATTCTCCGCATTCCACGCCCCCATGGCCCAAGAGATTACAACCGTCCCACGGCCCTGCTCCCGGTGAACGAACGCCGCACAGCGCACCATCACTCGTCAGGCGTACTGTCGAGACGTGGATGTCGCTGACCTGACACCCGCGCAGGCGCGCGAGCGCTTCCGCGCGGGGGTGCGGGTGCCGACGGCGGGCTGGTGCAGGGGCTGGACGCAGGCCAACCTGATCGCGGTGCCCCGGCGGCTCGGCTACGAGCTGCTGCTGTTCGCCCACCGCAACGCCCAGGCCTGCCCGGTGCTCGACGTGGGCGAACCCGGCGTGCGGTCCACCGAGCTGTTCCCCGGCGACCTGCGCACCGACCTGCCCGGCTACCGGCTCTACCGCGACGGGCGTCCCGTCGCGGACCTCGACGACGTGATGCAGGAGTGGCGCGACGACCTGGTGCCGTTCCTCATCGGGTGCAGCTTCACCTTCGAGCAGGCGTTGCTGCGGGCAGGCGTCCCGGTCAGGCACCTGGAGCTCGGGACGAACGTGCCGATGTACCGCACGAGCGTGGCGTGCGAGCCGTCGGGCCCGCTGTCGGGCCCGCTCGTGGTGTCGATGCGTCCGGTGCCCGAGGAGCTGGTGGGCCTCGCGATCGAGGTGACCGGACGGTATCCGCTGGTGCACGGGGCGCCCGTGCACGCGGGGGACCCGGCCGCCATCGGGATCGAGGACCTCGGACGGCCCGACTTCGGCGACCCCGTGGAGGTTCGGCCGGGGGAGGTGCCGCTGTTCTGGGCGTGCGGGATGACGCCGCAGGCGGCGGTCATGGCCAGCGGGGTCGAGTTCGCGATCGGCCACCTGCCGGGGCACATGGCGATCATCGACGTCCGTGACGAGCAGTATCGAGTGACTTAGCGAGATATTTCGCGGTATAGGTGGAGGCTTGGCTGAGGGCGGCCGGGGTGCCCTCGAAGACCACCTCGCCGCCGTGCTGGCCCGCCTCCGGGCCCAGGTCGATGACCCAGTCGGCGTGCTTGACCACGTCCAGGTCGTGCTCGACGACGACGACCGTGTTGCCCGCGTCCACCAGGCGGTCGAGCAGCGCCAGGAGCGTGTCGACGTCCGCCATGTGCAGGCCGGTGGTGGGCTCGTCGAAGACGTAGACGTTGCCGCTCTCGTGCAGCCGGTGCGCCAGCTTCAGCCGCTGGCGCTCGCCGCCTGACAGCGTGCTCAGCGGCCGGCCCAGCGTCAGGTGGCCGAGGCCCAGCTCGCCGAGCCTGGACAGGCCAGGCAGGCTGTAGGCGCGGGCCGCCTCGTCCGCCGTCAGGTCCAGCACCTGCGCGATCGTCCTGCCGCCGAGCCGGTGGGAGAGCGCCTCGGCGCTGTAGCGGGTGCCGCCGCACACGTCGCAGGTCCGGGTCACCGGGTCCATGAACGCCAGGTCCGTCTTGATCTCGCCGCGTCCCTTGCACGCCGGGCAGGCGCCCGCCGAATTGAAGCTGAACAGGCCCGGCCGCACGCCGTTGGCCTCGGCGAACTGCCTGCGCAGCGGGTCCATCGCGGCCAGGTAGGTGGCCGGGGTAGAACGGGGGGAGGCAGCGATGGCCGACTGGTCGACGAGGATCGTGCCGGGGTGCTGGGCGACCAGCTCGTCCGTGGCCAGCGTGCTCTTGCCCGACCCCGCGACACCGGTGACCGACGTGAGCGCGCCCAGGGGCACGCGGACCGTCACGTTCTTCAGGTTGTGCGTGCGGGCGTCGCTGACCGTCAGCCATCCGGACGGCGTGCGGCAGGCGTCCTTGAACCCGGTGACCCGGTTGAGCATCCGCCCGGTGAGCGTGCCGCCCGCGCGCAGCCCCGAGACCGTCCCCTCGAACACCACCCTGCCGCCCTCGGAACCCGCGCCGGGCCCGAGGTCCACGACGTGGTCGGCCAGCGCGATCAGGTCGCGGTCGTGCTCGACGACCAGCACCGTGTTGCCCTTGTCGCGCAGTTCGAGCAGCAGGTCGCCGAGGCGGTGCACGTCGCGCGGGTGCAGGCCGACGCTGGGCTCGTCGAAGATGTAGGTCATCCCCGTGAGGCTGCTGCCGAGGTGGCGGACGGTCTTCAGCCGCTGCGCCTCGCCGCCCGACAGGGTGGGCGTCTCGCGGTCGAGGCTCAGGTAGCCGAGGCCGATCGCGTCGATCCTGCGCAGCGACTCCACCGCCGCGTCGGCCACCGGGTCGCCGAGCCCGTCGAGCAGCTCGATCAGGTCGGTGATCTCCATCGCGCACAGATCGGCGAGGTTGCGCCCGCCGATCAGCGAGGCCAGCGCCGCCGCGTTGAGCCGCGCGCCGCCGCACGCCGGGCAGGTGGCCTCGCGGACGACCTGTTTGGCGGCCTCGTCCAGGGAGTCGACGTCGCGGTTGAGGTGGAGCCGGTTGAAGCGGGTGACCACGCCCTCGTAGGTGTTCTCGTAGTCGCCCCTGTTCACCTTGAAGCCGCCGCCGTGCAGCAGCAGGTCGAGCTCCTTCGCGGTGAAGTCGCGCACCGGCTTGCCCGGGTCGAACAGGCCGGACCTGGCGTACAGCTGCCAGGCGTACGTTCCGACGGGGAAGAGGCGGATGGCGCCCTCGTCAAGCGACAGGTCCCGATTTATCAGTCGATCTAGGTCTACCTCCACCTTTCGTCCCATGCCGTCGCACTCGGGGCACATGCCCTGGGGGTCGTTGAACGAGTACGCGGTCGCGGGGCCTGCCGACGGCTCGCCGCGCCGCGAGAACAGCACGCGCAGGATCGGGTGGATCTCGGTCATCGTGCCGACCGTCGAACGGGCGTTGCCGCCGACCGGCTTCTGGTCCACGACGACGGCCGCGGTCAGGTTGGCCAGCCTCTCGGCCCGCGGGCGCTCGTGTTTCGGCAGCCGGTTCCTGACGAAGGCGCTGAACGTGGCGTTGAGCTGGCGCTGCGACTCCGCGGCGATCGTGGAGAACACGATCGAGGACTTGCCCGAGCCCGACACTCCGGTGAAGACCGTGAGCCGCTCCTTGGGCAGCCGTAGCGAGACGTCCTTCAGGTTGTTCTGCCGCAGTCCGGTGAGCACGATGTCGCGCGACATGCGATCCTCCATAGCTTTAGCTAACACCCATAGCGTAAGCTACATGCCGTGGCAGACATTCCCGACCGCAGAGCACGGCGCAGGGCCGAGACGCAGGCCGAGATCCTCGACCTCGCGCTCGACGTGATGGCCGAGGAGGGAGTCGCCGGGCTGAGCCTGTCGACGGTCGCCAGGCGGCTCGGCGTCCAGCCGCCCTCGCTGTACAGGTACTTCGCGTCCAGGAACGCGGTCTACGACGCGCTGTTCGCGCTGGGCCAGCAGGGGTACCTCGACGCGGTCCGGGAGGCCGCCGAGTCGCACCCGCCCGGCCTGCGGGCGCTCGGAGCCTCGTACGAGGCGGGCGCCCGGTGGATCATGGCCAACCAGGTGCTGGCCCAGCTGCTGTTCTGGCGTCCGGTGCCCGGGTTCACGCCGTCCGAGCAGGCGTACGCGCCCGCCCTCGCCATCCGCGCGCACTTCGCCGCCCTGATCGGCGACGCGGTGGAGCAGGGCGAGCTGCACCCCGACGCCACGAGTGAGGAAGGGCTCGACCTGGCGGCCGCCCTGATCGCCGGGCTCGTCTCCCAGCAGCTCAGCAACCAGCCCGACGCGGGCTACGAGCAGGGCCGCTTCACCCGCCTGGTGCCGCGCCTGCCCGCCCTGCTCGCGGCCGCATACCCGCCGCGCTGAGCTGCGCCTCCAGCGGCGCCGCCCCCGGCCGGTTGTCGATCTCCAGATGCGGGACGGCCGGAGGCTCGTCCACCATGATCGCCTTCAGGTACGCCTCGAACGCCGCCAGCTTGCCCGCGTCCCTGCCGAGGCCCCTGGCGACCAGGCGCTCGCGCAGCGTCGGCCCGTCGGAGCGGACCCACACCAGCTGGACGGGCGGGCCGCCCAGCTCCTCCACCCACCGCCGCCACAGCTCGGCCGAGTGGACCTGGCTGGTGAACGGCCCGTCGAGCATCACCGGGCAGCCGTGCCCGCGGATCTGCCTGGCCAGCCGCGTCAGGCCCGCGTACTCGAAGCGCTTGACGTGCTCGTCGTACCACGGGCCCTCGCGCTCGCCCGGCTCCCTGCCGTACCCCTCCAGGACCTTGGCCACGAAGTCGCCGTACACCGTGTCCTTGTCGAGCAGGGCGGGCGGCGGGTCGAGGTGGGCCAGCAACGCCGCCGCCACCGTGGACTTGCCCGCCCCCGGCGGCCCGCTGATCACCCAGACAGGAGTCATGCGGCCAGTCTGCCGCGTACGCGGATCTGCGTACGCCGGTGCCGCGCCTCAGCGGACGACCCCGCGCCGCCGCGCGGCCAGACTCAAGGCTCATGCTTACCGTGTTCGCCAGGGCGTTCCGCGTGCCGGAACTGCGCAAGAAGCTGCTGTTCACGCTGGGAGTCACCGCGCTCTTCCGGTTCGGGCAGTTCCTGCCGTCGCCGGGCGTGAACGTCGTGGCGATCCAGCAGTGCATGGGGTCGGCGCGGGGCGGGCTGTTCGACATGATGCAGCTGCTGAGCGGCGGCTCGATGCTCAAGCTGTCGGTGTTCGCGCTGGGCGTCATGCCGTACATCACCGCCAGCATCATCCTGCAGCTCTTCGCCGTCCTGGTGCCCCGGCTGGACCAGCTCAGGAAGGAGGGCCACGCGGGCCAGGCGAAGATCACCCAGTACACGCGGTACCTGACCGTCGGGCTGGCCACGCTCAACGCCACCACCGTCGTCGCGCTGGCCCGCACCGGGCAGCTGCTGCCGGGGTGCGCCACCCCGCTCCTGCACGACCAGAGCCTGCTCGCCGTCACCGTGATCGTCTTCACCATGGTGGCCGGGACGTGCGCTGTCATGTGGCTGGGCGAGCTGGTCACCGAGCGGGGGATCGGCAACGGCATGTCGATCCTGATGTTCACGCAGGTCGTGGCCGTGTTCCCGTCGTACGTGTCGACCATCCTGCTGGTCAACCCCGTCGCGCTCGCCGTGATGCTGGTGTCGGGAGTGTTCCTCGTCGCCGCCGTGGTTTTCGTGGAGCAGGCGCAGCGGCGCATCCCCGTCCAGTACGCCAAGCGGATGGTGGGGCGGCGGATGTACGGCGGCAGCAGCACCTACATCCCGCTCAAGGTCAACCAGGCGGGGATCGTGCCGGTCATCTTCACCTCGTCGCTGCTGTATCTGCCGACGCTGGCCGCGCCGCTGCTCGGGGACGAGGTGGGCGGCTGGGTGGCGCGCAACCTGACGTCCGGGACGCATCCGCTGTACATGACCGTGTACGTGCTGCTCATCGTCGGGTTCGCCTACTTCTACGTGTCGATCACCTTCAACCCGGTGGAGATCGCCGACAACATGAAGCGGTACGGGGGATTCGTCCCCGGGCTGCGGCCTGGGCGGCCGACCTCGCAGTACCTGGCCTACGTCCTGTCGCGGCTGACGGCCCCCGGAGCGCTCTACCTGGGAGGACTCGCGCTGATCCCGCTGGTGGCCTTCGCCGTCCTGCGTGACCCGGGGACGCAGCAGAACTTCCCGTTCGGCGGGACGAGCCTGCTGATCATGGTCGGCGTCGGCCTGGAAACCGTGAAGCAGATCGAAGCCCAGCTCCAGCAGCGCAACTACGAGGGCTTCCTGAGATAGCGGCCCGCCCACGGTCGGCCTGCCCACGGGCCGCCTCCACGAGCTCCAGGGCGACCCGTTCGGCGCCGGTGAAGTAGGGGGCGTCCTGCCATGAGGCGACAGCGGTGATGCGCTCCTCGGTCTCCCCGGCCTTGCGGAGGAGGCCGGTTTGCCGGACGGTGTGGTACGTGCTGCCGACGATCTGCCCGGCGCGGAGCTGCACCAGGCTGATGGTGGTCTGCGGAATCGAACCGTTCCGGGTGGCCTTGGACATGGCTCCGGCGATCTGTGCCAGCTCGGGGAAGAACTGGGCGGGGTCGGGCAGACGCGACCGGAGGTCGTCCTGCTCGGTCGTCGTGGGTATGGACATGCAGGGTCTTCCCTTCTCCATCTCAGCGGTGGTCTGGTCGGGGCAGAGCGCGTCGGCCGCCCAAGACCTGGCGCAGCTGAAGGACGCTGATGCCGAACAGCAGGACGCCCAAGGGGACGTGCAGGGTCTTCACGTGCGCGATGCCCAGCACTATCTGCGCCAGCGTGAGCCCCAGGAACCCGATCGCGGACAAGATGGGCCTGGGCGAGCCGCCGCCCGGCCGCCACACCAAGATCGCGGCGACCAGGTGCAGCACCGCCGCGGTGAACACCCCGTACGCCGAAACACTGTGCAGCACCCGTCCGTCGGGCGAGGACAACAACAGTCCGGCGGTGATCGGCGCGGCGAAGACGGCCAAGGTTTGCAGGGCGATCACGACACGGAAGAACATGGGCTTGTCCTGCTTGGTCGTCGTGGGCGTGGACATGCGGGGTCTTCCCTTCTCAAGCCCAGCGGTGGTTGGAGGCTTACGATCTGGTCCACCATCCAGCGGGACGATCATGCGTTGCGACGGCGATCCGCGGACCGGCCGGGGGCGCTGGGCTTCTTACGTGCTGGATGGTGTCTCATTAGTCCGACGACACAGCCGCTGGGAATGTGAGGCGACCCGCCGACCTCACATTCCGCGGCGTTGTCTCGTCGATCTGGTGAGGGCAGATGCACCCAAGGAAAGTCGGCGACACCATGACCACCCAGTCCGAGCCACGGCACGATCCGAGCCTGAGCGCGATCATGAGCGAGCGGCGTCAGCTGATCAATCTGGCGTACCGGCTCCTCGGCTCCCTGGCCGATGCCGAGGATGTCGTACAGGAGACGTACGCCCGCTGGTACGCCATGTCCCGGCAGCAGCAGGAGGCCATCGTGTCCCCCGGCGCCTGGTTGACGACGGTCGCCAGCCGCATCTGCCTCGACCTGCTCGGCTCGGCACGGGCCCGGCGGGAGCGCTACGTGGGCGAATGGATCCCGGAGCCGCTGCCCGATCGTACGGAGTGGATCAGCGGGCGGCCGGGCGGCACCTCAAGTGACCCGGCCGACCGGGTCACTCTCGACGAGTCGGTCAACATGGCCTTCCTCGTCGTGCTCGAATCGATGACCCCGGCCGAGCGTGTCGCGTTCATCCTGCACGATGTCTTCCGCTACGCCTTCGCCGAAGTGGCCGAGATTGTCGGCCGTACGCCGGCGGCGTGCCGCCGGCTGGCCTCGTCGGCCCGCCGTCGCATTGGCGCGTCGCAGGCTCACGCGGCCTCGACGGCCCGGCAGGCCGACCTCGTCAGGGACTTCAAGCAGGCCTGGGAGGCCAAGGACATCGACGCCCTCATCGGCCTCCTCGACCCCGACGCCACGGCGACCGGCGACGGCGGCGGCCTGGTCAGCACCGCGCTCCGTCCGATCGAAGGCGGCGAGCGGATCGCGCGCTACGCCGTCGACATCGCCGGCAGGGTACCCGGCCTGACGCTCCTGGAGCGCAGGGTCAACGGTCAGCCCGGTCTGGTGGCTCAGCAAGACGGCGTCACCGTGGTGGTGATGGCGTTCGACGTCGCAGGCGACCGGATCAAGCACATCTGGGGCGTACGCAACCCCGAGAAGCTCCGGTCGTGGACGGCGGGGCCACAGCACTAGAGGACGTCCGCCCAAGCAAGCCGATGCCGAACTGCTGACCCTGCCGGTGGCTCGGGTGCACTCCGAGGCCCGTTGGGCTCAGCTGAGCGTCAGGTCCGGGGAGTACAGGTCGATCCAGAGGGCGAGGTTGAGGGTCATCTCCAGGCCGCGTCGGGACGCCTGGCTGATCTGGGGTACGTCGGTGCCGGCGGCGCGGGCGAGCCGTTCGCGGCTGACCAGGTCGAACACCCGGTGCGAGGGGGTGCTCAGGAGGTCCTTGACCTGGTTCTGCAGTGCTACGGCGTATGCGGGGTCCTGGGTGGAGGGGTAGGGGCTCTTGACCCTCTCGTACACCGACCGGGGGAGCAGGTCGGCGGTGGCCTCGCGCAGCAGGCTCTTCTCCCGGCCGTCGAACGACTTCAGCTCCCAGGGGGCGTTGTAGACGTACTCCACCAGCCTGTGGTCGCAGAACGGCACGCGGACTTCCAGGCCGACCGCCATGCTCATGCGGTCTTTGCGGTCCAGCAGGACGCGGACGAAGCGGGTGAGGTGAAGGTGGCTGATCTGCCGCATCCGGTACTCGAAGTCGCTTTCGCCGTCGAGGCGTTGGATCCCGGCCACCGCCTGGCGGTAGCTGTCCTGGACGTAGCTGCCGAGGTCGAGGGCGTTGGTGACGTCCTGGTTGAGGACGTGGTCGTCGTCGCCGAAGTGCTGTCGGAGGCGCACCAGCCAGGGGAAGGTGTCGGCGGCCCGGGCCGCGGGGTCGAAGAACTGCTGGTAGCCGCCGAACACCTCGTCGGCGGACTCTCCCGACAGGGCTACCGTCGAGCGCTGCCTGATGGCCTTGAACAGCAGATACAGGGAGGCGTCCATGTCGCCCATGGCGATGGGGAGGTCCCTGGCCCGGATCACGCGGACCCGTACCTCGGGGTCGGCCAGCTGGTCGGAGCTGAGCACGATGTCCTGATGCTCGGTCGCGGAGTTGCCGGCCACGTCGTGGACGTAGGGACCGTCCGGGGTCGCGCGTAGGTCGTCGGGGATGAAGTTCTCGCTCTGGCCGACGAAGTCGACGGCGAAGCTGCGGATCTTCTCCCCGGCCGCGGCGAGTTGACGGGCGGCCAGGGCGGTCATGGCCGAGGAGTCCAAGCCGCCGGAGAGCAGGGTGCAGCGCGGTACGTCCGCGACGAGCTGGCGGCGGATGATGTCCTCCAGCAGCTCCCGCACCCGGGTGATGGAGTCGTCCCTGTCGTCGGGATGCGGCCGGGTCTGCAGCGACCAGTAGATGCGGGTGCGGATGCCCTCCGGGCTGACGGTGACCACCGTGCCCGGCTCGACCTCGCGCATCCCCTGCCAGATGGCATGGCCGGGGGTCTTGACGAACGCGAACGTCTCCCGCAGGCCGTCCAGCGTCACGGTGCGCGAGGCGAGGGGGTTGGCGAGGATCGCCTTGGGCTCGGAACCGAACAGCACCCCGTCGGGGGTGGGGTGGTAGTAGAGGGGTTTGATGCCCATCCGGTCGCGGACCATGACGAGCTTGTGCTCGCGGGCGTCCCAGATGGCGAAGGCGTACATGCCGTTGAGCCGCTCGGTGACGGCCTCGCCCCACTCCAGGTAGCCGTGCAGCACCACCTCGGTGTCGGAGTCGGTGGTGAAACGGTGGCCTCGGGCGGTGAGCTGCTGCCGCAGCTGCGTGAAGTTGTAGACCTCGCCGGAGTAGACCATGACCACCGTCTCGCCCGCGTCCTGGACGCTCATGGGCTGCCGGCCGCCGGGCAGGTCGATGACGGCCAGTCGTCGATGGCCGAGTGCGGCGTGGCCCTGGATCCAGGTGCCGCTGTCATCCGGGCCGCGGCAGGCCATCGTCTGCGTCATCGCGTCCACGATCGCCTGCTCGGCGCGCAGATCCCGCTGATAAGAGATCCATCCCGCAATACCGCACACGGTCTTCCTCCGTTTCGGTTGCTGGTGTGCCGTCGGCACGGTGAACGGCCGAGGCGCCGACAGAGATAGTCGTTGATCACCTGTCCCAGGTGACGGGAAGGGCGTGAACGCCGTAGATGAACATGTCGTCGCGCATCGGGACCTGCTCCGGCGGTACGGCAAGGCGAAGGGTGGGGAAGCGGCCGAGCAGGGCGGGGAAGGCGATGTGCATCTCGACGCGGGCCAGTTGCTGGCCCAGGCACTGGTGGACGCCGTGTCCGAAGGAGACGTGCTGCGAGGGCTCGCGGGTCAGGTCGAGCTCGTCGGGGTCGGCGAAGTGGTCGGGGTCGCGGTTGGCGGCGGCCAGGGCGAGCAGGACGGTCTGTCCGGCGCGGATGAGCTGGCCGCCGATCTCGACGTCCTGGCGGGCGACCCTGACGGGGCCGAACTGCAGGATGGTCAGGTAGCGCAGGAGTTCCTCGACCGCGTGTTCGATGACCTCGGGGTGCTCGCGCAGAGTATGCAGCTGGTCGGGGTGGCGCAGCAGGCCGTAGGTGCCCAGGGCCAGCATGTTGGCGGTCGTCTCATGTCCGGCGACCAGCAGCAACAGGCCGATGCCGGCCAGTTCCTCGTCGGTCAGCGCCGTCTGCGGGTCCTGTGCTGCTTGGATCAGGGTGCTGAGCAGGGCGTCGTCGGGGTGCTCACGTTTGGTGGCGACCAGGTCGCGCATGTACTGCCGCAGCGCCTGGCGGGCCTGCCGCGCCTCGTCTTCGGGGACGTCGAGCTTGAGGAGGGTGGCGGTGCGCTGCTGGAAGCCGTCCCGGTCGGCGTAGGGCACGCCGAGCAGCTCGCAGATCACCAGCGAGGGGATCGGCCGGGCGAAGGCCGGCACGAGGTCCACTGTGGGGCCGGCCTGGTGCATGGCGTCGAGGTGGTCGGCGACGATCCGCTCGATCCTCGGGGCCAGGGCGCGCATCTGGCGCACGGTGAAGTAGCGGGTGAGCATGCGCCGGTAGTGGGTGTGTTGCGGGGGGTCCATGTTCAGCAGCAGCCCGGGGCGGTCCTCGGGGCGGAACAGGTTGCGGCGCACCGGGGAGGAGGCCCTTTCGCGGTCGGAGCTGAACCGGTCGTCGGCCAGCACCGCGCGGACGTCCTTGTGCCGGGTCAGCAGCCAGCCCACGGTTCCGTCGGGGAAGGCCAGAGGGGCGATCGGCCGCTGTCGTTGCAGGCTCTGGTACTGCGAGGGCGGATCGAACGGGCAGCTGCGCTGTGTGGGCAGGGTCACGGCGAGGGACTGGGCTGCGTTCATGGGACGGCTTCCCCTTCATCCGGTGGTGGTGCTCACAGCCCCATAGTACGCCTTCGTACTATACGCACAATACCGGAGTCGTCACCTTCTGTGTTCATGCGGGGTGCCGAGCAGGGGAGCCAGCGCCCGGTCCACGACCCGGTCGACGAGCGCGCGGTCGGGTTCTGCGCCTTCGATCAGCACCTGCATCAGCACCAGCGACAACGGCATCTCCAGCAGCAGGTCCGCATCGACGCCGTCGGGGATCTCCCCACGCTGACGTGCCCGGGCAAGCATCGCCTTGGCGGCTTGGCGGAGCGGACGGCGCAGCCGCTCGCGGCGCAGGCGGGCGAGCTCGGCGTCGGTTCTGCTGCCCTCCAGCAGCGCGATCGCCAGTCCGCGATCGAGGTGCGTCCAGCCGGCCAGCCACGAGATGAGCAGGTGTCGCAGGTCTTCGACGAGGCAACCGGTGTCGTGGTCGGTGATGTGCGGCCGGTGCTGTTCCAGGGCGGCCACCGCCAGGCGGGCCTTGGACGGCCAGCGCTGATAGAGCGTGGCCTTGCTGGCCCGGGCGCGCTGCGCGACCATGTCCATGGTCAACCGTTCATAGCCCACCTCGGCGAGCAGCTCCAGGACGGCGTCCAGGACCTCCCGGCGTCGATCGGGATTGCTCAGTGGAACCTTGCGCGGCCCGCGCGTTTCCCGCAGCGCGGAAGCCGCATCACCGCTCGACATCACGCCTGTCCCTCCTGCATGCGATCCGCGCCGCCGACGCGTTGCATGCACCGTAGCCCTTCGCCTACCCGCCGCATACGCCAAGCTACTGCCGTTTCAAGGCTGTTCGGCATCGATGCCTGGCTGGTGACCAGGTTCCGCACAGTGCTGCGTCACCCGGAGTGGGACAGCAACGCGCTGGTCCCTCCGCTGCTGCGGCCCGACGCGCCGACCGGTGAGGAGGAGGGCGCCGAGATGCGCGCGGGCGGCGGCGTCGTCTGCCTCGCCGGTCGCGGGCCTGGCGAGCCCGGATCTTCTCCTTGCGGGCGCTGTTCTTGGTGATGAGCGGCGTCCTGCCGGCGAGCAAGCGCCGTCTCGCGGCTCGGCATGCATCGTGAACTGCCAGCGAGGCCGGCTCGTGTTCATGCCTCCAAGACCTTAAGCCCGTCGGAAGGAGATCGTAAGACCTTTCCGCCACTGTGGAGCCACGAGACAACGGCACGGAGAGGAAGCACCCATGCGCAGGCTCAAGCTCCAGGTCCAGGTCACCGTTGATGGCTACATGGCCGGCCCCAACGGCGAGATGGACTGGATGATGCTCCCGTGGACTGGCGATATCAATGCCTACATCAACGCTCTCGAAGAGTCGGTTGACCGCATCCTGCTCGGTCGCAAGCTTGCCGAAGGGTTCATCCCGGCCTGGGCCTCGCGTCCTGAGAGCGAGGACGAGAAGACCATCGACTGGATGAACAACACCCCCAAGGTCGTGATCTCCAACTCGCTCACCGAGTCGCCCTGGGAGAACGCGACCGTGGTCGGCGGTGACCTCGCCGAAACGATCAACCAGCTCAAAGCGCAGCCGGGCGGCGACATGATCGTCTACGGCGGCGGCTCGCTCGTCGCGAGCCTCATCGCCAACAAGCTGATCGACGAACTCCACCTGTTCGTCAACCCGACCGCGAGCGGCGCCGGGATGCCGGTGTTCGCCGACCGCACGGAGCTGCGCCTCGTCGCGGCACGGTCGTTCGAGTGCGGGATCACCGCGCTGCACTACGAGGCGAAGCGCTAGCGAGGACAGGTCCTCGATGAGCGCCGTTCTGGCGGGCCTGGGCGGTCGGCATCGTCGGGCCGCCTGGGCGCCCGGGGTGGGTCAGGTGGGTTCGGCCGGTCGGCGTCGGCGGGTCGCCGGGCGTCCGGGGCGGGTCAGGTGGGCAGGGCGAGGCCGGCGCGCATGGCGAAGACGACCAGCTGGGCGCGGTCGCGGGCGCGCAGCTTCACCATGGCCCGGCTGACGTGCGTGCGCACGGTGTCGGGACTGATCACCAGCTCCTTGGCGATCTCCTCGTTCGACCTGCCCGTGGCCACCCACGCGACCAGCTCCCGCTCGCGGGGGGTGAGCGTGTCGAGCCCCTCCACGGGCTCCGTGCCGTGCCGTCCGAACAGGCCGATGACCTTCCTGGTGATCGCGGGTGAGAGCAGCGCCTCGCCCGCCGCCACCACGCGGACCGCGTTGACCAGTTCGTCAGGGGCGCTGTCCTTGAGGACGAAGCCGCTGGCCCCGGCCTGGAGGGCGGCGAAGACGTACTCGTCCACGGCGAACGTGGTCACCACCACGATCCTGGTGCCGCTCAGCTGCCGGTCGTCGGCGATCGCCCTGAGCGTGGCGAGACCGTCCATGCCGGGCATGCGGATGTCGAGCAGCAGCACGTCCGGGCGGGTCTCCCGGATGAGCCGCAACGCCGCTGCCCCGTCAGCCGCCTCGCCGACGCACTCCAGGCCCGGCTCCCGCTCGATGAGCGCCCTCAAGCCCATCCGCACCACCGCCTGGTCGTCGGCGATGGCCACCCTGACACCGCCGTCCTGCCGGGCGTGATCGGCCGGAGGGTGTTCGGGCACGGTGTGACCGGCCGAGCTTTGATCGGCCAGGGGGTGTTCGGGCACGGTGTGACCGGGCACGGTGTGACCGGGTGGGGTGTGTTCGGGTGGGGTCACGCAGCGTCCTGCGGGAACGTGGCGACGACGCGGAAACCGCCGTCCGCGCCGGGGCCGGCGGCGAACCGCCCTCCCGCCGCGATCACCCGGGCGCGCATCCCGGCGAGCCCCCGGCCCTCGACGGCCCCGGACTGGTCGCCGTCCGCGCCTGCCCGGCCGCTGCCCCGGTCGGAGATCTCCAGGACGAACGCGCCAGAGGCGTGGCCCACCCGCACCAGCGCCGTCGTCGGACCGGCGTGGCGCAGGACGTTGGTGAGCGACTCGCGGACCACTCGGTACACCGTGTCCCGGAGGTGGGCGGGCACGTCCAGGGTGGCGGGCTCGACGTCCACCACCAGCCCAGCGGCACGGACGCCGTCGATCAGGCCCGCCAGATCCTCCCCACGCGCCCGCCCGTCACCGCTTGCCCAGCCGTCGCCGCGTTCCCTCTCCTCGACGGGCGTCCGCACGCCGGCAGGCGTGAGCGCGGCTGTCGTCGCGTCGGTGCTCGCCATCGGGGCGTCGGGGTTCCTTGAGGCGGCGGGTGAACGCGGCGGGTCGAGGCGGTCGAGGGCCGCGCGGAGCTGGGTGAGCGCCGTGAGGCTGGTCTCCCTGATGGCCTGGAGCGAGGCGCGCGCCTGCTCGGGGTTCTCGTCGAGGGTGACGAGCGCGACGCCCGCCTGCATGGCGATGGCCGCCAGCCCGTGCCCGGCGGCGTCGTGGACCTCACCGGCGATCCGCGCCCGCTCCAGCGCGATCGCGTCCGCCGCCGTCGGCACCAGCCCGCCTCTGAGGGACGCGCGATCGCCGGACACGCCACCGACGAGCCCGCCCTCACGGAGAGACGCGGCACCGAGCGCCCGGCCGTCCACGCGCGCGCCACCGACAGACGCGCCACCGAGGGGCCCGCCGTCAACGGAGCTGCCGGATGGGCTACCGAGGGGTCGACCGGCTGCGGGCGCGCCATCGACGGTCGCGCTGCCGAGGGGCGCACCTTCCGCGAGCGCGCCATCGGCGGGGGAGCCGGTGCCGCCGTCGCCTGAGAGGGGGGCGTGGAGCGGTCGGATGGTGGGGGAGACGTCGAGGGCGGCGGGGATGCCCCAGGCCGTGGCCGGTGACCCGGGCCGCGCCTGGCCCGAGTGCGCGAGCCACCACCCGCGCGAGCAGGTGACGATGAAGGGTGGCACGACGTTCACCTTCGTCACCGACGGGATCGGGGCGGCCATGGCTCAGGCCCGCGAGG
>NZ_JBEPDC010000016.1:0-250291 GCF_040300065.1 Nonomuraea sp. NPDC000554 | reverse complement strand
CCGTCCCCCCCCTACTGGTTGGCCCCCGGGTGCGCCGGCCCCCCCTTGCGGGGGGGGGGTGCGGGTGGCCTGCGGCCACCGGAACCCCCGGCCGTCGCGCGTCCGCGCGGGCCTGTGCCGCGTACGGCCGATAGTCGCCGCTGGTCGGGTGGCCGTTGCCGCGGACTTCTCTGCTGATCGTGGACGGACTCCGTCCAAGCGCGGCGGCGATCGACCGGATCGATCCGCCCTCGCGCACCAGATCAGCGATGGTCAGGCGCTCCTCCTGAGATGAGTACCGAGAACGCGAAGAAGCCTCGGCCACCGACGCACGACTCGCCGGCGGCCGAGGCTTCTTCTTGCGTCCCTGAGGAGATCGAATCTCCCGGATCTCGAATTCCATCGCATTGCCCAAGCTGGGGTGTTGCGACGACCTCTAGAACTTGCGGGCACCGGGTGGGGCCCTCCAGTTCAGACGTTTCGCGGATCTGGTTGTTCGGCGGGGAGATAGATTGTCTGCTGGTTCTTGCGGGCGGTGCGGGCAGCTGGGATGCGGGCGGCGGTGGCGGCAGGGAGTTTGGTGGCCGCCTCTTCCCACGGCCAGAACTGGACGGCATCGAGTTCGTCGGTTTGCAGCCGAATGCGGGAGGGATCGGCGACGGTGCCGCCGTCGAAGATGAAGTTCAGCATCGGGCGCAGCCGGTCACCGGCCGGTGCCACCCAGTCCACCACAAGGAGCGGGCCGAGCCGGACGTCGAGGCCGAGTTCTTCGGCGACCTCTCGGACGGCGCACGTGTGCGGCGGCTCGCTGTCCTCGACCATGCCGCCGGGGACCGCCCAGTAGGGCCGATAGTTGGGTTTGACCAGCATGACACGGTCGGCGTCGTCGGTGAGCAGCATGCACGCCGACACGTGCACGGTCGGCAGGCTCGCATACCACTCGTGCGGCGGCAGGTAAGACTGGCTCATCTCGTCCACGCTACCCCTGCGCAGCGTCGCCACTCGCTTGGCGGGCCTGCGCTGGGAGCTGCTCCAGGAACGTGCTCACCTCAGCGACGGGCCGGTATGGGGCGAGCACGCCCGCCAGCAGGGTGATGCGCGCGGTGACGCGACGGGAGCGGATCCGCCGGGCCAGCTGCAGGGCTTCCAACGCCAGCAGCGCGGCCTGGTCGATGCGGCCCGCGCAGGCGTGCGCGGTCGCGGTCAACGCGGTGTGCAGGGCGCGGGTACGCACGTTGCCGGCGCTGAGGTCGAGAGCCTGCTGGTGGAAGGCCAGCGCCTCGCTGGGACGGTCAAGGTCGAGCAGGGAGCGCATCGCGGTGCCCGCCAGGTGAGCGGGAGTGAAGTAACGGGCCCAGGCCGGGGAGTCGGCGTCGGCTCGATCCAGCGCATGCTGGGCGCGAGCGATCGCCGCCCGGAAGGAATACAAGTCGCCGGCAAGGGCGTGAGCGTTGGCCTCCGTCGTCTTCAGCCGCGCGGCGACCGCCCAGCCTGGGCGGCGGCCGGCACCCTGGACAGCCGCCCGTGCCAGTCGTACGGCCTCGTCGGGCAGACCGAGGAAGATCGCCTGAGTGGCCAGGTTGGCGAGGATGTGCGCTCCGTGCACGCGGTCACCCGCCGCCTTCGACAACCGCAGCGCCTGGATGAAGGCGCGCTCGGCCGCGCCCTGGTCGCCGATGTCGTAGGACATGAAGGCGGCCATGCCGGTCAACTCTGCCGCTGCCGCGAACAGCTCCCGCCCGATCGGGTCGGAGTAGGAGCCGCGTAGCAGCGGCGCCACATCGCGGGTGAGAAAGTCGCCGAGGAACGCCCGCGCATGTCCGCCGCCGTGCTGGCGGTCGAGTGCTTGGAACTGCTCGGCGCAGGAGCGCAACATCTCCACGTCCACGGCATCGACGGCCCGGCCGGCCGAGCGGGCCACGCTGGAATCGGGCGGGTCGAAGTGCCAACGCCACCCAGCCTCGGCAGCCGCGGAGGTCACGAAGGGGGCCGGCGTCCCTGCCGAAGCGCTGCGGCCGAGCCGACGCCACAGCCCGGCTGCCGTGTCGATCGCCGCGGGCAGCGTGGCGGGAAACAGCAGCGCCTCCGCGTCACGGTCAGCCGCCAAGCGGGCGAAGCCGAGGTCGCTGGTACGGACGACACGGCCGAGCCGCTCCGTGAGCAGCTCGGCGATGAGCTCGGGGGCTGGTTGCTCGGGGCAGCGGCCACGCAGCCACCAATACACCGACGCGCCGTCGTACTGGAGCACCAGGCCGTACTGCCGGTCCGCGGCCCGGTTGACCTGGCGGGCGAACGCGGCCAGCGAATGGTGATAGGACGCCTCGGCGAGCAGGATCTCCAGCTCGTGATTGGTGACCGGCCGTGTCATCAGACGCCTTTCGGTGGCCTGGATCCGCTCTCACGGTAGGCGCTGACGGCCTCGCCGTCTCCCAGACACGCAAGAACGCGCAAGCCCGCAGGCCACCCCGCAGCGGCGCGCAGGCCGCTCCATCTGCCCTCCCACGGCGTTGTGCCGCACCGTGAGGCACCGGCAACAGCGCGACCGACACGAGAGGCTCGCCGATGACCCTGCGTACCGATCTGTCCATGCCTCAGATGTTCTCCGGCGGCGCCGGGGACTTCGCCCGCCGCGGTGGGCAGCTAAGAGTGTCCCTCACCCCCAGGTGCCAGCTTGGGTGCTGGTTCTGCCACAACGAAGGGGAGATCCCGCCTCGGATCACCCATCATGACCGGGCCATCCAGCCCCGCCGGCGGGCGATGGACGCCGCCGACTTCCTGACCGCGATCAATGCGATGACGGGCGCGGGTATCCGCCGCGTCTTCTTCACGGGCGGCGAGCCGCTGCTGTCGCCCCTGGCCCGGCCGATCCTGGAAGGGCTTCCCGCCCACCGGGCGAGCGAGTACACCACGACTTTGATCACCAACGGGCTCACGCTCACGAAGGACCTCGACTGGCTGGCCGACACCGCGCTGGACCGGATCAAGGTGTCGCTGCACTACTTCTCCGATGCCTCCATCGTCGCGATAGCCGAGGGCAAGCCGGGCGACATCGTCAAGATCAAAGCAGGTATCGAGGCGGCCATCGAACGCATCCCCGTCGTCGAGCTGAACCTGCTGCTGCAGGAGCAGAACGCCCACGAGGTCATGGACATCATCGCCTACGCCCGCGACCTCGGCACCGGGTTGCAGATCATCGAACTGGTCGACACCGACCACAACCAGGGGCTGGGCGGCGGGAAGATCCCCTCCGCCGACATCAGCGCCCATCTGCGCTCCATCGCCAGCGCCGAAGAAGTCGTCACGTCCGGCACCGGGCAGGGCCGGCGCGTGTTCACCGTCGTCGGCCACAGCGGCGCGATGACCATCGAGGTCATCGACGCCTCCCTCGGCCGCCACCACGTCGGCCAGTGCGGAACCTGCCCTGCCCGGCCCCACTGCATCGAGGGGTTTTGGGCGCTGCGCCTGGACTCGGCAGGCACGCTGGCCCCCTGCCTGCTCCGCACCGACTTGCGCATGGACATCACCAGGTACGCCCACGACCCCGCCGCGCTGCTGGCCGCCGTATCCACGCACCTGGACGCCTTCACGGAAGGGACACTGTCGTGATCATCCCGCCGCGCAACATGGCCCACCGCCCGCTCCCTGCCGCCTACCAGCCAGCCGACACTCCGCGATCCGGGATCTTCCTCGTCCTGGAAGGGATCAGCGGATCCGGCAAATCCACACTCGCCGCCCGACTGGCCGACCGGCTGGACTGCCAGAGCTTCCACACCGTCCCAGCCCCTGTGTCAGATCTGCAGCCGTACATCAACGCCCACGCCCGCGCCTTCCCTCAGCTGGCGTTCTACCTGTCCGGGGCGTTGCACGCCGCCGACCTGGCCCGCCACGCGCTACAGACAGGGCACGCGGTAGCCGACCGATACATCAAGTCCGTTATCGCCAACCACGCCGCCGTCCACGGCCTGGACAACGACACCGTCGCCGCGACCATCGCCCCGTTCACCGAGTACCTGACCCAACCCGACCTGACGGTCTACCTGCACACCGACCTCGACGAGCTCGCCGCCCGGATGACCGCCAAGTCTGACCAGAGCGCCGCCGATCGCGACCTCATCGCCAACCGCGAACTCCTGGAGCGGCTTCAGGACCACTACGACCGCATCGCCCGCGCCGACCCGACCGCCTACCACCTCGTAACCGACTCCCGCACACCGGCAGAGCTCACCGACCACATCGCCAACCTGGTCCATGCGATGTGTGTGCCACAGATGCCTGCCACCCGCGCCTGACGTCGACCAAGGCCGATGTCGGGGGCGTCGCAGCCCGCCCCCGGCATCCTGAAACACACGGTGAGAGGATGAGGATGCGGTAGCGTGACCGCTCCAGACGCAGCGTCACAGCGGGGAGCACGGCCATGGCCGCACCAGCCGACACCTTCCGGCCCCACGTGGGCGTGCACCTGATCCTCATCCACCAGGGCCAAGTGCTGCTACTGCTCCGAGCGAACACCGGCTTCGCCGACGGATCCTGGTCAGTCCCCGGCGGCTGCCTGGACGCCGGCGAATCCTTGCCCGAGGGTGCCGCCCGCGAGGCCCGCGAAGAACTCGGCATCGCCATCGCCCCCGACGACCTGACTTTCGTCCACCTGTGCCACCACGCCGACCCCGACGGCCAGGCCCGCATCGGCGTTTTCTTCACCGCCACCCGCTGGGTCGGGGAGCCCGTCAACGTCGAACCCGGCAAATGCGGGAAGATCGACTGGTTCAACCTCGACGACCTGCCTGACGACGTCGTCACCTACATCCGGACCGGCCTCGACGCCTACCGCCGCAGCCAGACCTTCAGCCTCGACGGCTGGCAGGCAGACCACAGTTCATAGCCCACGGCACAGCCCGCCAGTACAACGCGAAAACGGCACCGCCCGACCCGCGAGGGGAGCCGGGCGGCGCTTCGTCATGCTGGGGCGCGCGTCTACAGGCCGATTCGGCGAGACGACTGTTGGTGGACCGCTCGAACCGGTCCAAGGTTCGGGCGACCTCGCCGATCGTGGCGTCTCCGGGCATGGTCACCCGCGCCGCCCGCGGAGGACCCTCACGCGGCGGGGCGGCACGACAACGTGTCCGAATGTGGACAGGAATTCCCTGTCAACCAGCGGCATGTTTGGAACGTCCCACAGCGTCCCGCCCCAACGTCTCAGGAGCAGCTCTATGGGCTACCCGTCCCAGCCGCACGATCCGTACGGTCAGCAGCAGCCCCAACAGCCGTATGGCTACAGCGGCCCCCAACCGACGCACGGGTACGGGTACCAGCCGCCTGCCAGCCCGCCACCCCCGCCGCCGCGCCGCAACAATGTCGGCCTGATCGTCCTCCTCGCGGTTGGCATCCCCCTGCTGTTGTTAGGAGGATGTGCCGCCGTTGGGCTGGTCCTCATCGACACCAGCAAGGACCGGGTGGTGACCGAGGCGGACACCGACGCGCCGAAGATGGTCATGCCGTCCAAACAGCCAGAGGCGGACCAGCCACCTGCAACGGAACCCGCTCAGCAGCAGCCGCAGGAGCAGCCCAAACAACAGTCATCCACGGCTTCGGTCGGCGGGGCGATCACCCTTCAGGGTAGAGACCCGGGGTTGCAGGTGTCAGTCACGGTGAACCAGCTGGTGAACCCCGCCAATCCTGCTCAGGACTTCCTGAAGCCGAAGACCGGCAACAAGCTCGTCGCGGTGCAGGTGACGCTCGCGAACGTGGGCCAGGCGGTCTACAGCGATGCTCCGACGAACGGCGCTCTGCTGATTGATGGCGAGGGTCAGCAGTATCGTCCGTCGCTCCATGACGTGCGTGAGGGGCAGTCCCTTGACGGCATGGTGACTATCAACATGGGGGATTCCCGCAAGGGAATGATTGTGTTCGAGGTGCCTGAGGGCGCGAAGTCGGCCAAGCTCCAGTTCGCGTTGAACAGCGGATTCGCCAATCAGAAGGGCGAGTGGACGCTCTCGTGACGATCGGCCAGTGAGCCCCGATGTGCCGCCCGTCCGCACCTTCGGCTGCGCGCGGCACGTCAACGAGGCGGAGCGCGGACTCCACGAAGCTCAGCTCGTCTGCCGCAGCCACAAGTTGGCGTAGACGGTGGTCGCCGTGGCTTGGCTGTTTGCCTGGTACCAGCGGAACCGGAACGTACCGGCCGTGCTGGAGACTCTCAGCAGCCCCTTGGGCATGGCGACCGCCCTCACAGAGATGTTCACGACATGGGCGAAGCCGACGTTGGAGATGCCGAGCCCAGTGCGCTCCACGGGACCGACCGAGCTGCCGCCGGTAACGCCGTCCGACGTCCAGCCGGACGTGGCCCCGGACGGTCCGCTCCAGCCCATGTGGAGGTAGCCCGTCGACACGCCCGTGAAGATCAAGAACCCCTCGACGAGATTCATTCGATCCATCTCGCCGGCCAACGAGCCGCAGCCTCGATGTAAGAGATTCTAGACACGATGTCAAAGTCTTGCTACGTTCGCGATGTCAAGAATTCTGTACATCGAAGGGCTGGTCATGACACACGAAGAGAAACGTGCGTGGATCATGCTGGTCGTCTCCGTGGCCGCGTACGCCGCGTACGTGGTCATCGTCGTGAGCCGCGCGGGCGGAGGCCCCCTGCCCGAGGTGCCCTACGCTGCCACCCTGCTGTGGACCGTCGGCGCGGGCATCGTCGCGTCGATCGTGGCCGAGATCGGGATCGCCGTCCTGAACCCGAGGGCGTCCCGCGTCAAGGACGTGCGCGACAGGGAGATCGGGCGGCTCGGCGAGTACACGGGGCAGTCGTTCGTCATCATCGGCGCGGTCGCGGCGATGCTCATGGCGATGGCCGGGTGGGACCGGTTCTGGATCGCCAACGTGATCTACCTCTGCTTCGTCCTGTCGGCGGTCGTCGGCTCGGTCACGAAGATCGTCGCGTACCGCAGGAGCCTGCCGCAGTGGTGAAGCCGACGCGTGTCACGAACCGCATCCGTGCGCTGCGCTTCGCGCACGACGAGATGACGCAGGCCGAGCTCGCCGAGCGCATCGGCGTGACCCGGCAGACCGTCATCGCCATCGAGCAGGGACGGTACTCGCCGTCGCTGGAGATGGCCTTCCGGATCGCCCGGGTGTTCGGCGTTCCGCTCGACGACGTGTTCCAGTATCCCGACCCCTCCGGGGAGACGACATGAAGGCGATCGTTCAGGACGTGTACGGCTCGGCCGACGTGCTCGAGCTGCGGGACGTCGAGCAGCCCTCGGCCGGTGACGACGAGGTGCTCGTCCAGGTGCGTGCCGCCGGCGTGGATCCGGGCGTGTGGGTCCTCATGACCGGCCGGCCGTACCTCATGCGCGCCATGGGGTTCGGCCTGCGCAGGCCCAAGGTGGCGGTGCGCGGCCGTGACGTCGCCGGGGTGGTGGCGGCGGTCGGCGCCCGCGTGACCCGGTTCCGCCCCGGCGACGAGGTGTTCGGCACCTGCGAGAGCGGCTCGTTCGCCGAGTACACGACCGCGCCCCAGCAGCGCCTGGCGCCGAAGCCGGCCGGCCTGTCCTTCGAGCAGGCCGCGGCGGTGCCCGTCTCCGGGATGACGGCGCTGCAGGGCGTCCGCGACAGCGCCCGCGTGCGGCCAGGACAGCAGGTGATGGTCATCGGCGCGGCGGGCGGCGTGGGGTCGTTCGCCGTGCAGCTCGCCAGGGCGTCCGGCGCGAGCGTGACCGGCGTGTGCGGCGCGGCCAAGGCCGACCTGGTGCGCTCCCTCGGCGCCGACGACGTCATCGACTACACCCGTCACGAGATCGACCGCGACGGAGCGCGGTACGACGTCGTCATCGACACCGCCGGGAACCGCCCGCTGTCACTGCTCCGGCGGGCCATGACGGCGCGCGGGACTCTGGTGCTGGTCGGCAGCGGGCACGGCGGGGGTCCGCTGTTCGGCGGCTACGACCGTCAGCTCCGGGCGCCGCTGGTGTCGCCGTTCGTGAGCCAGCGGCTGCGCAGCCTGGCCGTCAGGGAGCGCGCCGAGGACCTCGCGGAACTGGGACGGCTCATCGAGTCCGGCGCCGTGACGCCGGTCCTCGACCGCACGTACGCCCTCACCGACGCGCCCGACGCGATCCGCCACCTCGCCGAGGGCCACGCGGCGGGAAAGATCGTCGTCACCGTGTGAAAGCGAGGGGGAGGTCGTCGCCACCGTGTGGGGGCGCCCCCACCGTGAGGGGCACGCGGTGGCGAAGCGCGCGAGCCGCGCCGTCCTACAGCCAGCCCATGCGCTGGGCCGTACGGATGGCTTCCAGCCGGTTCTGGGCGTTCAGCTTGGTCATCGCGCTCGACAGGTAGTTGCGGACCGTGCCCTCCGTGAGGTGGAGTTCGGCGGCGATCCTGGCCACCGTCGCGCCGTCGCCCGCCAGGCGCAGGGCGTCGCGTTCCCGCTCCGTGAGGGGGCTGTCGCCCGCCGCCATCGCCGCCGCCGCCAGTTCGGCGTCGAGGTAGCGGCC
This sequence comes from Nonomuraea sp. NPDC000554, assembly GCF_040300065.1. Taxonomy (NCBI): domain Bacteria; kingdom Bacillati; phylum Actinomycetota; class Actinomycetes; order Streptosporangiales; family Streptosporangiaceae; genus Nonomuraea; species Nonomuraea sp. NPDC000554. The sequence continues at coordinate 241,817 of NZ_JBEPDC010000016.1, read as the reverse complement.
CCCCGCCTGCACCTTGCGGATCGCCATCGCCAGTTCCTCGGCGGAGGCGTCCTTGCCGAGGAAGCCGCTGACGCCGGCGGCCATCGCCCTGCGCAGGTAGCCGGGACGGCCGAGGCTCGTCAGGATGACGATCTTGCACTGGGAGCTGATCTGCTCGGCGGCGCTCAGCCCGTCCATGCCGGGCATCTCGATGTCGAGGACGGCGACGTCCGGGTGGTGCTCGGCCACCGCGGCGAGGACCTCGTCGCCCCTGCCGACCTGCGCCACCACCTCGATGCCCGCCTCCAGGTCGAGCAGGGCGGCGATCGCGCCGCGGATCAGGTGCTCGTCGTCGGCCAGCAGCACACGGGTCGTCATGCCGGCACCTCGGCCTTGAGCAGGTACGCCCCGTCAGGTGTCGGCGCGGCGGAGAGCGTGCCGCCCGCGGCGGTGACGCGCTGCGACAAACCGCCGAGCCCGTTCGGCGCGTGCTCGCCCACCGGACCTCCCACCCCGTCGTTGGACATCTCCAGCACTCCATCCTTGATCGTGATAGTGCAGTGTCCTGCCTTGCTGTGCTTGAGGACGTTGGTCGCGCCCTCGCGCACCACCGTGGCGAGCAGCGTGCGCGTCTCGGCGGGCAGCGAGCCGGTCTCGGCGCGGACGGTGCAGCGCACGTCCGCCGCTTCCAGTACCGCCCGCACGCTGGCGAGCACCTCGTCCAGGTCGAGCGCCCGGTAGTTCTGGACGACGGCGCGCACCTCCCGCAACGACTGCCTGGTCAGGTCGCGCACCTCGAACATCTCCGCCGCGGCCGCCGCCGGGTCGAGCCGCAGCGCGTTCTCGGCGACCGCCGTCCTGGCCGAGATGTCGGCCAGGCTGTGGCCGAGCAGGTCGTTCAGGTCGCGGGCGAAGCGCAGCCGCTCCTCCGAGACGGCCAGCCTGGCCTTGATCTCCTGCCCCTCGTGCGCCTCCTTGGTGACCCGCCAGAGCCACAGGTTGGCGTGCACGGCGCAGACGGCCATCGCCGTGAGCACGGCCTGGATCAGGATCACCGGCCAGGCGACGACGCCGGCCTCGGCGGTGATACGCAGGTTGACGCCCACGACCGACGCGATCGACAGCAGGGTGATCGTGCGCCTGCGGACGAACGGCGCCAGTATCGCCAGCCACACCGGCATCGGCCAGATGATCGGAAAGGCCGCCAGCACGACCGCGATCGCCCCGGAAACGGCCAGGATCGCGGTCGGCCGGGGCCCGTCCCTGACGGCGATCCTGAACGGCCGGGTGGACAGGGCCACGAAGACGAGCAGCAGCGCCGACGCCCCCACCAGCAGCGGCAGCGACAGCCCGGCCTGCCGGCGGAGGTACAGGTCGACGAACCCGATCAGCGGGATCAGGTGGATGATGTCGGTGGAGTAGACGATGAGCCAGCGGACCTTGTCGAGCCTCGAGGCGTGCCTCATGCCGGCACCGCCGCGCGCAGCAGGAACTCCCCGCCGGGGGTGGGCTGCGCGGAGAACGAGCCGCCCGCGGTGACCAGCCGTTCGGACAGGCCGCGCAGCCCGCTGCCGGAGCCGGTCGCCGGCTCGACGACGCCGTCGTTGCGCATCTCCAGCACCCCGCCGTCGATCGTGATCGCGCAGCACGTGGCGGCGCTGTGCTTGAGGACGTTGGTGGCGCCCTCGCGCACCACCCAGGCGAGCAGCGCGCGGGCGCTGGGCGACAGGTCCTCGGCCCTGGCGTCGATCAGGCACCGGGTGCCCGCGGCCTCCAGCGCGGCGCGCACGCCCGCGAGCTCCTGGTCCAGGTCGAGCTCCCGGTAGCCGTCGACGGCGAGCTGGACCTCGGCCAGCGACTCGCCGGCCAGGCGGCGCACCTCGGCCATCTCGGCCGCCGCCCTGCCCGCGTCCTTGGTGGCGAGCTTGGCGGCCAGCTCGCTCTTCAGCGTGATGACGGACAGGCTGTGGCCGAGCAGGTCGTGCAGGTCGCGGGCGAAGCGCAGCCGCTCCTCCGAGACGGCCAGCCTGGCCTTGGCCTCCTGGCCCTCATGAGCTTCCTTGATCGTCCGCCACAGCCAGCGCCACAGCCACATGGCCACGGGCAGCAGGACCGAGCTGATCGTCTGCGAGATCAGCACCAGCTGCCACGGCTGCCCGGTGATCACGGCGACGACGGTGGTGACAGCCCCCGCGGTCACGACGATCGCGAACACCGCCCACCACAGCGGCAGGAACAGGACGACGGTCGACAACCAGAGGGTGGCGACCATCTCCCACGTCCCGCTCGGGCTGACGGGCCCCGGCGGCAGCAGCGCGAGCGCGCCCGCCGCGAACAGCCCGCTGGCGACCAGCTTGACCGTGGGGCGCGGCCGGTTGTCGTAGGCCGCCCGGAGAACGAAGGGGACCAGCGCGGACGAGCCCAGCAGGCAGAGCACGGCGGCGACGGCGTGCGGGACGGAGATCCGCGCGGGAGGGATGAGGGCCGTGACCACCAGCAGGCTCATCACGACCGCCAACAGGCCGATCATGCCGTCCATCCAGTACAGCAGGATCTTCCGCGCGGTCTCGGGACGGGTAGCCAATCACCCTCCCCTCGCCGGCAAAGACCCTGTTGTACGAAAATCCTATAAGTCAATCGGCGGTACGCCACAGAAGACGTTCGACGGCGGGCGGCGGAGCGGGGCCGCGCAGCGACAGCCAGGCGAGTTCGTGACGGTCCGCGTAGGCGACCAGCTCCCGGGCGGCGGACTCACTCAGATCGGACGGTCTCGCCAGCACGGCGGTGAGCGCGAGCCGCTTCCACGCCTCGTCGTCCGTCAGCCCCAGCGCGTGCCCCACCTCGCTCCTCGCGGCCCGCACCGCCTCGCCCAGCCGGTGCAGCCGCCCGGCGGGCGCGCTCCGCGGCTCGATCGGGGCGAGCAGGTTGACGGTGGCCAGGTCCGCGCCGGCCTCACGGGTCAGGCGCAGCATGGCGATGTCGCCGCCCGACAGCCCGGACGGACGCAGCCGCAGCGTGAAGCCCACCCGCAGCCGCCGCTCCCGCTGCAGGACGTGGATCGCCCGCGCCCGGCGCAGCACGGTGGCGGTGTCGGCGCTGTCGCGGACCTCGATCTCCAGGTAGGACGCGTGGAACGTGTCGGCCACCTTCCGGTAGGCGGTGACCAGGGCGCCCGGCCTGGTGCAGGTGGCGGCCGGCTCCCGACCGGCGGGACCGCCGAGGACCGGGCCCACGTCGCCGCCCATGTCGCGCAGCAACTCGATCCCGTCGGCCGTCGAGCCGGGCTTGGCCCAGACTGGCGAGCAGCCGTCGCCTCCCGCGACCAGGTGGCCGAGGGCGTACCAGCGCACGCCCGTGCGGCGCGAGTCGGCGGGCAGGTCGAAGCCGGGGGCGCGGGCGGTGTCGATGAAGCCGACGAACCCCGAGGGGCCGTCGGGCACCACCTGCTGGACGGCGGGGACGGGAGGTCGCACCACCGGCGACGGCGACGGGGGCCGCTCCTGGGTGACACGCGCGGGCAGCAGCGAGATCGCCATCACGGTCGCCCCCGCCAGCGTCAGCGTGGCAAGGAACGAGACAGGAGGCGGGAGCGTGCCTGGCTCCCTCTTCCGGCGCGACATGGGACACCCTCCGTGTTACTCCGGCTACAGAGAGCGCTGGATGGTGAACGTTAGCAAGCGTTCGCGGTGTCGCGGGGGCATTCTCCGGATGACGTCCGTTGTGTGCGGATAATGTGGGCATGAAGTTGCGGATCTTCACCGAGCCCCAGCAGGGATACGCGTACGACGACCTGCTCAGAGCCGCCCAGACCGCGGAGCGGCTGGGCTTCGACGCGTTCTTCCGGTCCGACCATTACCAGCGCATCGGCCCCGGCGACCCGGGGGTGGGCTCGACCGACGCGTGGATCACGCTGGCCGGGCTGGCCAGGGAGACGTCCACCATCAGGCTGGGGACACTGGTGAGCCCCGCCACCTTCCGGCTGCCCGGCCCGCTGGCGATCAGCGTCGCGCAGGTGGACCAGATGAGCGGCGGGCGGGTCGAGCTGGGGCTGGGCACCGGCTGGTTCGACGGCGAGCACGCCGCGTACGGCATCCCGTTCCCGCCGGCCAGGGAGCGCTTCGGCCGGTTCGAGGAGCAGCTCGAGATCGTCAAGGGGCTCTGGACGTCCGAGAAGCCCTACGCGTTCGAGGGGAGCTACTACCGGCTCGTCGACTCGCCCGCGCTGCCCAAGCCGGTGCAGCGGCCGCACCCGCCGATCATCATCGGCGGCTTCGGCGCCAAGCGCACCCCGCGCCTGGCGGCCACCTACGCCGACGAGTACAACGTGCCGTTCCGGACGCCCGCCGAGACCGGCGCGGCCTTCGGCCGGATGCGGGAGGCGTGCGAGGAGACGGGCCGCACGCTCGTGCTGTCGGTGGCGCAGACCGTGTGCGTCGGACGCGACCAGGCCGAGCTCGACCGGCGGGCCGCCGCGATCGGCCAGGACGTGGCGTCCCTGAGGGAGGGCGGGCTGGCGGGGACCCCTGCCGAGGTTCTGGAGAAGATCGGCGAGTTCGCGAAGCTGGGCGCCGAGCGCCTCTACCTGCAGGTGCTGGACCTGTCGGACCTGGAGCACGTGGAGCTGATCGCGGCCGAGGTCCTGCCGCACGTGTGACCCGCCGCGGGGAGCGCCCTCCGCGCTCTCCGCGACCGGCTGACGGGTGATCGGCATAACGGTTGGCGCGGGTTTGGCTGGTTACGTCATGCTGGGAACGTGCTGTTGACGATCTCGACCACCGCCAGGCCCGCCACCGACCTGGGCTTCCTCCTGCACAAGCATCCCGACCGGGTGCAGGAGTTCGGCCAGTCGTTCGGCACGGCCACGGTGTTCTACCCGGAGGCTGGCGAGGACCGCTGCACGGCGGCGCTGCTGCTGGACGTCGACCCGATCGCGCTGGTCAGGTCGCGCGGCAAGGGCTCGCCCGACTTCAGCCTGTCGCAGTACGTCAACGACCGTCCCTACGCGGCCTCGTCACTGCTGGCCGTCGCCCTGGCGGACGTCTTCCGCACCGCGCGGGCGGGACGGTGCAAGGCCCGGCCCGAGCTGCCCGGCACCGCGCTGCCGCTGGAGATCCGGCTGCCCGCGCTGCCCTGCCGCGGCGGGCCCGACCTGGCGCGGCGGCTGTTCGAGCCGCTGGGGTGGGAGGTGTCGGCGCAGACCGTCCCGCTCGACGAGGGGTTCCCCGAGTGGGGCGATTCCCGCTACGTCCGGCTCGCGCTGAGCGGGACCGTCCGGCTGGCCGACGCGCTCAACCACCTGTACGTGCTGCTGCCCGTCCTCGACGACGGCAAGCACTACTGGATCGCCCCCGACGAGGTCGACAAGCTGATCAGGGCGGGGGAGGGGTGGCTCGCCGAGCACCCCGAGCGCGGCCTGATCGCGCGCCGCTACCTCGGCCGCCGCCGTGCGCTCGCCCGCACCGCGCTCTCCAGGCTGGCGGAGCTGGGGGACGAGACCGAGGAGCACCTGGAGCCCGCCCTCGCCGAGGAACCGGCCCCCGGCGAAACCGCCGCGGACGAAGCCCTGGCGGCCGAGTCGCAGGACACCACGTCCACAGCCGCCGAAGCCGGCCCGCAGGAGGTCACCCCCACCGAAGCCGACCCGCAGGAGGCCACCCCTGCCGACGCCGAGATGGGCGGTGCCGCGGCTGTGGCGGAGGCGGCGGGTGGCGCGTCCGAGGGGGTGGTGCCGAAGGCGCTCAACGTGCGCCGGCGGGAGGCCGTGCTGCGGACGCTGGAGGAGCTCGGCGCGACGAGCGTGATCGACCTGGGCTGCGGCCAGGGCGAGCTGGTCGGCGCCCTGCTGGCCAGGCCGAGGTTCGCCAGGGTCGCCGGCGCGGACGTCTCGGCGATGGCCCTCACCATCGCCGCCCGCAAGCTCAAACTCGACCGGATGCCCGACAGCAAGCGCGCCAGGCTCACCCTGTTCCAGGGCGCGCTCACCTACACCGACAAGCGGTTCGCCGGCTACGACGCCGCCGTCCTGATGGAGGTGATCGAGCACGTGGACCCGCCGCGCCTGGCCGCGCTGGAGCGGGTCGTGTTCGGGCACGCCAGGCCGGCCCACGTCGTGGTCACCACGCCGAACGTCGAGTACAACGTCCGCTACGAGTTCCTGACCGGCCTGCGCCACCCCGACCACCGCTTTGAGTGGACCCGCGCCGAGTTCGCCGCCTGGACGTCGCGGGTGGCCGAGCGGTACGGCTACCGCGTCGCCGTCAAGCCCGTGGGCGAGGACGACCCCGAGGTCGGCCCGCCCACCCAGATGGGAGTGTTCACCCGTGATTAGCGTGCCCGAGCTGTCCCTGGTGGTGCTTGTCGGCGTCTCGGGCAGCGGGAAGTCGACGTTCGCCGCCAGGCACTTCAAGCCGTCGCAGGTGATCTCGTCCGACTTCTGCCGCGGGCTGGTCGCCGACGACGAGAACGACCAGTCGGCCACGCCCGCCGCGTTCGACCTGCTGCACCACATCGTCGGCGTGCGGCTGGCCAGGGGCCTGTTCACGGTCGTGGACGCGACGAACGTCCAGTACCCCGCCCGCAAGAGCCTGATCGACCTGGCCAGGAAGCATGACGTGATGGCCGACGCGATCGTCCTCGACGCTCCCGAGGAGGTCGCGATCGAGCGGAACGCCGCCCGTCCCGACCGCGACTTCGGGCCGGGGGTGGTGATCCGCCAGCGCAAGGACCTGCGGCGCTCGCTGGGGAAGATCTCCCGCGACGGGTTCAGGAAGGTCCACGTGCTGCGCGGCCTGGACGAGATCGAGAACGCCACCGTCACCTACGAGAAGTCGTGGAGCGACAAGCGCGAGCTGACCGGCCCGTTCGACGTCATCGGCGACGTCCACGGCTGCCGCTCCGAGCTGGTGTCGCTGCTGGAGCGGCTCGGCTGGGAGGTCACCGCCACCGGCGCGCGGCATCCGGAGGGCCGCACCGCCGTGTTCGTCGGCGACCTGGTCGACCGCGGCCCCGACACGCCGGGCGTGCTGCGCCTGGTCATGGGCATGGTGGAGGCGGGCACGGCGATCTGCGTCGCCGGAAACCACGAGCAGAAGCTGGTCAGGGCGCTCAACGGGCGCAAGGTCACGGTCGCGCACGGCCTGCGGGAGTCGCTGGACCAGCTCGCGGCCGAGCCGCCCGAGTTCACCGAGCGGGCCCGCGCGTTCATGGACGGCCTGCTCAGCCACTACCGCCTCGACGGCGGCGGGCTCGTCGTCGCGCACGCCGGGCTCAAGGAGGCCTACCACGGCCGCGCCTCCGGCAGGGTGCGCGCGTTCGCCCTGTACGGCGACACGACCGGCGAGACCGACGAGTACGGCCTGCCGGTCCGCTACCCGTGGGCGGAGGAGTACCGGGGTCGCGCGATGGTCGTCTACGGGCACACGCCGACGGTCGCGCCCGAGTGGGTCAACAACACGATCTGCCTCGACACGGGCTGCGTCTTCGGCGGCGAGCTGACCGCGCTGCGCTACCCCGAGCGGGAGCTGGTCTCGGTCCCGGCCGAGAAGGTCTGGTACGAGCCGGCCAAGCCGCTCGCCGGGTCCGTCCGCGACCCGGCCATGCTGGACATCAACGACGTCCAGGGCACCCGGCACGTCGAGACCCGTTTCGGGGCGCGCGTCAAGGTGATGGAGGAGAACGCCGCCGCCGCGCTGGAGGTCATGAGCAGGTTCGCGGTGGACCCCCGCTGGCTGGTCTACCTGCCGCCGACCATGGCGCCGCCGGAGACGTCGTCCCTCGACGGCTACCTGGAGCACCCGGACGAGGCGTTCGAGGAGTTCGCCGCCCACGGGGTGGCCGAGGTCGTGTGCGAGGAGAAGCACATGGGCTCGCGGGCCGTTGCCGTCCTCGCCAGGACGCCCGAGGTGGCGGCGGCGCGGTTCGGCGTCACCGACGGCAGCGCGGGCGCGGTCTACACCCGCACCGGCCGCCCGTTCTTCGACGACGTGACGCCGCTGGTGGATGGGCTGCGCACGGCCTGCGAGCCGCTGTGGGACGCGCTCGGCTCCGACTGGGTGGTGCTCGACTGCGAGCTGCTGCCCTGGTCGGCGAAGGCGGGTGAGCTGATCAGGAGCCAGTACGCCAGTGTCGGCGCCGCCGCGCGGGCGGCGCTGCCGGACGCTGTCGCCGCGCTTGAGGCGGCGGCCGGGCGAGGGCTGGATGTGGGCACGATGCTCACCCGCGCCCGGCGCCGCACCGAGAACGCTGCCCTGTTCCGCGACGCGTATGCGCGTTACTGCTGGCCGGTCGACGGCCTGGACGGGATTCGGCTCGCGCCGTTCCAGATCCTGGCCTGCGAAGGACGGGCCACGGCCCTGGAGCCGCACGCCTGGCACCTGTCGACGCTGGCCCTGCTCGACTCGCCCCTCATCGCGCAGACCAGGCACGTGTTCGTCTCCCTGGACTCGCCGCGGTCGCGCGCCGAGGCGGTGGCCTGGTGGGACTCGCTCACGGCCGCCGGAGGGGAGGGCATGGTCGTCAAGCCCGCCGTCCACACGCCGGGCCGGGTCCAGCCGGGCGTCAAGGTCCGCGGCAGGGAGTACCTGCGCATCATCTACGGCCCGGACTACACCGAGTCGCTGGACGTGCTGCGCAGGCGCTTCCTCGGCAAGAAGCGCTCCCTGGCGCTGCGCGAGTACGCGCTGGGGCTGGAAGCGCTGTCCCGGCTGGCCGACGGCGAGGCGGGCTGGCGCGTCCACGAGCCGGTGTTCGCCGTCCTGGCGCTGGAGTCGGAGCCCGTGGACCCGCGCCTGTAGCAGCCGAAGTTCGCCAAGCGCGCCTACCGCGGGGGACCCGGGGTACTTCCCGAGCCAGGGAGGGGGCCCGGATGGCTACTCAACACCACCAGGAGAACCTCGGGCACGTCGTCTTCATCACGGCAGCGGCCGCCATCGGCGGGTTCCTGTTCGGCTACGACAGTTCCGTGATCAACGGCGCGGTGACCGGAATCCAGCGGTACTTCCACGTCGGCCCCGTCGAGATCGGTGTGGTGGTGGCCATCGCGCTGCTCGGCTCCGCGGTCGGCGCGTGGGTGGGAGGCGGGCTGGCCGACCGCTGGGGACGTACCAGGACGATGCAGGCGGCGGCCGTGCTGTTCGCCGTCAGCTCGATCGGGCAGATGCTGCCGTTCGCCCTCTGGGACCTGGCCTTCTGGCGGGTCCTGGCCGGCATCGCGATCGGCATGGCCTCGGTGCTCGGCCCGACCTACATCGCGGAGGTCGCGCCGCCCGCCTACCGGGGCAGGCTCGGGTCGTTCCAGCAGCTCGCGATCGTGCTCGGCATCGCCGCGTCGCAGCTGGTCAACTACGTCCTGGTGCGGCTGGCCCGGGGGGACGTCAACAACGTGGTGTGGGTGGTGCAGGCCTGGCAGTGGATGCTCGGCGCCTGCGTCGTGCCCGCGCTGCTCTACCTGCTGTTCGCCTCGGCCATCCCCGAGTCGCCCAGGTATCTGATCGCGTCCGGACGTCTCGCCGAGGCCCGCGGGGTCCTGGCCGAGGTCGAGGGCGCGGACGTCGACCTGGACGCCAGGGTGGCCGAGATCCATCACGTGCTGAGGACCGAGCGCGTCCCGACGATGAAGGATCTGCGGGGGCCGGCCTTCGGGCTGCTGCCGATCGTCTGGGTCGGCATCACCCTGTCGGTCTTCCAGCAGTTCGTCGGCATCAACGTGATCTTCTACTACTCGTCGGTGCTCTGGCAGTCGGTCGGCGTCACCCAGAGCACCTCGCTGCTGATCAGCTTCTCCAGCTCGGTCATCAACATCATCGGCACCTTCATCGCGATCTCGCTGGTCGACCGGATCGGCCGCAGGCCGCTGCTGCTCATCGGGTCCGCCGGGATGGCGATCTCGCTGGGCACCGCGGCCTGGGCGTTCAGCGCCGCCCGGCGGGTGCTGGGCGTCGTGAGCCTGCCGGAACCGCAGGGGCTGATCGCGCTGGTCGCCGCCAACGTGTTCGTGCTGTTCTTCGCCATGTCCTGGGGCGTGGTCGTCTGGGTGCTGCTGGGCGAGATGTTCCCGAACCGGATCCGTGCCGCCGCCCTGGGCGTCGCCGCGGCCGCCCAGTGGGTCGCCAACTGGGCGATCACCGTGTCGTTCCCCGCCCTGGCGGCGTGGAACCTGCCGTTCACGTACGCCATGTACGCGTTCTTCGCCGTGCTGTCGTTCGTCTTCGTCGCCAGGCGGGTCAGGGAGACCAAGGGCCGCCCGCTGGAGGACATGGGCTAGCTGACGCTGCGTCGTCACGCTGTAGGCGAACCAGGGGGACGCGGGCGCAGGCCGTTGAGGGCGGTCTCCACCACGGTGTCGGCGAACGCGGCCGTGAGCGGGCCCTCCCGGTGCAGCCAGCGGCCGCGCAGCGTCCCCCAGATCAGGTCGATGGCCACGTCGAGGTCCACGTCGGGGGAGAGCTGGCCGGCGCGCTGGGCGCTGCGGAGCCGGCGCTTCTTGAGTTCCTTCACGGGCTCGTCGAGCCGTTCGGCGAAGTCGGCGGCGAGGGCCGGGTCGAGGAGCGTCTCGACGGCGAGCGCGCGCATCGGCTCGCTGTAGCGGGGGTCGTTCAGCTCGGTGACGGTGGCGCGGAGCACCGTCTTCAGGTCGGCTTCGAGGTCGCCGGTGTCGGGCAGCTCGGCGGCCTGTTCGTCGTCCCCTTCCGTGCCGTCCCCTTGGGAGAGCATCAGCAGCGCGTCGAACAGGACCGCGCCCTTGGACGGCCACCAGCGGTAGATCGTCTGCTTGCCCGCCCCCGCCCTGGCGGCGATGCCCTCGATGCTCAGCCGGGCGTATCCGACCTCTCCGGCGAGGTCCAGCGCGGCGGTGAGGATGGCCCGGCGGGTGGCCTGGCTGCGCCGGGCGGCGTCGGGGGCTCTGCGCTGCGTCGTCATGGGGCCAGCATACGACAGAGGTGAGACGAGACGGACCGTCTTGCAATCTCGTTGGAGGTGTGCGTAGAGTGTGGCGAGCCGAGACGGTCCGTCTCGGTTCGTCCGAGCAAAGGAGTAACCCCCATGACCACCGCACCGACCGGCCGAGTTTGGTTCATCACCGGAGCGAGCCGGGGCCTGGGCCGCGCCTTCACCGAAGCCGCGCTCGGCGCCGGCGACCGCGTGGTCGCCGTGGCCCGCACCCTCACCTCCCTGGAGCCGCTCGCCGCGGAGCACGGCGACCGCCTGCTCACCCTGCCCCTCGACGTCACCGACCGCGCGGCCGTCCACGCCACCGTCGAGGAGGCGGTACGGCACTTCGGCCGCCTGGACGTCGTCGTCAACAACGCCGGCTTCCTCGCCATGGGCATGATCGAGGAGTTCACCGAGGCCCAGGCGCGCGCCCAGATGGAGACCAACTTCTTCGGCGCCCTCTGGGTCAGCCAGGCGGTGCTGCCCCACCTGCGCGCCCAGCGATCCGGGCACCTGGTGCAGATCTCCAGCATCGGCGCGCTCGGCGGGTTCCCCCTGACCGGGATGTACAGCGCCAGCAAGTTCGCCCTCGAAGGGATGAGCGAGGCCCTGGCCGCCGAGGCCGCGGCCTTCGGCGTCAAGCTCACCATCGTCGAGCCCGGCGGGTACTGGACCGACCTGTACACCACCGGGCTGACCACCACCGACCCACTCGACGCCTACGCGCCGCTCCGGGCCGACCTGGAGAAGCGCTTCGCCGAGGGGTCCGTGGACAGCATGCCGCACCTGGCCGCGGAGGCGGTCATGAAGCTCGTGGACAGCCCCGAGCCGCCGCTGCGGCTGCTGCTCGGCAGCCTCGTGTACGACCTGGCCTTCGACGTCTCGCGGCAGCGGATGGAGACCTGGGCGGCGTGGGAGGAGACCAGCCGGGCCGCCGAGCAGGCCACCGAGGCGCCCGAGGGGTACGGCTCGTGAGGGCCCGCGCCCCGGTCAGTCCTCGGCGAGGACGACCACCAGGTCGCGAGGGGTGAACGTCACCGGGTCGGACTTGCCGGGATTGAGCACCACCCCGTACGCCGGAGGCGAGCCGGCCTCCGCCTGGAGGCGGTAGCCGATGGCGGTCTCGCCGCGCAGCCTCGCGGAGTGGATCACGGTCGCGAAGCTGACCTCCAAGCCCGGATGGACGTAGTCCGTCGCCGGCTTGAGGTAGATCTCGGACCCTTCGGGGTCGAACAGGCACCGGAACACCTGCCCGAGGTGCGGGTTCTCCGAGAGCTGGGTCATCAGGAGGCTGATCAGCTTGTCGCTGACGACGAAGTCGTCGGCCTTGGTGATCTGCGCCAGCCGGCGGTTGCGGTCGTCGTTCATCTCGCTGACGATCGCGTACCGCTCGCCGGACCGGGACGCCATGTCGCGCAGGTGCAGCAGCGTCACCAGCGTGCGCGAGTCGGCGTGCTGGGGGTCGAGGGCATTGTCGGCCAGGACGATGATGTGGTCGAACGTGCCCACGCCGAGCGACTCCAAGGTGATCCTGTCGGTGGTCTCGCACTCCTTGACGTTCACGGCCAGGTTGCGCAGGCCCACCTTCAGCCGGTCGAGGTGCTCGCCGTCCTCGACGGAGGCGGCGGCCACGTGCACGGCCGAGTTCGGCGACACGTAGTGGTCCAGTTGCCCGACGATCTTCGTGGCGCGGTTGTTCCAGCCGAGGATGAGGGTCCGCTCCGGAGGCGTCGCACGCCGGGCGGGGCGGGTGATCGCGGCCTCCATGACGGGCGGGAAGCTCCGCACGAGCCTGATGGACGAGTCGTCCTCCGCGACCACGATCACGTGGTCGCCCTGCGCGATCTCGGTGTTCATCGGCGGGTTCAGCACCACGGACCCGTCGCCGCGCCGCAGGCCGATGAGCGACGCGGTCTCGTACGCCATCAGCGCCTCGCCGTAGGGGAAGCCGATCAACTTGCGCTCCGGGCGCATGTAGATCTCGTCGCCGCCGAAGTCCAGCAGGTCCGTGCAGACCACGGACAGGCCCGACTGGCGGCAGGACTGCACGACGAGCCGGGAGGCGATGTCGTCCGTGTCGACCACCTGCGCGTAGCTGCCTCCGGCCAGCTCGGCCGCCACCAGGTTGGTCGAGTCGACGACGGAGGCGATGATGGGCGGCCGGCGACGGCGCCAGGTCCGGTTGTTCAGGCCCAGCAGCGTCTTGATGACGTGCGCGTCCGGGTCGTCGTCGGGCGGCGACAGCACGATGATCGAGCGCGCGGTGTCGAGGCTCATGAGGTCGAGGTCGGTCGGCTCGGTCGGGCTGCCGGTGCGGCAGACGATCCGGGTCTTGCCGGTGCCGCCCAGCCGCGCGCGCAGCTCCTCCTCCATCTCCAGCTTGTCCTTGTCGCCGAGGATCGCGACGCAGGACTGCGCCTCGCTCGCGTTGGCCTCGACCAGCTCAGGGATGATCGTGAAGATCTGGTCGGACCAGCCGATGATCGCCGTGTGCCCCGTCTCCACGATCATCGACCGGCCCTTGCGCAGGTCCTGCAGCTTGTTGTCCAGGCCGGTGGTGAGCACACCGACGAGCGAGCTGACGATCAGCAGCCCGCCGATGGTGACGGCGAACCCGAGGATCGTGAAGAGCGGGCTGCCCGCCTCGTTGTCGCCCGCGACGGTGCCGGCGTCCATCGCGCGCATGAGGCTGCCCCACAACGCCTCGCCCCACGTCTTGTCCCCCGGCAGGTCGTCGTGCGCGAGGGTGAAGATGAGCACGCCGAAGACCACGACCAGCACGGCGGACAGCAGCGCGAGCCAGCCGATCAGTGCCGGCGTGCCTTTCGCCATGGTGTTGTCGAACCAGTAACGCAGACGTGCTCGCCGCGTGGCCATGATCTTCCTGCCTCCGTGGATCACTGCATGGGGACGGGCGGCTCCGCCCTCACCCCCATGACGGGCAGAACGCCGTTGGCGTGCCGATCCCTGGGCGGTTCCGTCCGCGAAAGCAGTGGTAGCCGAGTCACCAAAGGGAGCAATGGGGCACGCGGACGCTAACAATAGCGACGATCGCCCCTGTACCCCGGCGAAACCGGGGAAAGTGCCCTCTCTGGGGGAGTTGCTCGGCCTCTGGCGTTACCTCCGGCCGCTGCTCACCGCGTGGTACTGCAGGTCCTGCACGGAGAACTCCTGCTTGACCTCCCACGGCGAGGAGACCGTGACGGACCCCACCGACGCCTTGTTCACCCCGTACGCCAGGGGGAACAGCTGCGCCTGGACTCCGGCCTTGGCAGCGTAGCTCTGCGAGGCGCCGCCGATGGTCGCCTTCACCGTCGCGTCCCGGGTGAGGAAGGAGAGCACCTCGACCTTGTCGCGCGGGGTGCTGGTGGCCGAGCGCGGGGCCATGAACCTGGTCTGCGTCCCCAAGCTCGGCCGGGTGGCGACCTTCTGCGTGCGGTGCGTCAGATAGAGCGTGTCGCGGGTGATCGCCGGCGCCTTGCCGGTCTTCAACCAGGTCAGGTAGTAGGACGAGATGTCCAGGTAGGCGTGGCCGTTGTGCACCGACGGGACGAACTGGGTCCCCTCGGAGAAGTCGTTCCAGGTGGCCAGCTGGATCCAGTCCGCGCCGCCGGAGATGGACTTCGCCCAGGTGAGGCGGAGGTTCTCGGTGTTGTTCGCCTCGTCGTAGATGCTCTGGTTGGGACGCTCGTCCTGGACCGAGACCGGCTGCATCCAGATCTTGTTCAGGCTGTGCGCCTTGGCGATGTTGGACTCGATACCGCTCTGCTGCGCCGGGCTGCGGTTGCCCCAGTTCGAGAAGCCGTAGCTGATCGGCGCGAAGGCCGAGGCGTTGGCGGAGAAGTTCAGGAACACCGGAACCAGGGCGACCGTGATGCCGTACTTGTCCTTCATGATCTTGATGAAGCTCTGCCACCACGCGACCGGCTTGTTCTCCGCCTTGAACGGCGAGATCACCAGCCGCTTGTCGGGCAGGCGGTAGACGGACCTGGAGGCGGCGAGCTCGGCCATCGAGGCGGCCAGCGTGGCGGCGTCGGCCGACAGCGAGGTCATGTCCGGCATCGGCACGATCCTGAAGCCGGGGTCCACCGCCTCCGCGGCCTTGACCAGCACCTTGAGCCGGTCCCAGTTGGCGCTGTTGAGCGACAGCACGTCCACGGTGAAGCCGTCGAGGCCGGCCGCGACGGCGGTCCGCACCTCCGTCTTCATGTCCGCGAGCTGCCAGTCGCCGCTCAGCACGCCCCGCGGCAGCGGGCGGTCTCTCAGCAGGCCGCCGTACGCCGCGTGCTTGCCGCCCTCGCCCGCCGGGTTGAGGTAGTTCTTCGTGTAGTAGTCGTCGGCGCCGGCCTTGTTGTTCAGCGAGACGGGATACGGCGTGAAGTAGTGCGCGAAGACCTTGCGCGACGACGCGCGCAGCGTCGAGGTCGAGGGCAGGTCGAAGGGCAGCGGGCCGGGTGCGGCCGTCTGCGTGTCGTAGCCGACCGTCAGCGTCGGCCCCTCGCCGGCCGTGGCGCGCGAGGAGTGCAGCACGCCCTGGGCGCCCTTCGCGGAC
Source organism: Nonomuraea sp. NPDC000554 (assembly GCF_040300065.1). Classification (NCBI taxonomy): domain Bacteria; kingdom Bacillati; phylum Actinomycetota; class Actinomycetes; order Streptosporangiales; family Streptosporangiaceae; genus Nonomuraea; species Nonomuraea sp. NPDC000554. The sequence goes on along the minus strand of NZ_JBEPDC010000016.1, from coordinate 226,357 downwards.
GTGATCGCGAAGGAGTACGTGCCGTTGCCGGCGAAGGCGCTCGAGACGTCCAGCTTCACCGTCTCGCCGCTGGTCAGGCCCGTGCGGGTGGCCAGCGGTGAGCCGGTCGCGGGGCGGTTGTCCCAGGTGAGCGCGGCCGCGGTCCAGGTTCCGGTCACGGGCCGGACCTCGATGGTGGTGTCGGTGGTCCTGGCGGGCCGCAGGTTCAGCGTCATCGTGACGTTGGCGGCGTTGGCGGGGAGGTCCTTCACCGTGAAGCGGACGTACGCGAGGCGCTCGGACCCCGCCGCGCCGTCGCACGTGGCCGCGCAGGCGGACAGCCAGGTCTGGGTGTCGTGCGGCTTCGCCGGACTGGCCTGGCTGGCGTAGGTGTCGTCGGTCGCCTCGATGGTGACCGGGCTGGCGGCGGCGGTGTCGCGGACGGTCGCGACGGCGGGGGTGGTCGGCGCGATCGCCCCGCCCGCTCCTACCAGGGTGATCATCGCCAGCGTCATCGCGCGTAAGCGAGTTCGCACAGTGCCTCCAAAGGCAGGTCTATGAAAACAGGGATATTTCCTGACATGTCGCCAGAACGGCGATGATCATAGACAACACCTGCCACAGAGATCCCAGGAATCGCGTTAATGGTGGTCTGTGCGGGGTACAGGCGAGCGCTCCCACCTCGGGCGTGAAGCGCTGGGCGTGTTTCGGCTCGGGGCGAGCTGCCGGGAACGGCCCGCACCAGGGCCAGGCGACCCGATCGCGCAGGCCGCGCCGCCGCGCCTCGCGGAAACAGGGGGGCGGTGGGCGGCGCAGGCACCAGCGGCCCCGGCTCCGACGGGTGCCCGATCACCACGGTTGGCAGGCCGAGGGCGGCCGTCTCGGCCACCCGCGGGTCGGCGAAGCGGAGGTCCAGCGCCGCCTCGGTGCCGGGAACGCGTCGGCAACCCGGCGCTCGGCTCACCAGTGCCGGGAGGCCGCCAGTTCCTGCGCGGGATCGGTGACCACCTGGAGCGTCAGCGCGTACGAGACCGCCCCGGCAGTGGAGGGATCAGGTGCGGCGGTGGTGCGAGTGGCGGTGGATGAACCCGAAGATCATGGCGACGATCCACACCCCGAACAGCACCTTGAAGATCCCGAACCCGCCGAAGATCAGCCCGAGGATCAGGAACACGAACAGGATCGGCAGGAACGGGCCGGGCCCGCGCCGGTGCCGCCACGGGTGACCCGCGTGGGCCCACGCGCGCCGCGCCTGCCTGTGCGCGTGGCGCATCGACTGCATCTGCTGCCGCTGCGCCCGCATCGACTCACGGAAGGCGTCCATGTCGAAGCCCTGCGGCGGGCCCTGCTGGGGGTACGCCTCGTGATACCCGGCCGCGGGGTAGCCGCGCCCCTGCATGGGCAGGTCCCCGGTCACCTGGGCGAGGTCGCGGGCCGTACGGGCGGCCAGCGCCTGGTCCAGGCGCTGGTCCAGCTCCTCGTGGGTCAGGCGTCCCTGCGCGAAGTGCTCGCGCAGGTCGGCCATCGTCTGCTCCCGTTCGGCGTCGCCGATGCGGAGATCGTTGGGGTCCATGGCTGGTTCCTCGCTCTCCCCGAACCGGCCATCCGGTGCGGAGCCGGTCATACGGTCACTCCTCGCCCGGGTCGCCGTCGGCCAGGATCTGGTACAGCTTGCGCCGGGTCTCAACAAGAGTCTTACGCGCTTCGCGGATTTGTGCGTCGCTCCCGGTCTGCAGAATCTGCATCATCGCGAACGCCGACTGCCGGCCGATGTCCCAGAGGTCCGCGGTGTTGTCGTCGATGTCGGGACGCATCTCGTCCCAGGGGGCGCGCACCTCGTCCGCGTGCGCGTCGATGTAGGCGCGGCCCTCGTCGGTGAGATGGAAGGACTTGCGCCCGTCGGTCTCCTCCGAGATGACCAGGCCCTCGTCGGTGAGTTGCTGGAGCGCCGGGTAGACGGCTCCGGGGCTGGGCTTCCAGCCGCCCTCGCTGCGCTCGGCGATCTCCTGGATGATCTGGTAGCCGTTGCGCGGCTGCTCGGACAGCAGCGCCAGGATCGCGGCGCGGACGTCGCCCCGCTTGGCCTTGCGGCCCCTGCCGCCCCAGCCGCGGCCTCCGCCGAACGGCCCGCCACCCCAGGGCCCGCGGCCGAAGTCGAACGGGCCCGGCCCTCTGCGGCCGCGCTGCCTGCCCTCGTGCGGGCCGCCGCGGTGGTCGTGGTGACGATGGTGGTGGCCGGCCTGCTCCCAGGCTTCGGCCACGGTGCGGAACGCCTCGCGGGCGGCTCGCTTGATCTCGCGCGGGTCGGGCCACTGCCCTCCTGCTGCTTGTGCGGAAGTCATGATGGACTCCTTCTTCTAAGACTGTTCTCGATGCTTCAAAGATATATCGATAGTATGTCGTTGGCAAGGTAAAGGAGAGAGTGAGCCAGATCACGAAAAAGTTGCGGAATCCGGGAACAGGATCGGGGAGGGGCTCGTTATCTAGAGCAGACGAGGTCGTTTCGCGTCGGCAGGGCTGGGGGGTGCTGTCGCCGCGGAGACGACCTCGTCTGCGTTTCCCGCCAAATTCCCCGCGGTCAGGCCTCCGGGGGGCGGCCCCAGGTTCCGAGGGTTCGGGACGCCTGGCGGCTCCGGACGGCGGCCGCAGGCTCCCGGGGCGTTCGGGACGGCTGCCTCGGGCGCTCGGACAACTCCCGCCGCACAATCCGGGACCTTCGCCGGTGCGGCCCGCTGGGGCGCCGCCACCGTGCTGCCGGCGGGCAGCGTGCTGCGGCTCGCAGAATTCCTCCTCGAGTCGAGCCCCGCCACCGACGCCGCCACCGACGCCGCCACCGCCACCACCGCCGACCGGGTCGCCTGCTGGGTCACCGCCCCACGCAGGTCGGCCTGTCGGCCGCGGCGAAGGCCCTGACGTCGGCCCGACCGGTGTCCAGGGCCTTCGCCTTCGCCAAGCTCCGCGTGGCAGACAGGGGTCAGGCGATCGTGAAGGCGCGCGAGGCGGGGCCCGGCGGATAGGCAGGCGAGAGGCAGGGCGATCGTGAGGCGTGAGGGGCGGGTGAAGGCCGGGCGATCGTGAGGGGCGGGCGAAGGGCTGGGCGATCGTGAAGGAGGCAGGAGCGGCCGGAGTCCTGGGGGCGTAAAGGGGGGTGGGAGTCGGCGCGCAGGGCGGCGCTTTGCCGTACAGTCCGGATCATGATGGGGCACACGCACGCGATGACGGGGGCCATCGCCTGGCTGGGGCTGGCGCCGGGGCTCGCCGCCTTACCGTTGATCACCGAGTCGAGCCGTTTCATGGAGACCGGCATCATGGTCAACGCGCTCACCCCGGCCGAGTTCATCGCCGGGGCGCTCGTCTGCGCGGGTGCGGCCATGCTGCCCGACCTCGACCATCCGAGCGCGACGATCGCGCACACCTTCGGTCCCGTCACCTGGGCGCTGAGCAAGGCGGTGGCCTGGGTGAGCGGCGGGCACAGGGGCGCCACCCACTCGCTGGTGTTCGCCGCCGCCATGGGGTTCGGCGCGCACTGGCTGGCCAACACCTATCCCATCGGACGCGACATCATGGTCGTCCTGCTCATCGGGCTGGCGTTACGCGCGATCGGCATCGGCATCCCGGGCAACAAGCTGGGCTCGGCGGCGATCAACATCGGGCTGACCGCCGGGCTCTACGCGGTGTTCCTCTCGCTTTCGGTGGGTTACGCCTGGTTAGGGTTGGCCGTGGCGGTCGGCTGCCTGATCCACGTGGTGGGCGACTGCATGACCGAGCGGGGCTGCCCCGTGCTCTGGCCGCTGTCGGTCAAGTTCGTGCTGCCGTGGAAGATCGGCATCAAGACCGGCAAGAAGTTCGAGCAGAAGATCCTGGCCCCCGTGCTCTCCGTCGCCATCGTCGGGCTGCTGTTCTGGCGGCTGGTCCCCGGTTAACTTGATGTCGAGATACTTGGCGGGATATCTTGACGTCGAGACATCCGCTGCAACCTGCGGGGTAAGGGTCACCTAACGTACGGTGCGGTCCCGAGGTGCGGCAGGATTCAACTGAGAATTGTCTATCGAGGAGGCGAATCACCGTGTCCGCGAACAGCTTCGGCAGCCGTGACACGCTACGCGTCGGCGACGCGTCATATGAGATCTTCCGGCTGGATGCCGTCGAGGGCGCAGCTCGCCTCCCGTACAGCCTGAAGATCCTGCTGGAGAACCTCCTCCGTACCGAGGACGGCGCCAACATCACCGCCGACCACATCCGGGCCCTGGGTGAGTGGGACCCGAAGGCGGCGCCGAGCGTGGAGATCCAGTTCACCCCCGCCCGCGTGATCATGCAGGACTTCACCGGTGTCCCGTGCGTGGTCGACCTGGCCACGATGCGCGAGGCCGTCCGCGACCTGGGCGGCGACCCTGCGCGCATCAACCCGCTGGCCCCCGCCGAGATGGTCATCGACCACTCGGTCATCGTCGACTACTTCGGCCACCCCGACGCCTTCCAGCGCAACGTCGAGCGCGAGTACGAGCGCAACCGCGAGCGCTACCAGTTCCTGCGCTGGGGCCAGACCGCCTTCGACGAGTTCAAGGTCGTCCCGCCCGGCACCGGCATCGTCCACCAGGTGAACATCGAGCACCTGGCCCGCGTCGTGATGGTCCGCGACGGCAAGGCCTACCCCGACACCTGCGTCGGCACCGACTCCCACACCACCATGGAGAACGGCATCGGCGTGCTCGGCTGGGGCGTCGGAGGCATCGAGGCCGAGGCCGCGATGCTCGGCCAGCCGATCTCCATGCTGATCCCGCGCGTGGTCGGCTTCAAGTTGAGCGGCAAGCTGCCCGCCGGGGCCACCGCCACCGACCTGGTGCTGACCATCACCGAGATCCTGCGCAAGCACGGCGTGGTCGGCAAGTTCGTCGAGTTCTTCGGTGAGGGCGTCACCTCCGTGCCGCTGGCCGACCGGGCCACGATCGGCAACATGAGCCCCGAGTTCGGCTCCACCTGCGCCATCTTCCCGATCGACGGCCAGACCGTCGACTACCTGCGCCTGACGGGCCGCTCCGAGGAGCAGATCGCGCTCGTCGAGGCGTACGCCAAGGCCCAGGGCCTCTGGCTCGACCCGTCCGCGCCCGAGCCGGTCTTCTCCGAGTACATCGAGCTCGACCTCGGCACCGTGGTCCCGTCCATCGCCGGGCCGAAGCGCCCGCAGGACCGCATCGCGCTGTCGGCGGCCAAGGACACCTGGCGCCGCGACGTGCGCGTCTACGTCTCCGAGGACGACGGCGTCGACGAGGCCAGCGAGGAGAGTTTCCCGGCCTCCGACGCGCCCGCCTCCAACGCCAGGGCCAACGGCGACCGTCCGCACAAGCCGGTGCCGGTCACCCTGGCCGACGGCACGTCCTTCGAGATCGACCACGGCATCGTCTCGATCGCCGCGATCACCTCGTGCACCAACACCTCCAACCCGTACGTCATGCTCGGCGCGGCCCTGCTGGCGCGCAACGCGGTGGAGAAGGGCCTGACCCGCAAGCCGTGGGTGAAGACGTCGCTGGCCCCCGGCTCGCAGGTCGTCACCGGGTACTTCGAGCGCTCCGGCCTCCAGCCGTACCTCGACAAGATCGGCTTCAACCTCGTCGGTTACGGCTGCACCACCTGCATCGGCAACTCCGGGCCGCTGCCCGCCGAGATCTCCGAGGCCGTGCAGGCCAACGACCTCGCGGTCACCGCCGTGCTGTCCGGCAACCGCAACTTCGAGGGCCGGATCAATCCCGACGTCAAGATGAACTACCTGGCGTCCCCGCCGCTCGTGGTGGCGTACGCGCTCGCCGGCACCATGGACCTCGACCTCGACACCGAGCCGCTCGGCGTGGGCGCCGACGGTCAGCCGGTGTTCCTGCGTGACATCTGGCCGTCGCCCGAGGAGGTCGCGGCCGTGGTCAACTCCTCGATCGGGCGCGACATGTTCGAGCGTGACTACGCCGACGTGTTCAAGGGCGACGACCACTGGCGGTCGCTGCCGATCCCGACGGGCGACACCTTCGAGTGGGACCCGGCCTCCACCTACGTCCGCAAGGCCCCGTACTTCGACGGCATGCCGTCGACGCCGGAGCCCGTGTCCGACATCTCCGGCGCCCGCGTGCTGGTCAAGGTCGGCGACTCCGTCACCACCGACCACATCTCGCCCGCCGGGTCCATCAAGGTCGGCACGCCCGCCGCGCAGTACCTGCAGGCCAACGGCGTCGAGGTGAAGGACTTCAACTCGTACGGCTCGCGCCGCGGCAACCACGAGGTGATGATCCGGGGCACGTTCGCCAACATCCGCCTGCGCAACCAGATCGCGCCGGGCACCGAGGGCGGCTACACCCGCGACTTCACCCAGCCCGACGCGCCCGTGTCGTTCATCTACGACGCCTCGGTCAACTACGCCGCGGCGGGCACGCCGCTGGTGGTGCTGGCGGGCAAGGAGTACGGCTCCGGCTCGTCGCGTGACTGGGCGGCCAAGGGCACGGCGCTGCTCGGCGTCCGCGCCGCCATCGCCGAGTCGTACGAGCGCATCCACCGCTCGAACCTGATCGGCATGGGCGTGCTGCCGCTGCAGTTCCCCGACGGGGCCACGGCCGAGTCGCTGGGGCTGACCGGCGAGGAGACGTTCGACATCACCGGGGTCGAAGAGCTCAACAAGGGCGTGATCCCGCAGACGGTGCACGTCAAGGCCGGTGACGTGGAGTTCGACGCGGTCGTCCGCATCGACACGCCCGGCGAGGCCGACTACTACCGGCACGGCGGCATCATGCAGTACGTTCTTCGTTCGCTGCTCGCCAAGAGCTGAGGCCACAGCTTCCCGCGCCGCCGCCAGGCCATCAGCCGCGCGGCGGCGGCGGGGGCCCGGTCGCGTACGCGGCCGGGAGGGCGCGATCCTCACGCGCCGACATCGGGGGACCACCCGAACCACCAGAGAGCCGTCCGGCGGGACATCCACCGCCGGGCGGCTCTCTGCTCTTGACAACCACCTATTTGTTAGTAAGCCTTCCTAACAACTGAACTCCCAGCGTGCCCGGCGCGCCGATCGGGGCGGCTCTGCCTGGCGGAAAGGCAAGAGCCCGTGCGCAGGATCACCCCCCTTCTCGCCGCCCTCGCCCTGCTGATCGCAGGCGCCGTGCCGGCGTCCGCGGACAGCAGCCGGTACGAGGCCGAGAACGCCGCCATCAGCCAGGGCGTGGTCGAGTCCAACCACACCGGCTACTCGGGCGCCGGCTTCGTCAACTACGACAACGTCACCGGCAGCTCGCTCCAGTGGACGGTCAACGCCCCGCGGGCCGGGACCGCCACGCTGGCGCTGCGTTACGCCAACGGGACCACCGTCAACCGTCCGATGGACCTCGCCGTCAACGGCGTGACCACCCACCGCGACTTCGACGGCACCGGCAGCTGGGACACCTGGGCCACCGCCACCCTGACCGTCGCGCTCCAGGCCGGGCCCAACACCGTCAAGGTCACCGCGACCACCGCCAACGGCGGCCCCAACGTCGACTACCTGGACGTGACCGTCACCGAGGCCGGCGACGACTACCAGGCCGAGGACGCGACGCTCAGCCAGGCCGCCGTCGCCACGAACCACACCGGCTACACCGGCACCGGGTTCGTCGACTACGTGAACACGGCGGGCGGCTACGTCGAGTGGAGCGTCCAGAGCCAGGGCGGCCCCGCGGTGCTGGTCTTCAGGTACGCCAACGGCACCACCGGCAACAGGCCACTGGACATCGCGGTCAACGGCGCCGTGATCGCCGCGAACACCGCGTTCCAGCCCACCGCCACCTGGGACACCTGGGCCACCGTCCAGGTGCCCGCCACGCTCGCCGCGGGCGTCAACACGGTCAGAGCCACCGCGACCGGAGCCACCGGCGGCCCCAACCTCGACAGGCTCACCGTCACCGCTCCCGACACCCGGCCGCCCACCGCGCCAGGCAACCCGCGGGTGACCGCGACCACCAGCAGCAGCATCTCGCTGGCCTGGGACGCCTCGACCGACGACACCGGCGTGACCGGCTACCAGGTGCGCGAGGGCGGCACGGTCGTCGCCGGCCCCTCGGGCACCAGCGCGACCGTCGGCGGGCTCGCCGCCGCCAGCAGCCACACGTACACGATCGTCGTCGTCGACGCGGCCGGCAACCTCTCGCCGGCCAGCGCCCAGGTCACCGGCACCGCCCAGCCCGCGCCGACCGGGCCGGGCATGGCGGTCGCGCCGTACAAGTACGGGGGGTGGGGCAGCGCGGGCTCGCCCGCGGGCGTGATGAGCGCGACGGGCGTGAAGTGGTTCACGCTGGCGTTCATCCTCTCGGACGGCACCTGCACCCCCAAGTGGGACGGCACCCGCGCCCTCACCGGCGGCTCCGACGAGGCCACCATCAACGCCATCCGCGCCAACGGCGGCGACGTGATCGTCTCGGTGGGCGGCTGGAGCGGCACCAAGCTGGGTGAGAAGTGCACGTCGGCCTCGGCCCTGGCGGCCGCCTACCAGAAGGTCGTCTCCGCCTACCACCTCAAGGCCCTGGACATCGACATCGAGAACACCGAATGGGCCAGCGCCACGGTCAGGCAGCGGGTCATCGACGCGCTCAAGACCGTCAAGGCCGACAACCCCGGCCTCAAGACCGTCATCACCTTCGGCACCACCCCGACGGGGCCCGACGCGACGGGCGTGGACATGATCAACCGAGGCGCCGCGTCCGGACTGCAGAACGACATCTGGACCATCATGCCGTTCGACTTCGGTGGCCACTCGGGCTCCATGGGCTCGGCCACGGTCAGCGCCATGGAGGGGCTCAAGGCCAAGGTGAAGGCCGCGTACGGGTACAGCGACAGCGTCACGTACGCGCACCTGGGCCTGTCGTCCATGAACGGCAAGACGGATGAGGCGGACGAGACGGTCTCGCTGGCGGACTTCCAGACCATGCTCGGTTACGCGCAGCAGCACCACATCGCCAGGCTCACGTTCTGGGAGCTCAACCGCGACCGCGCGTGCGGCTCGGGCGGGGACCTCAACGCGTGCAGCGGCGTCTCCCAGCAGCCGTACGACTACACCAGGATCATCGCCCAGTACACCGGCTGACCTTCTTCCGTGAGCCCGCCCTGACCCGAGGTCTGTCTTGGTGTCAGGGCGGGCTTGTTTTCGGTGCCGGGACACTTTTCCGACATTCTTCTCATCGGGGCGATATTTCGGAGAAGTCCTCCCAGGTTCGATGGTTAACGCTTTTTCACCGGTCCTTTCCCCTGCTGGGAACTTCATCCCGGCGTGGCACCGTGGGGAGGCTTGCGGCAAGTGTAAGCATCTATACCGTCGGGCTGGATCGTCCAATGGACCATTTCGGCCGATGGGTCAGCCGCGGCTGAGGGCCGCATTCCGAAAGGAATGGTACGTCGATGTTCACGTCCAGTCCCCGAAAGAACGCCGCGCACCCGCGCGCGCACCGGTCGGTCAAGGGGCTGGCGAGACTGGGCATGGCCGGGGCTCTGTCCATGGCCGCCGCCGTCACCGTGGCCGCGCCGGCCCTCGCCGCTCCGCTCGACGACGATCCCAGCGCCAGAACCAACAGCACCAGGGACCACCACAACAACAACAGCAGCAGCACCACCACCAGTAACTACAACAACGACCACGACCAGGAACTGCACGCGCCGCCCGGGCAGGGCCTCAGCCGCTGCGGACCGACGACCTTCTTCAGGGTCCAGTTCCTCAAGCCGAGGAACTTCTTCGTGCCCCGCACCCGCTACATCGACGGCCCCGGTGGCGAGATGGCGGCGCACGTCACGCGGGAACACGAGATCCGGGCGTTCACCGAACTCGAAAGAGAGAAGCAGAACGAGCTCACCATCAAGGATCTGGTCCGCCATCTGCGCAAGCAGGTGACTCCCCACCTCGAACTGCGGCACATGGTCTTCACGGGGCACGACTACACGCGAAAGATCAGCGATGGAATGTACGGCAATATGTGGTTCCGCGTTTTCGGCTACCGCGTCGGCTGGTCGCAGTGGTCGCAGCTCGGCAGCTGCCGCATAGTCAGAGTCACCAGCGGAATATCCAGCGTTCCCGCGCGCATAGAAGGCTGGAGATACTGGGAGACCAAGCACCCGATGTTCAGAGGGCGCATTCTCTCCAAGAAGTGACGGGCGAAGCCGAGCTCCTTCCGCCGGGCCGTCTACGAGGCACCTTCTGCTCTCGTGGCCATTCCGACTCGACGATCGTCGAAACACGTCGAGCGTCACGCGCGGAGACGGCTTGATCGAGGAGAGGTCGGGGCGGAACGGTCAGCGGGTGCTCGTTCTGTAGCGGTGGACGGCCAGCGGGGCGAAGACGACGATGATGGCGGCCGACCAGACGAGACTGGTCGTGATCGGGTGCTGGAGGGGCCAGGCCGTCGAGTGTGACGTCGGGTTGCCGAAGAGCTCGCGGGCCGCGGCGACCGTGGCGCTCATCGGGTTCCAGTCGGCGATCGGCTTGAGCCAGGCGGGCAGGCCCTCGGTGGGGACGAACGTGTTGGCCAGGAAGGTCATCGGGAAGAGCCAGCCGAAGGTGGCCGCGTCCGCCTGGGAGCCGCTCTTGACGAACAGGCCGATGTAGGTGCCGACCCAGATCATGGCGAAGCCGAACAGCGCCAGCAGGCCGAACGCGGCGGCCGTCCGGGCGGGCGCGCCGTGCGCGCGCCAGCCGGCGAGCAGCACGGCCGCCGCCACCATGGACGCCAGCGACAGCAGGTGCATCGACAGGTCGGCGACGCTGCGGCCGATGAGGACGGCGCCGCGGGCGATCGGCTGGGCGCGGAACCTGTCGATGATGCCGCGTTCCATGTCCTCCCCGACCGCAGTGGCCGCGGCCGTTGCCGTCATCGCCATGACCTGCATGAAGATGCCCGGCATGAGGAAGTCACGGTAGTCGCCCCCGTCAGGGAGGGTGATCGCGCTGCCGAAGACATAGCCAAACAGCACGGTCATGATGATGGGGAACACCAGGAACCCGGCGATCTCCCCGGGTTGGGCCTTGAGACGGGAGTAGGTGCGCCCGGCGATCGTGAGAGAGTCGGAGATCGTCCACCTGAGGCGCCCGGCGAACGTCGCCGGCGGCGCGGGCAGCGTGAAGGAGGTCATGTCCGGGCACCTCTCGCGGTGGTGAGCTGGAGGAAGACGTCGTCCAGGGTGGGCTGGCGGAGGGCGAGGTCCTCGACGGCGATTCCGGCCGAGTCGAGGGCGCTCGCGATGCGCATGAGCGACTGCGCGCCCTGCTCCACCGCGACCGTGACCCTCCGCTCGGCCGTGACCGGCTCCCGCGCCCCGGGGACGGCCCGGCGCACCAGGCCCAGGCCGGCGGCCACGTCGGCGGGCTCGCGGAAGACGATCTGGATGCGGTCGCCGCCGACCCGCTTCTTCAGCTCGGCCGGTGTGCCCGCGGCGGCCACGCGGCCGTCGTCGAGCACCACGACCTGGTCGGCGAGATGGTCGGCCTCGTCCAGGTTCTGGGTGGTGAGCAGCAGTGTCGTGCCGTCCGCGACGAGGCCCCGGAGCAGGTTCCACAGGTCGAGGCGGCTGCGCGGGTCGAGGCCGGTGGTGGGTTCGTCCATGAACAGGACGGGCGGGGAGACGATCAGGCTGGCGGCCAGGTCGAGGCGGCGGCGCATGCCGCCCGAGTACGTCCTGACCGGGCGGTTCGCGGCGTCAGCCAGGCCGAAGCGCTCCAGCAGTTCGGCGGCCCTGCGCTTGGCGGTGGCCCTGGGCAGGTGGTAGAGGCGGCCGAACAGCTCCAGGTTGCGCCGGCCGGTCAGCAACTCGTCCACGGCCGCGTGCTGGCCTGCCAGGCCGATGCGGAAGCGGAGGAGGGTGGCGTCGCGGGTCACGTCCAGGCCCGCGACCTCGGCCCGGCCCTCGTCCGGGCGGAGCAGCGTGGTCAGGATGCGGACGGCGGTGGTCTTGCCTGCCCCGTTCGGGCCGAGCAGCCCGCAGACGGTGCCCGCGGGCACGGTGAGGTCGATGCCCTTGAGCGCCTCCTTGGCCGCGTAGCGCTTCCGCAGCCCTTGCGCGTAGATCATGAGGGCTCCTTAACGGCGTTAAATCTAACAGCGTTAAGGATGTCTTGAACGTTGTTAAGCTGTCAACTGTGGCACTGGAAAGAGGCACGATCGTCGCGGCGGCGCTCCGGCTCCTCGACGAGGTGGGGCTCGACGGCCTCACCCTCCGGCGGCTCGCGACGGACCTCGGCGTGCAGGCTCCGGCCCTGTACTGGCACTTCAAGAACAAGCAGGAACTGCTCGACGCGATGGCGGCGGCGATGTCCTCCGCGCATCCCAGGCGACGCCCGCTGGACGACCCGGCCCGGTGGCGCGAGTGGATCGCCGACTACGCCCGCGGCGAGCGGGCGATGCTCAACTCGCACCGCGACGGCGCCAGACTGGCGGCCGGCACCAAGCCAACCGACGAGATGTTCGGGCTGGTCGAGCTGGCGGTGGAGGCGCTGGAACGGGCCGGGTTCGCGGCGGCGGACGCGTTCAGCGGGCTGTTCGCGGTGACCAACTTCGTGGCGGGGTTCACGCTGGAGGAACAGGCGGAGCGGACGCGTCCCGACACCGACGACCACCCCGACCTGGTCGCCTTCCAGGCGAGGTACCCGCGCATGATGGCCTGGCTGATCGAGACGGGTGACCCGCAGGGCGACGACTCCTTCGAGGCGTCCCTGGCCCTGATCCTCGACGGCATGAGCCAACGCCTCGCCGGAGCCGGAACCTAGACGAGGCGGGGCAGCCAGGCCGTCGGGGGGTCAGGCGACGCGGGCGCGTGGTGCCGTCCAGGTGTCGCAGGCCGACGGGGAGACGGCCTGGTAGCCGCGCTTCAGCCAGTACACCCGGTTGGCTCCCGTGCCGTGGCTGCGGTAGTCGTCGTCGTCGCCGCTGGCCCGGGTGGCCTCCACGAGGGCGTTCCAGTCGCCGGCCGTCCGGGAGAGTGAGTGCCGGACGCCGCCCAGGAAGACGCCCGACAGGCAGTCGGCCTGGAGTTCGTAGCGGCGGCCCAGTTCCGCCTGGTGAGCGCGGTCGGCGCGGATGCGCGACTCGTAGTGGCGTCTGATGCCGGTCAGGCTCTGCAGGTGGTGGCCGTACTCGTGGGCGGCCACCTTCAGGGGGTACAGGTCGGTCCGGTTCTCGATCCAGTCGCCGGTGAGGGGGAAGACGAGCGTGCCGCGGTCGGTGCAGTAGAAGGCGGCGGCGTCGGTGGGCCACGGGACGCCGCACACCGTCCGTTCCGGGGCCTCGTAGAAGCGGACCTCCGGCTTGCGGAAGGCCAGCCCATTCCGGGCGAAGTGGGCAGACCATGATTTATCCAGGCATTTCAGCATTGCGGTGAGGTACTCCCGCGTCCTCGGGATGCCGCCGTACGAGAGGGACGGCTCCGGACACGGGGTGGCGGCCAGCTTCCCGGTCCCGGCGAACGGGCCCTTGCCCGCGGCGGCCTCAGCTGCCCCGGATGCCTGAGTGGCGAGGCCGACGGCGGCCAGCAGAGCTACCACCGCGCGTCCGGCAGCCCGCCTGGCGCCGCCGGCAAGAGGACGGCGGCCGAAGGGGTGTCGCGTGCGGGGTTCGCCGGTGTCGGGCTGGTGGAGGGGGTGGCTCGTGAGGGGTGGGTGAGCTGGGTGCTGTGTGGACGTGCCGTCGGTGGAGTGGGCGGGGGGTGCCGGAGGTGCGGCGGACTGCAAGGTGAGGCGCACGATCTCGGAGCTTAGAGCAGTGCGGCCCGTCGGAGTCTGGCACGATGAGAGCGCCACCCGGCGAAGTGCTGGTTCGCTGGGTGGCTCCTCTCCGGCCTGCGCGTCGTTCCAGGCGTGCTGCTCCGCCCGCGGGCGGTTTCCCGGCGTGCGCTTCCTGAGGGCGGCGGCCCGGACTACGCGCACGTCGCGAGCCGGGCGTTCGTGCCCGCGCCCTGCCCCCCGGACGAGAGCGGCGTGTTCCCTGAGCTCACCGTGGCCGTCAGCGCGCGACATCGTTTCGGTGCCGCACCTGAGGGGGGCGTGTGTGGGCGCTGCGCAGCCAGGTTTGCGGAGAGTGATGATGGTTGACTCTTCCCCATGAGTCATGCGGAGTTGATCCTGGTTGTTGGCGGTTTAGCGGTATTTGTCGGGGCGGTCGTCCAGGGCAGTGTGGGGTTCGGGCTGGGGTTGGTGGCCGCTCCGGTGCTCACGTTGCTCGACCATGGTGTGATGCCCGGGGCGATCCAGGTGGTCAATCTGACGTTGCCGCTGTTCACGCTGGCCGTGGAGTGGCGGCGGGTCGACTGGCGCGGGCTGGGGTTCGCGGTGCTCGGCAGGCTGCCCGGAAGCGCCATCGGGGCGTTGATCGTGGTCTCTGTGTCGACCCAGGTCCTGGGCGTGTTCGTGGGAGTCATGGTGCTGGTGGCCGTGGGGCTCACGACGTGGGCGGTCAGCCTCCCCCGCAACGGGCTGACGGTCACCTCGGCCGGGTTCGTCTCCGGAATCACCGGCACCTCCACCGGCATCGGCGGTCCGCCCATCGCGCTGGTCTACCAGAGTGCGAAGGGGCCGCAGATCCGGGCCACGCTGGCGATGTTCTTCTTCCTGAGCGCCGGGCAGTCGCTGATCATCCTGGCGCTGGTCGACAAGCTGCCGGTCGGCGCCCTCACCACAGGGGCGACGCTCGTCGTGCCGATGATCGCCGGGTTCCTGGTGTCGGGGCCGCTGCGGCGGTATCTGGACGGCGGCAGGGTCCGGGTGGCGGTCCTGGCGGTGGCCGCTCTGTCGGCGATGACCCTGATCGTCCAGAGCCTGGCCGCCTGAGGCCCCTGCTCGTCACATCTTCTAGGAGCCGTCAGGGTCCAGGAGTGGTCGCACAGGTTGACCGGACGTTTCTGGATTGTTACCGGGAACAACAAACTACCCCTTCGACGCCTCTTCACAAGCTGTCCGTGGCGGAATACGTTGCCGCACACAACATTCATTCGGGGCTCCTCCGGAGAAAGGACCCTGCACCATGCGCAAGGGGATCCTCAGCCTGACCGTCACGGCCGCCGCGCTGACCCTCGGTCTCACCGCCTGTGGGGGCGGCGGCGGCCAGGGTGGCACCACCACCGCACAGAACTCGCAGAAGCCGGGGAAGGTCGGCGTCATCCTGCCCGACAGCAAGTCCTCGGCCCGCTGGGAGACGGCGGACCGCAAGTACCTGGAAGAGGCGTTCAAGGCGGCTGGAGTCGCCTACGACATCCAGAACGCGCAGAACGACAAGACCGCCTTCCAGACCATCGCCGACCAGATGATGACCAACGGCGCGACCGTCCTGATGATCGTGAACCTCGACAGCGGCACCGGCAAGACGGTGATCGACAAGGCCAGGTCGCAGGGCGTGGCGACCATCGACTACGACCGGCTGACGCTGGGCGGCGGCGCCGCCTACTACGTCAGCTTCGACAACACGAAGGTCGGCACCCTGCAGGGCGAGGGCCTGTCCAAGTGCCTGGCCGACAAGAAGGTGAGCAAGCCGATCGTGGCCTACCTCAACGGCTCGCCCACCGACAACAACGCCACCCTGTTCAAGGCGGGCTACGACGGCGTGCTCAAGCCGAAGTTCGACTCGGGCGAGTACGTCAAGGGCCCCGACCAGGCCGTCCCCGAGTGGGACAACACGCAGGCGGGCACGCTCTTCGAGCAGATGCTCACCAGCCAGCCGAAGATCGCCGGGGTGCTCGCCGCCAACGACGGGCTCGGCAACGCCGCCATCACCGTGCTGAAGAAGAACAACCTCAACGGCAAGGTGCCGGTCACCGGCCAGGACGCCACCGTCCAGGGGCTGCAGAACATCCTCGCGGGCGACCAGTGCATGACCGTGTACAAGGCGGTCAAGAAGGAGGCCGACGCCGGGGCCAAGCTCGCCGTCGCGCTGGCCAAGGGCGAGAAGCCGACGGCGAGCGGCAGCGTCAAGGACCCGCAGACCGGCCAGGACGTGCCGTCCGAGCTGCTCGAACCGCAGGCCATCACCCTGGACAACGTCAAGGACGTCGTGGCCGACGGCTACGTCACCAAGCAGGAGCTGTGCACGGGCGACTTCGCCGCCAAGTGCACGGAGGCCGGAATCCAGTAGAAGCGGCACAGGGTACGGTCGCCGCCCGGGCGCGGGCGGCCGTACCCCTCCTAGAGGGAGCCTCATGACCCCCCTGCTTGAAGCGCGCGGGATCGACAAGAGCTTCGGTCCCGTCCAGGTCCTGCACAACGTGTCCTTCTCCGCCTACGCCGGAGAGGTCGCCGCGCTGGTCGGCGACAACGGCGCGGGCAAGTCGACGCTGGTCAAGTGCATCGGCGGCAGCTATCCGATCGACGCGGGCGAGATCCTCTTCGACGGGCGCCCCGTCCAGGTGAACACCCCGCGCGACGCGGGCGAGCTGGGCATCGAGATCGTCTACCAGGATCTCGCGCTCTGCGACAACCTCGACATCGTCCAGAACATGTTCCTCGGCAGGGAGCGCCGCAGCGGGCTCGTCCTGGACGAGGACACCATGGAGGAGCTGGCCGAGAAGACGCTCAACGGCCTGTCGGTGCGCACCGTGAAGTCCATCAGGCAGCAGGTCTCCAGCCTGTCGGGCGGCCAGCGGCAGACCGTCGCCATCGCCAAGGCCGTCCTGTGGAACAGCAAGGTCGTCATCCTCGACGAGCCGACCGCGGCGCTGGGTGTCGCCCAGACGGCGCAGGTGCTGGAGCTGGTGCGCAGGCTCGCCGACACGGGGCTCGCGGTCGTGCTCATCTCGCACAACATGAACGACGTGTTCGCCGTCTCCGACCGGATCGCGGCGCTCTACCTCGGCAGGATGGCCGCCCAGGTCAGGACCGCCGACGTGACGCACGCCCAGGTGGTCGAGCTGATCACCTCCGGCCGCAGCGGTGACCTCGGACTCAGGAACGGGGTCACCCCATGAGCAAAGTGAAGGAACTGCCCGGCGAGGCGCTCGTCACGGCCGTCAGGTCGCCGTCGATCGCCAACAGCTCCCGCGCCTACGTGGAGCGGGTGCGCGGCGGCGACATGGGGGCGCTCCCGGCCGTGCTCGGCCTGGTCGTCCTCTGTACGGCCTTCGCCGTCGCCCGTCCGACCTTCCTCACCGCGATCAACTTCGCCAACCTGTTCACCCAGGGCGCCGCGGTCACCGTGATCGCGATGGGCCTGGTGTTCGTGCTGCTGCTCGGCGAGATCGACCTGTCGGCGGGGTTCACCAGCGGCGTGTGCGCCGCGGTCCTGGCGGTGACGCTGACCGACATGGGGCTGCCGTGGTACGTCTCGGTGGCGGCGGCGATCCTCAGCGGCGTGGTCATCGGGACGGTCCTCGGCACGCTGGTGGCCAAGGTGGGCATCCCGTCGTTCGTGGTGACGCTCGCCGCGTTCCTCGCCTTCCAGGGCCTCGCCCTGGTGCTGGTGGACGAGGGCACGAACATCTCCATCAACGACCCCGTCATCAGGGCGGTCGCGCAGAAGAACCTGCCGCCCGCGCTGGGCTGGGCGCTGTACGCGGTCTGCGTCGCGGGCTACGCCGGGCTCCAGCTCACGCGGGCGCGCAGGCGGGCCAGGCGGGGGCTGGTCTCGGAGCCGCTCTCGCTGATCGCCGCCAGGGTCGGCGCGCTCGCGGTCATCGCCGGCCTCGCGGTGTACGTCCTCAACCTGGAGCGCAGCTTCAACCCGCAGCTCACGTCGCTCACGGGCGTGCCCATCGTGGTGCCGGTGATCCTCGGGCTGCTGCTGGCGTGGACGTTCGTGCTCCGCCGCACCGCGTTCGGACGGCACATCTACGCGGTCGGCGGCAGCGCGGAGGCGGCCCGCCGGGCCGGCATCGCCGTGGACAGGATCAAGATCAGCGCGTTCGTGATCTGCTCCTCGATGGCGGCCGTCGGCGGCGTCATCGCCGCGTCCAGGGCCAGCTCGGTGGACCCGAACACGGGCGGCAGCTCGGTGCTGCTGTACGCGGTCGGCGCGGCCGTGATCGGCGGCACGAGCCTGTTCGGCGGCAAGGGGCGGGTCCTGGACGCCGTGCTCGGCGGCGCGGTCATCGCGGTCATCGACAACGGCATGGGCCTGATGCAGTACGGTGCGAGCGTCAAGTACCTGGTCACCGGGTTCGTCCTACTGCTCGCCGCGGGTGTCGACGCCCTGGCGCGCAAACGGGCGGCTGCCGCTGGTCTAAGGTGATCAGCGACTTCCAGCCGTCCAAGGAACCACAGACGATGCGTGCCGGCCCCTCCCAGGAGGACATCAGGCGCCACAACCTCGGCGCGCTGCTGCGCCATGTCCACCTGAGCGGGCCGATCTCGCGCGCCGAGCTGACCGCGCGGATGGGCCTGAACCGCAGCACGATCATGGCTCTGACCTCCGACCTCACCGCCGCCGGGCTGGTGAGGGAGGAGCTGCCGCGCGAGACGGGCCGCGCCGGGCGGCCGTCGCTGGTGGTGCGTCCCGAGTCGGCGCGGGTGTACGTGTTCGCCTTCGACGTCGGGCCCGACCGGATCGCGGTGGCGCGCGTCGGCCTGGGCGGGGTGATCCTCGACCGCAGGGTGGCAGCCCGCCGCCGCGGCCCGTTCGAGCTGGACGAGCTGGCCGGCACACTGTCCGGGTTCGCCAGGCAGATGCGGCGCAGGACCAGGGCCGACACGGTCTGCGTCGGCGTGGCGGCGGCGGTGTCGGGAGGCGTGCGCAAGGGCGACGGCGTGATCAGGTTCGGCCCGAACCTGCTGGCCGAGGAGGTGCCGTTCGGCGAGGAGCTGGGCCGCAGGCTGGGCCTCGGGCTGCCGGTCAGCGTGGGCAACGACGCCAACCTGGCGGCGCTGGCCGAGCACAGCAGGGGTGTCGGCGCGGGCGTCCGCGACCTCGTCTACCTGCACGGGGACGTCGGCATCGGCGGCGGCATCATCGCGGGCGGCCAGCTGCTCGGCGGGCACGAGGGGTACGGCGGCGAGGTCGGGCACATGGTCGTCAACCCGGGCGGGCGCGCCTGTGGCTGCGGCTCGCGCGGCTGCCTGGAGGCCGAGGTGGGGGAGCGGGCGCTGCTGGAGTCGGCGGGCCGGCTGGTGGGGGAGCAGTACGGGCGCGACGCGGTCCGCGCGGTCGTCGACGCCGCCGACAGGGGCGACATCGTGGCGCAGGAGGCGCTGAGCCGGGTGGGCTACTGGCTCGGGCTGGGTGTGTCGAACCTGGTCAACATCTTCAACCCGGAGATGGTGATCTTCGGGGGGGTGCTGCGGGAGGTCTACCTCGGCTCGGCGGCCCAGGTGCGCAGCCAGCTCGCGCTGAACGCGATGGCGCCGCAGCGGGAGCGGCTGCGGCTGCGCACCTCGGCCCTGGCCGACGACGCGACCCTCGTCGGCGCCGCCGAGCTGGCCTTCTCCAACGTCCTGGCCGACCCTCTGGAGGTCCTGGCGAGGGCCGGCGGATAGGAGCTACGAGACGTCGGCCCTGGCGGCGGTCCAGGTGTTGCAGGAGCGGGCCGAGCCGCGGCTGTAGCCGCGGTCCTGCCAGTAGGCGAGGTTGGCCGGCTTGCCGTGGATCCTGCTCTCGCCGGCTCTGCTGACGGCGTCCACCCACTGCTCCCAGGTGATCCCGGGGTCGATCGAGTCCAGCGTGGCGCTGTAGAAGACGCCGGCGAAGCACTCGGCCTGCATCTCCAGGCGGTGGCTGAGGGCCGTGCGGGCGCTGCCCGAGGCGCGCCAGTACAGCACGTTCTGCGCGTCCAGCATGCCGGTGAGCTGCTGTACGTGGTGCCCCCACTCGTGCGCGACGGAGTGCGCGATGTTCATCCTGAACGGGTCCTGCAGGTCCCGCTTCATGATCCGGATCGCGATCGTGCGCTGCGCCGGGCAGTACTGCGCGCCGTTGCTGGTGATCTTCCCGCACACCGAGCCGCTGCCGGTCGTGATGGCGATCTTCGGCGGGCTGTAGCGCATGCCCGCCGCCCGGAACCTGGTGGCCCAGAAGCGGTTGGCGCAGGCGGCCATCGCCTGGTGGAAGGCCTTGAGCGAGGCTGCGCTGCCCTCGCGGATCGCGGGGATCGCGCACGACAGCGCCGACGCGGTTCCCGAGCGGTAGATCTTGTTCTTGGTGAGCACGGACGGGAACGCGGACGGGAGCGCGGCGGGCGCGGCCGTGGTGGACACCGTCTCCGCATGGGCGGTGCCGGACAACGCCAGACCCGCCACCATGCACACAGACGCCGCGATAAGGGGGATACGCACGATCGCGGATCTTAGACCACCGCATGCGGCGGCGTTAGCCCAATTTTGCGGTAGCTCGTCCGGAATGCAGCGCGGCCCGCGCCGAGACCGGCGCGGGCCGCATGGGCGTGCAGGTGTGGAGCTGGACGTCAGGAGACCGCGCCGGGCGAGGCCGTCCAGGTGTTGCAGGCACCGGGCGAACCGGAGTTGAAGCCGCGGTTCATCCACGCCGCCTGGGTCGGGCCGCGACCGTGGTCGTTCTGCGGCCAGCCCTTGGCGCCGTTCTTGCGGAACCAGTCGACGGTGTAGTCCCACTCACCCGAGTCGACCGGCAGGGTGTTCCTGACCGTGTTCATGAAGACCGAGGAGAAGCACTCGGCCTGCAGCTCGGACCGGCGGGACAGCTGGAGCTGGCCGGACTTGCCCGCGCTGTTCCTGGCGGCCCAGTAGTAGTTCCAGATGCCGGACTGGGACTGGACGTGGTGACCGTACTCGTGCGCCATCAGGCGGGTGATGCCCAGGGCGAACGGGTTACGCAGCTGCGTCCGGGTGATCAGCATGTACATCGTGCGGTCGGTGGAGCAGTAGATGCCGTCGGCACCGGCGCTCCACGGGCCGCAGGGGGTGCGGACCTTATGGGTGATGATGCGGAGCCTCGGCTTGCTGAACGACAGCCCGGCCTTGCGGAACTGGGAGCTCCAGGACCGGTTCAGGCAGTCGGTGACGCGCGTCAGGAAGCGCTTGTAGGCGGTTGTGCTGCCCTTCGGAAGACTACCGGGCGAGCAGTTGGAACTGGCGAGCCGTCCGGTCCGGTACAGCGGGTTGGCAGTCGCGGCGGCCTTGCCACGCGGCGGCGCCGCCTGCTGCTGGGCCTGCTGGACCTGCTGGACTGGTTGTGCTTCAGCCGACGCCGTGCCCACGCCCGCCAGGGCGACAACCACCCCGGCGGCCATAAGTGACGTTAGCTTCTTCATGGGGAGAGCGTTCATAGTGGGAAAAGACTAGGTCAAGATCGGACAAATGTGGGTGCATTTGACTCGATGGAGTCAGCGTGGCGTCCGCGAACTAGACTCGACGCGTCGGCGAACAAGAGCAGAGGGGAACGGGATCCGTGAGCGGGTTGCTGGGCTCAGTCAAGGGACCGCACGACGTCAAACGGCTCGCAGCGGAGGAGCTACCGCAGCTGGCGGAGGAGATCCGTGACCTGCTCGTCGACGCCTGCTCCAGGTTCGGCGGCCACCTCGGCCCGAACCTGGGTGTGGTGGAACTCACAATCGCCCTGCACCGCGTCTTCGACTCCCCGGCCGACCCCGTCGTCTGGGACACCGGCCACCAGGCGTACGTGCACAAACTCCTGACGGGCCGGGCCACCGGCTTCGAGGCGCTCAAGCAGGAGGGCGGCCTGTCCGGCTATCCCAGCCAGGCCGAGTCCGAGCACGACTTCGTCGAGAACTCGCACGCCTCCACCGCCCTGTCCTACGCCGACGGCCTGGCCAAGGCGTTCAAGCTGCGCGGCGAGCGCGACCGCACGGTGGTCGCGGTGATCGGCGACGGCGCGCTGACCGGCGGCATGGCCTGGGAGGCGCTCAACAACATCGCCGCCGTCAAGGACCTTCCGGTCGTCATCGTCGTCAACGACAACGGCCGCTCCTACTCGCCCACGATCGGCGGCCTCGCCTCCCATCTGTCCAAACTGCGGGTCAACCGCCGCTACGAGGACGTCCTGGAGTACGTCAAGGAGAAGCTCGGCAACGTGCCGGTGCTCTACGACGCGCTGCACGGCATCAAGAAGGGCGTCAAGGACGCCATCGCCCCGCAGGTCATGTTCGAGGACCTCGGCCTGAAGTACGTCGGCCCCATCGACGGCCACGACGAGGAGGCCATGGAGGCGGCGCTGCGCAAGGCCCGCGACTTCCGCGGCCCGGTCATCGTGCACGCGCTCACCCAGAAGGGCCGCGGCTACTCCCCGGCGGAGAACCACGACGAGGACCAGTTCCACGGCCCCGGCCCGTTCGACAAGATCACCGGCCAGGAGAAGCCCAAGGGCCGCATCTGGACCAACGTGTTCAGCGAGGAACTGGTCAGGCTCGGCAAGGAGCGCGAGGACCTCGTGGCGATCACCGCCGCCATGCTCCACCCGACCGGCCTGGCCGCCTTCGCCGAGGCCTACCCCGACCGCATCTACGACGTCGGCATCGCCGAGCAGCACGCGCTGACGAGTGCCGCGGGCCTGGCGCTCGGCGGCATGCACCCGGTCGTCGCCGTCTACGCGACCTTCCTCAACCGCGCCTTCGACCAGCTCCTCATGGACGTCGCGCTGCACCGGCTGCCCGTCACCGTGGTGCTCGACCGCGCGGGCGTCACCGGCGACGACGGCGCCAGCCACAACGGCATGTGGGACCTGTCGATCCTGCAGGTGATCCCCGGCCTGCGGATCGCTGTGCCGCGCGACGGCGACCGGCTGACGGAGCTGCTGAACGAGGCCGTGGCCGTCTCCGACGCCCCGACCGTGCTGCGCTTCCCCAAGGGCCCGGTCGCCGAGCCCCTGGACGCGGTCGGCAAGCTGGGCGAGATGGACGTGCTCAGGGCGGGCGACCCCGACGTGCTGCTCGTCGGCGTGGGCCCGATGGCGCAGGTCTGCATGGACGCCGCCGTCCTGCTCGACGCGCAGGGCATCTCGGCGACCGTGGTCGACCCGCGCTGGGTCAAGCCGCTCGACGAGGCGCTCGCGCTGGCGGCGAGCGCGCACAAGCTGGTCGCGGTCGTCGAGGACAACGGCCGGGTCGGCGGCGTCGGCGACGCGGTGGCCCGCCTGCTGCGCGACCACGACGTGGACGTCCCGGTACGCACCTACGGCATCCCGCAGCGCTTCCTCGACCACGCCAAGCGCGCCGCGATCCTCGGCCAGATCGGACTGACCGGCCAGGACCTCGCCCGCGAGATCACCGAGGCGGTCGCCAAGCGCAGCACCTCCGTCGAGAACCAGCCGGTACGCCGCTGAAACAGGCATGATCACGGTCGGTGAGGGCAGATCACCGACCGTGGATATCTTTCGCACCAAGAGCGTCGAGCAGTCGATCCGCGACACGGAGGCGCCCGAGCACCGGCTGCGAAAGCGCCTGACCGCCGTCGACCTGACGGTCTTCGGCATCGGCGTCATCGTCGGCACCGGCATCTTCGTGCTGACGGGGCAGGTGGCCAAGCAGACCGCGGGCCCGGCCGTGGCGCTCTCCTTCGTCGTCGCGGGCGTGGTCTGCGGGCTGGCCGCGCTCTGCTACGCGGAGTTCGCCTCGACGATCCCGGTGGCCGGGTCGGCGTACACCTTCTCGTTCGCCACGCTGGGCGAGTTCCCCGCGTGGGTGATCGGCTGGGACCTGATGCTGGAGATGGCCCTGGCCGCGGCGGTGGTCGCGGTCGGCTGGTCCGGCTACTTCGCGTCCCTGATGAACTCGATCGGCGTCCACCTGCCCGACGCGATCGCGGGCGAGAACCCTGTGGTGAACGCGCCCGCCATGATCATCGTACTGATCCTCACCGTGATCCTGGTGGCGGGGATCAAGCTGTCGTCGCGGGTCAACCTGGTCATCGTGACCATCAAGGTGGCGGTGATCCTGCTGGTCATCGTGGCCGGGTTGTTCTTCGTCAAGGCCGCCAACTACTCGCCGTTCATCCCGCCGGCGCAGGCGACGCCCGCGGTGGCGGGGTTGAAGGCGCCGCTGATCCAGGTGCTGTTCGGCGTCACCCCCGTGGCGTACGGCGTGATCGGCGTCTTCTCGGCGGCGGCGGTCGTGTTCTTCGCCTTCATCGGGTTCGACGTCGTGGCCACAGCCGCGGAGGAGACCATCAACCCGCAGCGGGACCTGCCGCGCGGCATCATCGGCTCGCTCGCCATCTGCACGGTGCTGTACGTCGCGGTCTCGCTGGTCGTGGTGGGCATGCAGCGCTACGACCAGCTCAGCATCAAGGCGCCGCTGGCCGACGCGTTCACCGCGGTCGGCCAGCACTGGGCGGCCGCGCTGATCAGCATCGGCGCGATCGCGGGCCTGACCACCGTGGTGATGATCCTGATGCTGGGGCAGACCCGGGTGCTGTTCGCGATGTGCCGCGACGGGCTGCTGCCGCGCCCGATGGCGAAGGTGCATCCCCGCTTCGGCACGCCCGCCCGCCTCACGGTGATCATCGGAGTGGTGTCGGCGCTGCTGGCGGGGTTCATCTCGCTGAGCGAGTTGGCCGAGCTGGTGAACATCGGCACGCTGTTCGCGTTCGTGGTGGTCTCGGCCGGTGTGATCATCCTCCGCCGCACGCGGCCCGACCTGCCGCGCGCCTTCCGCACGCCGTTCGTGCCGGTGCTGCCGATCCTGTCGGTGCTGGCCTGCCTCTACCTGATGCTGAACCTGCCCATCGAGACGTGGCTGCGGTTCCTGATCTGGATGATCGTCGGCTCGGTGCTGTACTTCGCGTACGGGTACGGCCATAGCCGCGCGGCCAGGACCGACAGCTCGGCCACCTGAGCGGGGAAGAAGGCGCCGGCGGGACGTCCGGCGCCTTCCACGGTCAGGCGGGCAGCGAGGCCACGCCCGGCGGCAGGAACCGCGGGTCGGAAAGGCCGGCCCTGTCGAGATACGGGGTGATCCCGCCCAGGTGGAACGGCCAGCCCGCGCCGAGGATCATGCACAGGTCGATGTCCTGCGCGGCGGCGACCACGCCCTCGTCCAGCATGAGCCTGACCTCCTCCGCCAGCGCCTCCAGCACCCGCAGCCGCACCTCGGCGGCCGTCGAGGGCGACGTGCCGCCCGCGAAGAGCGCCACCGCCTCCGGGTCGAGCGAGAAGTCCGGACGGTAGACCCCCGGCTTGCCGGACGCGACCAGCTTGGCCATGTTCTCCGACACGCCGAACCGGCCGGGGAACGCCTCGTGCAGCGTCTCGGCCACGTGCAGGCCGACCGCCGGGCCGACGAGCTGCAGCAGCGCGAACGGCGTCATCGGCAGCCCGAGGTCGTCCAGGGAGTGCTCGGCCACCTCCAGCGGCGTGCCCTCGTCCACGGCGGCCACGACCTCGCCCATGAAGCGGGTCAGCAGCCGGTTCACCACGAACGCCGGAGCGTCCTTGACCAGCACCGACGACTTCTTCAGCGACCTGCCGACCGAGAAGGCCGTGGCCAGCGTGGCGTCGTCGGTCGAGGCGCCCTTGACGATCTCCAGCAGCGGCATCACGGCCACCGGGTTGAAGAAGTGGAAGCCCACCAGCCGCTCGGGACGCTCCAGCTCGGCGCCCATCTCCGTCAGCGACAGCGACGAGGTGTTGGTGGCCAGCACGCACTCGGCCGACACGACCGCCTCGACCTCGCGGAACACCTGCTTCTTGACGGCCAGGTCCTCGAAGACGGCCTCGATCACGAAGTCGGCGTCGGCGAAGGCGTCCTTGGTGAGCGAGCCCGTGACCAGCGCCTTGAGCCGGTTCGCCTGGTCGGCCGAGACCCGGCCCTTGGCCAGCAGCTTGTCGACCTCCGCGTGGACGTAACCGACGCCCTTGTCGAGCCTGGCCTGGTCGAGGTCGGTCAGCACGACCGGCACCTCCAGGCGGCGGGCGAACAGCAGCGCCATCTGCGAGGCCATCAGGCCCGCGCCGACCACGCCGACCTTGGTGACCTTGCGGGCCAGTTCCTTGCCAGGCGCTCCGGCCGGCCGCTTGGCCCGCCGCTGCACCAGGTCGAAGGAGTAGAGCCCGGCCCGCAGCTCGTCGCTCATCAGCAGGTCGGCCAGGGCCTCGTCCTCGGCCGCGAAGCCGTCGTCGCGCGAGGCCGTGCGGGCCTGGGAGATCAGGTCGAGCGCCCGGTACGGCGCGGGGGAGGCGCCGTGCAGCTTCAGGTCCACCAGGAAGCGCGCGTCGCCGACCGCCTTGTCCCAGTCGTCGCCGTCGTGCGAGGCCCGCTCGACGGTGACGTCCTCCTTCAGGACCCGCGACGCCCAGCGCAGCGACTCCTCCAGGAAGTCGGCCGGCTCGAACATCGCGTCGGCGACGCCCAGCTCGAACGCCTGCGGCCCCTTGATCATGCGGTTCTGCGACAGCGGGTTCTCGATCACCAGCTTGATCGCGTCAGCCGGGCCGATCAGGCGGGGGAGGAGCTGCGTGCCGCCCCACCCGGGCACCAGGCCGAGGAAGCACTCCGGCAGCGCGACGGCCGGCACCCCGGAGGAGATCGTCCGGTACGTGCAGTGCAGCGCGATCTCCAGCCCGCCGCCCATCGCCGCGCCGTTCACGAACGCGAACGACGGGATCGGCAGCTCGCCCAGCCGCCGGAACACGTGGTGCCCCAGCGCGCCGATCGCCAGCGCCTCCTCGCGCGTCGCCAGGGTGGCCGCCCCCTTGAGGTCGGCGCCGACGGCGAAGATGAACGGCTTGCCGGTGACGCCCACGGCCACCAGGTCGGTGCGCGCGGCGATCTCGGAGATCGCGCCGTTCAGCGCGAACAGGCCGCGCGGGCCGAACGTGTTGGGCTTGGTGTGGTCGAAGCCGTTGTCGAGGGTGATCAGGGCCATCGTGCCCGCCCCGCCGGGCAGCTCCACGTCGCGTACCAGGGCCTTGGTGACGACTTCGTCCGTGTCGCGCTCGGCGAGCAGCGAGCGCCAGCTGTCGAGTTCCACGAGGTTGCTCATGCCAGGTTCTCCCAGATCACGGTGCCGCCCATGCCCATGCCGACGCACATGGTGGTGATGCCGTAGCGCACGTCGGGGCGCTCGCCGAACTGCCTGGCCAGCTGCGTCATCAGCCGCACCCCCGAGGAGGCCAGCGGATGGCCGAACGCGATCGCGCCCCCGTAGGCGTTCACGCGCGGGTCGTCGTCGGCGAGGCCGAAGTGCTCCAGGAAGGCCAGCACCTGGACGGCGAAGGCCTCGTTGATCTCGAACAGGCCGATGTCGGAGATCGACAGCCCGGCCAGCCGCAGCGCCCGCTCCGTGGACGGGATCGGCCCCACGCCCATCACCTCGGGGTCCACGCCCGCGAACGCGTACGACACCAGCCGCATCTTGGGCCGCAGGCCCAGCTCCTCGGCGGCGGGAGCGGCGGCCACGATGCAGCCCGTGGCGCCGTCGTTGATGCCGGAGGAGTTGCCCGCCGTGACGTGCCCGTGCGGGCGGAACGGGGTCTTCAGCCCGCTCAGCGCCTCCATGGTGGTGCCCGGGCGGGGAGCCTCGTCCTCGACCGCCAGGCCCCAGCCCTTCTCGGCCGTCCTGATCGCGGTGGACACCAGGTCCGCCTGGATCTTGCCGTCGGCGTACGCCTTGGCGACCTTCTCCTGCGACAGCACCGCGTACGCGTCCGCGCGCTCCTTGGTGATCGTCGGGTAGCGGTCGTGCAGGTTCTCCGCCGTCATGCCCATGACGAGCGCGCTCGGGTCGACCAGCCGCTCAGAAAGGAAGCGCGGGTTCGGGTCGACGCCCTCGCCCATCGGGTGGCGTCCCATGTGTTCGACGCCGCCGGCGATCGCCACGTCGTACGCGCCGAACGCGATGCCGCCCGCGACCGTGGTGACCGCGGTCATCGCGCCCGCGCACATGCGGTCGATGGCGTAGCCGGGCACGGTCTTGGGCAGCCCGGCCAGCACGGCGGCCGAGCGGCCGATGGTCAGGCCCTGGTCGCCGATCTGGGTGGTCGCGGCGATCGCGACCTCGTCCACACGCTCGGGCGGCAGGTCCGGGTTGCGCCGGATCAGCTCGCGGATGACGCGGACGACCAGGTCGTCGGCGCGGGTCTCCGCGTACAGCCCTTTCGGTCCCGAGCGGCCGAAAGGCGTGCGCACGCCGTCGACGAACACGACGTCACGAGAGGAAGGCACGGAATCGCTCCTCGTTCTGGATGGGGTTCCCCGCCTATGCTACTCGTCAGTAACCAGCGTGCAGACGAGGACGGCGGCCAGCAGCGCGTAGAGCACCGCGGTCGCCGGCGTCCAGAGGTGGGCGCGGGCTCCGACCAGGGCGGCGACAGCCATGGTCGCGCCCGTCCAGAGCGCCGCGCCCTTCCGGGGAGGCGCGCCGCGACCGGGATCCCACGGATCGCCAGGTGATCCCCCCGGCCGCGCGAGCATCCCCAGTAGTGCGTCACGTGCCCACCAGAGGGCGAAGCACACCCCGGCCACCAGGCTCGCCGGCGCGAGCGCCTGGGCGGCCGCGCCCAGGACGTCGGCCAGGGCCTGCTGGCCCGACTCGCGGACCAGGCCCGGTTGTCAGAGGGGCGGTCAAGGGCGGGACGGTGGCGTGACCGGGGGGCCTTACCCGATCGAGGGGGCGCTGAAACGGTTGACAGGCCATGTGATGGAAGAAAAGTGAGGTGTTGGAGTGAAATTTCCGGACAAAAGGTGGTCGAATCTGTTATGAAAGGTCACGGTCCGCATTCGTACTAGAGAGGTCCACCGTGGCGCGCGACGAGAACGACAGGCCGTATGAGGATGCGCAGGGGAGGCCGTTAAACCCGGAGATGACCGGCGACGTGTTGTCGCCCCGTTGGAGTACGGACGACACCGATGAGCAGCCGGCCATCGTGGTGTCGGGCAACGAGACCTACATCCTGCCGCCCGACACGGGCGTCCCCGAGAAGTACGTCCCGCAGGAGGCGGGCGGCCCGCAGTACACCGAGGGCGAGGCGTACTCCGCGCGTGCCGGCAGCCCCGACCTTCTGGACGCCGACCCCTTGGACGCCGACAAGTCCCGCGCGGACGTCGGCGCCGTCCGCCCGGACGCTGACCTGTACCGCTCGGACGCCGACCCCTACCGCTCGGACGCCGACACCTTCCGGACCGACGGCGACCCCCTTCGCGCGGACGTCGACGGCTACCGCTCGGACTCCGGCGCCTTCCGCACTGACGGCGAGGCCTACCGTTCGGACTCCGGCGCCTTCCGCACCGACGGCGACGCCTACCGTTCGGACTCCTTCCACTCGGATGACGACTCCTTCCGCTCGGACTCCGGCGCCTTCCGGACCGACGGCGACGCCGCCCGCGACAACCGGTTCGCCGACAGCGACGACCCCGCCTACCTGCCGCTCGACAAGGGCTACGAGGCCCACGATGACGACCAGGACGCCCCCCGGCGCGGCTTCCTGGGCTCCGGCTGGTCCGACCCCGACGGCGACCGGGTCGAGCAGGGGGACAAGGAGGTCCGCCGCCGGACCAAGCTCCTCGTCGTGGCCGCCGCCGCGGTCGTGGTGCTGGGCGCGGGCGCGGGCTGGATACTGACCAGCACGTCCTCGGACGACCTGTGCTCGGGCGGCCACTGCGCCAGCGTCGGGCAGGTCGGCACGCCGGAGAAGTCCGCGACTCCGGAGGAGACCGAGCAGACCGAGGAGCCCCCGGCCGATCCCACGGAGTCGGACACGCCGGAGCCCGAGATCTCGCAGACCAAGGCGCCGGTCCCAACGGCGACCAGGGTCCGTCCGACCCGCGAGCCGTCCGCGCGCCCGACGCCCACCCGCACCAGCGTCACGTCGGCGAGGCCGACCCACCGGCCCACGTCCGAGGCGAAGACGTCGATCAAGGACAGTTCGGACGACACCACCGTGCGGCAGCAGCAGCGCGAGACCGAGCAGCCGAAGCCCGAGCAGCAGGAGACCACCCAGCCGCCGGCGACGCAGCAGCCGGCTCCGACCCCGACCCAGAGCCAGAAGGGTCTGTTTGATTACCTGTTCCCCTGGGCCTGAGACATGTAAGGATGCGGACCCAGGTGCCGGTCTGGCACACTGGGAAACCGCTTTCCAGGAGGTCTCGTGGTCACGCTTGAAGACGTCGCCAGGCAGGCGGGCGTCTCGCTCGCGACCGCCTCGCGCGTGCTCAACGGCAGCACCCGCCAGGTGGGCGCGGAGTTGCGGGCCCGTGTCGAACGGGCCGCCGACGAACTGGGCTACCGCGCCAACATCGCGGCCCAGACACTGGCCCGCGGGGCGAGCAACGTCATCGGCCTGGTCGTCCACGACCTGACCGACCCGTACTTCGCCGCGCTGGCCGACGGGACGATGCGCGCGGCCGCGGGCGAGGGCCTGCTCGTCATGGTGGGCACCACGCACCGCGACCCTGAGCAGGAGATCGCCTACGTGGCGACGCTGCACGCGCAGCGGGTGCGCGCCGTGCTGCTCGCGGGCTCGCGCGTCGCCGACCCCGAGGTCACCGGGCGGCTCCGCCAGGAGATCGCCCGCTACCTCGACAGCGGCGGCCGGGTCGCCTGCGTGGGACAGGACCTGCTCGGCGTCGACACGGTCGCGCCCGCCAACCGCGCGGGCGCGGCGGCGCTGGCCCGCGCGCTCGCCGAGCTCGGCCACACGCGCTTCGCCGTACTGGCCGGGCCGCCGCAGCTGATGACCGCCGCCGACCGGTGCGCCGGTTTCGTCGAGGCGCTGGACGAGCTGGGGCTGCCGGAGCCGCGCGTCGTCCACGGCGCGTTCGACCGCGACGGCGGCTACGCGGCGGCGAGCCAGACCGGCGACGCGACCTGCGTGTTCGCGGTCAACGACGTGATGGCGGTGGGCGCGCTCGCCGCGTACAGGGAGCGGGGCGTCCGGGTGCCGCAGGACGTCTCGGTGGCCGGGTTCGACGACATCGCCACGCTCCGCGACCAGGTGCCCGGTCTGACGACGGTGCGGCTGCCGCTGAAGGACATGGGCGCGCGGGCGCTGGAGCTGGCGCTGACGGCGGAGGAGGCGGCCGTGGTGGAACAGGTGACGGGCGAGGTGGTCCTGCGCGAGAGCGTGCGGGACGTGCGGGAGGCGCGATGAGGCTGGCGGTCAGCACGCTCGGGATGCCGGGCGAGGGGCTCGACAGGGCGATCGAGGTGGCCACCGTGAACGGGTGCCAGGGGCTGGAACTGCGCCTGCACCCCGACACCGGTGTGCACAGCGGGCTCACGGGAGAAGAGCGCCGGTCGGTGCGCGACCGCGTCGAACGGGCGGGCCTGGAGATATCGGCGCTCGCCGGATACGTCAGGGTGTGCGAGCCGGGGCCGGACGAGCCGGTCGTCCAGGCGCTGCTCGCCGACCTGACCCTCGCCGCCGACCTCGGGGCTCCGGGCGTGCGGGTGTTCCCGCGCGGCGAGGACCCAGCCGTCGGCGCGCGCCGGCTCAAGGCCGTCTCGGGGACGGCCCGCGAGCTGGGCGTGCGCGCGCTCGTCGAGACGCACGACCTCATGGCCACCGGCGCGGCCGTGGCCAGGCTGCTCGACGAGGCCGCCAGCCCCGACACCACCGGCGCGATCTGGGACCTGCTGCACCCGTGGCGCAACGGCGAGGCCCCCGCCGACACGCTCGCCGCGCTCGGCTCCCACCTCGCCTACGTCCAGGTCAAGGACGCGGTCTCGGCTGAGAACACGACGCCGGTGCCGATGTGGACAGGGTCGGTGCCTCTGGACGAAGCTGGGGACCTGCTGCACGGGGCGGGCTACGACGGGTGGGTGTCGCTGGAGTGGGAGCGCACCTGGTACCCCCAGGTCGCCCCGGTCGAGGAGATCCTTCCGGGGGCGTCCGCCTGGGTGCGGCGCTTCGCTCCCTAGTCCTGGAAGGAAGTCCCCGTGTTCAACCCCGTGCGTGACAAGGTGCTCGTCGTGGGCATGGACGGCCTGCGGTTCGACCGCGTCACCGCTGTGGCCCCGCCCGTCCTGGGCGGGCTGATGTCGTCCGGCGCGTACGGGACGAGCAGGCTGCCGTACGGCGAGGCCGCCGCGCCGCGTACCGAGTCTCCGGGGCAGGTCGTCCCGGAGGAGGGCGCGACGCCGGATGAGCGGCGGGAGGGCCTCCGGCTGATCAGGTCGCGCACCGACTCCGGGCCCGGATGGTCGTCGATCGCGACCGGGGTGTGGCCCGACAAGCACGGCGTGGTCGACAACGGCTTCGCCGGCCAGCGGTTCGCCGCGTATCCGGACTTCCTGACCCGCGCCAAGGCGACCCGGCCCGAGCTCGACACCGCCGCGTTCTTCTCCTGGGCCGCGCTCGACGAGCACGGCGCGTTCAGCGCCGCCATCGACACCCGCCTGGTGCTCGACGGGTACGCGCTCACCTTCGCGGGCGCCGACAAGCAGGTCGCCGACGCCGCCGAGCGCCACCTCGCGCAGGCCGATCCCGACCTCGTCTTCGTCTACCTGGGCGACACCGACGAGGTCGCGCACGAACTCGGCCCGCTCTGCCAGGAGTACGCCGACGCGCTGCACCTCCAGGACACCTACCTCGGCCGGCTGCTCGACGCCGTCCGCCGGCGCTCGTCCTTCGCCGGGGAGCGGTGGACGGTGCTGGTCACCACCGACCACGGGCACGTGGACGAGGGTGGGCACGGGGGCGTGTCCGACGAGGAGCGCACGGTCTTCGTGATCGCCGGCCGCCTGGGCGAGGACCTCGGCGGCGCCCCGCTCGGCGAGCCGAGGCTGGTGGACGTGGGGCCGACCGCCCTCGCCCAGTTCGGCATCGAGCCGGACCCGTCGTGGGGTCTCGACGGCGTCCCGCTCCGGTTCTGACACTCCCCGATCCCGACGTCTTCTTTGCAGACCAGTTCTGTGCTGGCGTCCTGCGGTCTGGGAGCGGCTCTGTGGATGTGTGCAGGTCCGGATGAATGTCGGCCTCCGGCCGCCATTCATCGCCTGTTGAATTTTTTTCCGGAAGGGGCGACACTCGTGGCGGGACGATGAACGCCGGGAGCGCACCTGATGAAGACGGCACTGTGGTTCACCGAGATCGACGCGGCCATGCTCGCCGAGGTCGGCGGCAAGGCGGCCAACCTGGGCGAGCTGACCAGGGCGCGGCTGCCCGTCCCGCCGGGCTGGGTGCTGACCACGGAGGCGTACCGCCAGGTCGCCGAGGCCGCGGCGCTGGACGAGGTGATCGCGGCCGGTCACGACCTGGCGGCGGCGGCCAGGGCACGACTGCTGGAGACCCCGGTGCCGCAGGCCGTGGCGGAGGCGATCCTGGAGGCGTACCGGGGGCTCGGCGACGGGCTCGGTGAGAGCGTGCCGGTGGCGGTCCGCTCGTCGGCGACGGCCGAGGACCTGCCCTTCGCCAGCTTCGCCGGTCAGCAGGACACCTACCTCAACGTGGTCGGCGAGCAGGCGCTGCTCGACGCGGTGCGCCGCTGCTGGGCCTCGCTGTGGACCGACCGCGCCGTCGCCTACCGCGACTCCAACGGCATCGACCACGCCTCGGTGCGGCTGGCGGTGGTGGTGCAGGTCATGGTGGACGCGCGGGTCGCCGGAGTGATGTTCACCGCCAACCCGGTGACGGGCAGGCGGCGCGAGTCGGTCATCGACGCCAACCCCGGGCTCGGCGAGGCCGTGGTCTCGGGCGCGGTCAACCCCGACCGTTTCGTCGTGGACTCGGCGACGGGCGACATCCTCGACCGTCACGCGGGCGACAAGCGCCTGACGATCCGCTCGCTGCCCGGCGGCGGCACCGAACGCGTCGAGGCCGCCCACGACGGCCTCTGCCTGACGGACGACCAGGTCCGGGCCCTGTCGGCGCTCGGCGTCCGCGTCGAGGAGCACTACGGCGCTCCGCAGGACACCGAGTGGGCGATCGACGAGGGCGGCACGCTCTGGCTCACCCAGGCCCGGCCGATCACCACCCTCTACCCGCTGCCCCAGACACGACGTGAGGGCCTGCGCGTCTACTTGTCGATCAACGTCGCCCAGGGCGTCATGGGGCCGTTCACCCCGATGGGCCTGTCGGCCTTCAAGCTGATCAGCGCGGGCGGCGCCGGCCTGTTCGGCTACGCCCCCCAGAACCCGCACGACGGCGCCCCCTTCCTCGCCGAGTCGGGCCGGCGGCTGTGGTTCGACATCACCACCGCGATACGCAGCCGCGCGGGCAGGGCCGTCCTCCCCAGGATGCTCACCCTCGGCGAGGCGCGCGCCGCGGCCGTGGTGGAGCGGCTCGTCCAGGACCCGAGGCTGTCGGTCGTCCACGCCTCGCGCCGCCCGTTCGCGCGCGGCCTGGCGCGCTTCGCCCGCCGCGTGCACGCGCCCGCCCGGGTCCTACAGGCGCTGACCAGGCCGGGCCGGGCGCTCGGTCACACCAGGCGGCTGGGCGCGGAGCTCGACAGGCGGCTGCGCGTCCCCGCCGGAGCCGGCCCGGACGAGCGCCTGGACCACGCGGAGCGCATGCTCAGGGGCACCTTCCCGGTGATCGTCTCGATCATGCCGATCGTGATCACCGGTTACGGGCTGTTCGCGCTGGCGTCCAGGCTGTCCGGCGTGCCGATCGGCGAGATGCAGGACGTGCTGCGCAGCGTCCCCAACAACCCGACCACCGAGATGGACCTGGAGCTGTGGGCCCTGGCCACCCGCGTCGAGCCCGAGCCCTTCCGCGAGCACCCGGTCGGCGAGCTGGTGCGCCTCTACCGCGACGGGCGGCTCCCGCCGAAGGCGCAGAAGGGCGTCGCGCGCTTCCTGGAGCGGTACGGGCACCGCGGCGTCGCCGAGATCGACCTGGGCGTGCCGCGCTGGTCCGACGAGCCCGCGCACATCTTCGGCGTCCTGGCCAACTACCTGCGCATGGAGGACGCGGGTGAGCTGGCCCCCGACGCCCTCTTCGCCAAAGGCGCGGCGGCGGCCGAGTCGGCGGCGGCGCGCGTCGTGGCCGCCGCCCGCCGCAGGGGGGCCGCGCGGGCCGCCGTGACCCGCTTCGCGCTCCGCCGCACCAGGGCGTACGCCGGGCTGCGCGAACTGCCCAAGTTCTACCTGGTGAAGACGCTCGCGGCGGTGCGCGAGAGCATGCTGGCCGTCGGCGCGCACCTGGCCGGGCTCGGCGTGCTCGACTCCGCCCAGGACGTCTTCTACCTGAACCTCATCGAGGCGCGGTCCGCCCTGGCGGGGGGTGACCTGCGCGACCTGGTGCGCGAGCGGCGGGCGGCCCACGAGCAGGAGGCGCGCCGCAGGCACGTCCCCAGGGTCATGCTCTCCGACGGCACCGAGCCGGAGGCGCTGGCAGTCACGGCAGCGGAGGAGGGCGCGCTGTCCGGCACCGCGGCCTCGGCGGGCACGGTGACGGGCCCGGCCAGGGTGGTGCTCGACCCGGTGGGGGCGCACCTGGAGCCGGGGGAGATCCTGGTCTGCCCGTCCACCGACCCCGGCTGGACGCCGCTGTTCCTCACGGCCGGTGGGCTGGTGATGGAGATGGGCGGCGCGATGTCGCACGGCGCGGTGGTGGCGCGCGAGTACGGCATCCCCGCCGTGGTCGGCGTGCCCGACGCCACCCACCGCATCAGCACGGGCCAGCGGATCACCGTGAACGGCGCGGCGGGCACCGTGACGATCACCGAAGAGCCACCGGCCACGACCTGACCGGCCACAGGCGGACCACGGCGAGTCGGCCCGCGGAGCCACCGGCGAACCGGGCCCAGCCCGTGGAGCCGACGGCTGCCCCTGGGGGAGACCGGGCCTCAGCCCGCCATGTCCACCTCGATGACCGTCGGGCCGTCGGTGTCGAGGGCGCGTTTGACGGCTCCGGGCAGGCCGGTCAGGTCGGTCAGGCGCTCGCCCCGGCCGCCGAACGCCCGGCCCAGGGCGGCGAAGTCGACGCCGTCGATGTCCACCGCCACCGGCGCGATGTCGCGGCCCTGCATCTCCTCGCGGATCTCCGCGTAGCCGTGGTTGTTCATCACGATGACCGGCAGGGACAGCCCCAGCTCGGCCGCCACCGCCAGCTCCTGGACGCTGAACAGGGTCCCGCCGTCGCCCGCCAGCGCGATCACCGTCCGGGACGGGCAGGCCAGCTTGGCCCCGATGGCCGCGGGGACGGCGTACCCGAGCGTGGCGTACCCGGTCGGGTAGACGAACCGCCGGGGGGCGTCCATCGGCCAGAACGGGACCGTCCCCATGTAGGACACCTGCGCGCTGTCGCCCGCCACGATCGTGTCAGCGGGCAGGCAGCCGCGCAGGACGTCCTGCACCGGCCGCCAGAGGGCGCCGAGCGACATCGCCGCCTCCTCCGCCGCCTCCCGCAGCCGGGCGGCGCGGCCCAGCCCGTCGGTGCCGGTGGAACCGGCCAGCATGTCGGCGAGCAGAGTGAGGACCGTCTCGGCGTCGCCGTGGACGGGGATGTCCGCAGGGACGTTCTTGTGCAGCTGCCGCAGGTCCACGTCCACCCGGATCACGGTGCCGTGCGGGCGGAGGCGCTCGCCCCACAGGTCCGAGTCGGCCAGTTCGCTGCCCGCGACCAGCAGCACGTCGGCCGCGTCGATCGCCTCCCGCACGGGAGTGAGGGCGACGCTCGCCCCGAGCGAGAGCGGGTGGCTCTCCGGGACGACGCCCTTGCCGCTGACGCTGGTGACCACGGGCGCGCCGAGCAGCTCCGCCAGCCGTGCGGCGGCGGCGCCCGCGTTCACGGCGCCGCCGCCGAGGACGATCAGCGGCGTGGTGGCGCCGCGCAGCGCCTCGGCGGCGGCCGACAGCACGCCGGCGGGGGGTCGCAGCGCGGCGGGCGTCAGCGGGCCGGGAGCCCGCCCGTCCCAGCCGGACTCCAGCACGTCCAGCGGCAGCTCCAGGTGCACCGGACGGGGACGCTCCACCCGCCAGCGGGCGAACGTCTCGTGGATGACGGCGACGGCCTGCGCGGCGGAGGACACGCGGACGCTGCGGTCGTAG
This sequence comes from Nonomuraea sp. NPDC000554, assembly GCF_040300065.1. Lineage (NCBI taxonomy): Bacteria > Bacillati > Actinomycetota > Actinomycetes > Streptosporangiales > Streptosporangiaceae > Nonomuraea > Nonomuraea sp. NPDC000554. Next base: position 189,570 of record NZ_JBEPDC010000016.1, on the reverse strand, counting down.
AGGGCGTCCATGGCGGCCCGCTGGTCCTTGACCTCGTGCAGCCAGCCGATGTCGGCCCGCTCCTGCCCGAGCGGCGCGGCGGGGGAGATGACCAGCAGCGGGACCGAGTCGGCGTACGCGGTGGCGGCCGCGGTGGCGATGTTGGTCAGGCCTGGCCCGCTCGTGGTGACGCAGACGCCGGGACGCCCGCTCACCCTGGCGTAGGCGTCGGCCGCGTAGCCGCCGCCCTGCTCGTGCCTGGGGGCGATGTGACGGATGCCCGATCCCGTCAGGTGACGGTAGAGCTCCAGGTTGTGGGTGCCGGGGATGCCGAAGACGGTGTCGACGCCGTTGTCGCGCAGCGCGGATACCACGGCAGCCGCGCCGGTCAATGATGATTCGGTCGCCATAGTACGGCCGAGCTTACGTTTCGCCCGTTACCTTTGTCTACGTGGACTTGGATCGCACCGACCTGGAGATCGTCCGCCACTTGCAGGCGGACGGACGGCTGACCTTCGAGACGATCGCCCAGCGCGTGGGCCTCTCGCGCCCCGCGACCCGCACCCGGGCACAGCGCCTGCTGTCGTCGGGCGCGGTGCGGATCGTCGCGATCGTCCATCCGGCCGTCAAGGGCTTGACCGCCATCGCGCACGCGTCCGTCACCGTGGACGGCCCCGCCCGGCCGGTGGCGCAGGCCGTCGCCGAGCTGGCGGAGGCGCCGTTCGTCACGCTGACGGTCGGCGCGCACGCGCTCGTCGCGGAGGTCCGCGCGACGGACTTCGACGCGCTGGCCGCCTCGATCGAGCGGCTGCGCGGCCTGCCGGGGGTGCGCGGCGTCGACACGCTGGTCTACACCCGGGTGCTCAAGGACTCGACCGCCCTCACAGGCCCCCCGGCCGACCTGCAGCTGGACGAGCTCGACCACCGGATCCTGGAGGAGTTGCAGGCCGACGGCCGGATCCCGTTCGCCGAGCTGGGCGAGCGGGTGAGCCTGTCGCCGGGCGCGGCCAGGGTGCGGGCGCTGCGGCTGCTCGACGCGGGGGTGGCCAGGGTGGTGGCGCTGGTGCGCCCGGAGGTGCTGGGCATGGGGCAGTTGAGCGGGTTCGCGCTGAGCGTCGAAGGGGACGCGGCCGCGCTGGTGGAGCGGCTGTCGTCCTGGGGGCGCGTGTCGTACCTGGCGGCCTGCATGGGCCGTGCCGACCTGGTGGGAACGGTGGCGGCCGAGTCGCTGGCGGACGTGATCGCGGTACTGGAGGAACTGCGCGGGATGAAGGGCGTCCGCGCCCTGTCGTCGTGGGTCCACGCGGAACTCGTGAAGGAACGCTACTGACGATTCGTTTGTCATACGCTTACTTGACAAACGACTTATCTGTTACGCATGCTCTCCGCAATCGAATCGCATTCATGCTGATCGCGAAGGGGAGAGGTGCGCATGAAGACCCTGCTGGTCGCCGGAGCCACGGTGATCACGCCGGACGGGCCCGCGGAGGCGCTCGCCGTACGAGGCGAGCGCATCGAGCACGCGGGCACCGTGGCGGACTGCCGCGCCGTGCTCGGCCGGGTGGACGAGGAGGTCGCCCTCGACGGCGGCGTCGTCCACCCCGGATTCGTGGACGCGCACTGCCACCCCGTCATGTACGGCCAGGCCCTGGCCTGGGTCGACTGCCGGCCCGAGGTCGCCCCCGACATCGACAGCCTCGTCGCGCTGCTCGGCGAGGCGGCCAGGCGGCTGCCCCCCGGCACGCCGGTGCGCGGCTTCGGCTACGAGCACCGCCGCCTCGCCGAGCGGCGCCACCCGACCGCCCGCGACCTCGACCGCGTCGCCGACGACCGCGAGGTCTACCTGATGAACGCCTCCGGGCACGGCGGCGTCGTCAACACCCACGCGCTGCGGCAGTACGGCATCACCGCGGGCCTGCCCGACCCCGAGGGCGGCAGGATCGTCCGCTTCGAGAGCGGCGAACCCAACGGCGAACTGTGGGACGCCGCCTGCGACCTGCTCACCGGCCCCGACGGCGTCAAGATCAGCAACCATGGCCCCAACTTCCACCTGGACGAGCCCGCCGACGTCATGACCGGCCACGTCCGCCGGGCCCAGGAGATGTTCCTCGCGGCGGGCGTGACCAGCATCGGCGACGCCCAGGTGTCGCGCCGCGAGCTGGAGACCTACCTGCGGGCGCGCGACAACGGCACGCTCAGGCTGCGGGTCTCGGCCTACCTCACCTCCGCGCTGCTCGACACCGCCGCCGACCTCGGCCTGGCCGGAGAGCTCGGCGACGACCGGCTGCGCGTCGCGGGCGTCAAGTTCTACGCCGACGGCACGCTCGGCGGTTGGACCGCCTACTTCCCCGACGGCTACGCCTCCGACTGCTGCCACCACGGCCAGCTCTACCACGCGCCCGAGGAGTACATCGACCTCCTCGGCCGAGCCCACCGCCTCGGCCTGCAGACCGCCACCCACGCCCAGTCGCCGTACGCGATCGGCATGGTCCTCGACGCCGTCGAGAAGGCGGGACCCCCGTCCGGCAGGCGGCACCGGATCGAGCACTGCGGCCTGCCCACCGACGAGCAGATCACCCGGATGGCCGGGCTCGGCGTGATCCCCGTCATGCAGCCCCAGCACCATTTGCGCACCGGCGACGGCACCATCACCGCCGTCGGCGAGCTCGGCCACCGCTACAACCCCGCCGGGCTGTGCGCCCGCGCCGGAGTGCCGGTGGTCTTCAGCTCCGACGCGCCCGTCGCCGAGCCGAACCCGCTGGAGGCGGTCGCCGCGGCCGCCACCCGCACGACCGTCCTCGGCACCGTCCTCGGCGACGAGTCGCTGCGGCTGCCCGTCGCCGACGGGCTGCGCGCCCACACGACCGCGGCGGCCGGCGCGCTGCGCCGCGAGCACGCCGTCGGCTCGCTGGAGCCCGGCAAGCTCGCCGACTTCACCGTCCTGGACCGCGCCCCGAGCACGGCCTCGCCCGCCGAGCTGGCCTCGATCCGCGTCAAGCAGACCTGGATCGGCGCCCGGCCGGCCTGGACCGCCTGACCCCTTCGTTCCCCGGAAGGACCCCCCGATGTCCAACAAGAGCAGGTCGGCGCTGGCCGCGCTGGTCGGCACCTCGATCGAGTGGTACGACTTCTACGCCTTCGCCACCGCCGCCGCCATCGTCTTCAACCAGGTCTTCTTCCCGTCCGACCTGTCGCCGTTCGTCAAGTCGGTCGCCTCGTTCGGCACGTTCGCGGTCGGCTTCCTGCTCAGACCCATCGGCGGGATCATCTTCGGCCACATCGGCGACCGGATCGGCCGCAAGAACACCCTGGTCACCACGCTGCTGATGATGGGCGTCGCGTCGTTCGCGATCGGCCTGCTGCCCACCTACGCGCAGATCGGGGCCTGGGCGCCGCTGCTGCTCGTGCTGCTGCGCCTGGTGCAGGGCATCGCGCTCGGCGGCGAGTGGGGCGGCGCCGTGCTCGTCGCCGTGGAGAACGCCCCTGAGGGGCGCCGCGCCTTCTTCGGCTCGTTCGCCCAGCTCGGCTCGTCGGTTGGGGCGCTGCTGTCCACGGGGGCGTTCAGCGTGATGACGTCCTTCGGCGACGAGGCGTTCGCGTCGTGGGGCTGGCGGGTGCCGTTCCTGCTGTCGGCGGTGCTCGTCGTCATCGGCCTGGTGATCAGGCTGAAGCTGGAGGAGTCACCGGCGATGCGGCAGGTGCGTGCCGAGCGTGCCGTCTCCGACCAGCCGCCCGTGCGCGAGGTGCTGCGCGACTCCTGGCGCACCGTGCTGCTCGGCGTGTTCGCGCTGGCCACCGCCACCGGCGGGTACTACATCACGACCACGTTCCTGCTGACCTACGGGACCGGCCAGCACCACCTGTCGGAGTCGATGCTGCTCAACGGCCTGTCGCTGGCCGCCCTGGTGGAACTGCTGGCCACGCCCGTGCTGTCGTTCTACGCCGACAAGGTCGGGCCGCGCCGCATGGTCATCGCCGGGCTCGTCGGGGTGATCGTCCTGTCGGTGCCGCAGTTCCTCGTCCTCGGGACGGGCAGCGTCGCGCTCATCTACCTCGCTCTGCTGGTCATGCGGTTCGCGATGTCCGCCCTGTACGGGCCCATCGCGTCCGTGCTCGCCGAGGGCTTCACCGCCCGGGTGCGCTACACCGGCATCTCGCTGTCGTACCAGCTCTGCACGATGATCTTCGGTGGTCTCTCGCCGATCGCCGCCGCCGCCCTCGCGGCGTGGGCGGGCGGCGGCTTCTGGCCGGTGGCCGCGCTGCTGATGGCGATCTCGGCGATCGGCGTCGTCTGCACGGCCCGGCTGCGGCCTCACGAGGAGCCGGTCACGACCCCGGCGTAGCGGGCCTTCATGGTGGCGACCACCTCGTCGGGGTCGGCGGCCCAGATGTCGGCGTTGAAGATCTCCACCTCGATGTCGCCGTCGTATCCGGCCTCGGCGACGGCCCGGGTGATCGGCCCGAAGTCGATCACCCCGTCGCCCATCATGCCCCGGCCGAGCAGCACGTCCGCCGGTAGCGGGTGCAGGTAGTCGCACACCTGGTAGGACGCGATCCGGCGGCCGGCCCTGGCGATGTCGTCGAACAGCCGCGGATCCCACCACACGTGGAAGGTGTCGACCACCACCCCGACCTGCTCCTCCGGGTACGGCAGACAGAGATCGAGGGCCTGCCCGAGCGTGGACAGCACCGCCCGGTCCGGACAGTAGACGGGGTGCAGCGGCTCCAGCGCCAGCCGCACACCCCGCTCACCGGCGTACGGCGCGAGCACGCTCACGGCCTCGGCCACCCGCTCCCGCGCCCCCGCGAGGTCGCGTGAGGACCCTGCGGTGAGCCCTTCGCCCGGCCGCACGCCCGGCAGGCCGCCGACCACCATGACCAGGCAGGCGGCGCCCAGCTCGGCCGCCTCGTCGACGGCGCGCCGGTTGTCGTCGAGCGCGGCCGGCTCGCCCGAGGTCAGGAAGCCGCCCCTGCACAGGGACGACACCCGCAGCCCCGCGTCGCGCACCAGCTTGACGCTCCGCGCGAGCCCCTGCTCCGCGACCTTCTCCCGCCACAGGCCGATGGCCTCCAGGCCGTGCCTGGCGCACCCGTCGACGGCCTCCGCCAGCGACCAGCGCCTGGTCGTCCACTGGTTCAGCGAGAGACTCAAAGCCCGTTCACCGCCAGCAGCGACGTCATCCGGCGCACGGCCAGTTCCTGGTCGGCCAGCAGTCCCGCCTGGTCGGCCAGCCTGAACACCTCGGCCAGGTGCCGCAGCGAGCGGGCCGACTGGGCGCCGTTCACCATGGCGAAGGCGTCCTGGTGGCCGTTGAGCCAGGCCAGGAAGACGATGCCGGTCTTGTAGTGGAAGGTGGGCGTCTCGAAGATCTTCCGGGACAGCGGGACGGTCGGGGAGAAGATCTCATCGTAAAGTGCGAAATTTCGGGCGGCTTCGGCCGGGTCCTCCGCCTGCTCCGCCGCGTCCAGGGCCTGCAGGGCCGCCGCGGCCGCCGGGGCGATCGCGTCGAAGATGCCGAGCAGCGCGTGCGAGCCCGACCTGATCAGCGACGGGTAGTTGAAGTCGTCGCCGGTGTAGAGCCTGACGCCCTCGGGCAGCGCGGCACGCAGCCGCACCTCGTGCTCCTCGTCCAGGAGCGACACCTTCACCCCGTCCACCATCGCGGCGTGGGCGTGGATCAGCTCCAGGAACGACTCGGTGGCGGTCGTCACGTCCGGCGAGCCCCAGTATCCGGCGAGCTGCGGGTCGAACATCTCACCCAGCCAGTGCAGGATCACCGGCCGCTGGGCCAGCCCGAACAGCTTGCCGTACACCTGCTGGTAGTCCTGGGGCCCGCTCGCCACCCGCGCGAGCTGCCGCGACGCCATGATGATCACCCCGGCGCCCGCCGACTGGACGGTCTCCAGCTGCTCGGCGTAGGCGGCCGTGATCGTGTGCAGGTCGGCCGCGTCAGGCGCGTGGTCGGTGCCCGCGCCGCAGGCCACCAGGGTCGCGGGGTCGCCGAAGGAGCGTGCCTCGGCGGCGCTCTGCCGGATCAGCTCGCGGGTGGCCGCCCAGTCCAGGCCCATGTTGCGCTGCGCGGTGTCCATCGCGTCGGCGACGCGCAGGCCGTGCGACCACAGATGGCGGCGGAAGCGCAGCGTGGCGTCCCAGTCGAGGGCGGCGGGGGAGCCGGGCGTGTTGTCGGCGAGCGGGTCGGCCACCACGTGCGCGGCGGCGTAGACGACCCGGCTCGCGGCAGGACGCTCCACGACCGGCCAGGTCACCGGCTCGCGCAGGGTGTACGCGCCGCCGGGCAGGTCGATCATCACAGCTGCGGCACCTCGATCCGGCGCCCCTCGGCGGACGAGCGCAGCCCCAGCTCGGCGAGCTGAACTCCGCGCGCGCCCGAGGCGAAGTCGTTGGGGAAGGGCGCGTCCTCCAGCACGTGCCGGATGAACCGCTCCCACTGGATCTTGAATCCGTTGTCGAAGTCGGCGTTGTCGGGAACCTCCTGCCAGCCGTCACGGAAGCGGGCGGTCGCCGGCAGGTCGGGGTTCCAGACCGGCTTGGGCGTGGTGGCGCGGTGCTGGACACGGCAGTTGCGCAGGCCCGCCACGGCGCTGCCCTCGGTGCCGTCCACCTGGAACTCCACCAGCTCGTCGCGGTTGACGCGGACCGTCCAGGAGGAGTTGATCTGCGCGACGATCCCGCCCGCCAGCTCGAAGATCCCGTAGGCGGCGTCGTCGGCGGTGGCCTGGTAGCGCCTGCCCTGCTCGTCGACCCGCTCGGGGACGTGTGTCACGGCCTTGGCGTACACCGACTCGACCCGTCCGAACAGGTTCTCCATCACGTAGTGCCAGTGCGGGAACATGTCGAGCACGATGCCGCCGCCGTCCTCGGCCCGGTAGTTCCACGAGGGGCGCTGCGCCTCCTGCCAGTCGCCCTCGAACACCCAGTACCCGAACTCGCCGCGCACCGACAGGATCTGGCCGAAGAAGCCGCTGTCGATCAGCCGCTTCAGCTTGAGGAGGCCGGGCAGGAACAGCTTGTCCTGGACCACGCCGTTCTTGACGCCCTTGGCCGCCGCCGCCTCGGCCAGCGCGACCGCCTCCTGGACCGACTCGGCCGTCGGCTTCTCGGCGTAGATGTGCTTGCCCGCGTCGATCGCCTTGAGCACGGACTTCACCCGGGCGGAGGTCACCTGGGCGTCGAAGTAGATCAGGTTGGCCTCGTCGGCGAGGGCGGCGTCGAGCTCGGTGGTGTGGTCGGCGATGCCGTGCGTGGCGGCGATGGCGGCGAGCTTGTCGGCGCTCCTGCCCACCAGGACCGGCCGCAGGGTGACGCGGGTGCCGTCGGAGAGCGTGACGCCGCCCTGCTCGTTGATCGCCAGGACGGACCGGACCAGGTGCTGGCGGTAGCCCATCCGTCCGGTGACGCCGTTCATGACGACGCCGATGGTGCGCACGCTCATGGGAATCCTTTCGGGGAAAGCGCTTTCCCGAACGGTACGGCTGAGCCGCCGGAGGCGTCAAGTGCCTGCCGTACCTAGAGCTGGTCCTTGGTCTCCAGCCTGGCCAGCGCCGTGGTGAGGGGGCGGACGGTCAGCGAGAGCTGCCATTCGCGCGCGCCCAGCTTGCGCAGCCGGTCGGTCACCCGCTCGTCGGTGATCTCCTCCGGCGGCTCCCAGGTGAGCCTGCGCACCGCGTCGGGCTGCAGCAGGTTCTCCGTGGGCATCCGGTGCTCCTCGGCCAGCGCGGCCACGACCGCGCGGGCGGCGGCCAGCCGCTTGGCGGCCGCCGGATCGCGGTCGGCCCAGCGGTTGGCCGGAGGCGGCCCGTCGCCGGGCGTGCTGGGCTGCGGCAGCTCCGTGTCGGACAGCCCGCGCGCCCTGGCCACCGCGGCCAGCCACTCGCCCATGTGCCTGCGCGCGCTGCGCCCGGTGAACGCGGTGATCTCGGTGAGCGCCTTCTTGGTGCGCGGCACCTCCAGCGCGGCGGCGACGATCGCCGAGTCGGGCAGCACCCGGCCGGGCGCGAGGTCGCTCTCGCGGGCGATGCGGTCGCGCATCGTCCACAGCTCGCGGACGATCGCCAGCGCCCGCACGTTGCGTACCTTGTGGATGCCGGACGTGCGCCGCCACGGATCGGACCTCGGCATCGCGGGCGGTGTGTTCAGCACGGCCGCGAACTCCTCCAGCGCCCAGCCCAGCTTGCCGCTCTCGGCCAGCTCCGCGTGGAGCACGTCGCGCAGCTCGACCAGCACCTCCACGTCGAGCGCCGCGTAGCGCAGCCAGTCTTCGGGCAGCGGCCTGGTGGACCAGTCGGCGGCCGAGTGCCCCTTCTCCAGCCGGAGCCCGAGCACGGTCTCGACCATCGTGCCGAGCCCCACCCGCTCGTAGCCGAGCAGCCTGCCGGCCAGCTCGGTGTCGAACAGGGCCCGCGGCCTGAACCCGAGCTCGAGCAGGCACGGCAGATCCTGGGACGCGGCGTGCAGGACGATCTCGGCCTCGGCCACGGCCGCGTCGAGCGCGGACAGGTCGGGGCAGGCGATCGGGTCGATCAGCGCGCTGCCCGCGCCCGCGCGGCGCAGCTGCACCAGATAGGCGCGGTTGCCGTAGCGATAGCCCGAGGCCCGCTCGGCGTCGACGGCCACGGGCCCCGAGCCCGCGGCGAACGCCTCGACGGCGGCCGCCAGCGCCCGGGCGTCGGCGATGACGGGTGGGATGCCCTCGCGCGGCTCGAGCAGCGGGACGACGGTTCGTTCTTCTGTCATGAGTTCACCGCCCTCATGACCTGAGTGCTGTTCTGACGGGTGCCCTCACTTGGTTCGGTCACTCTCCGGATCTTCACGTCGGCGTGGCATCGCGGCCACGTCGGGCGGGAGCGGGGGAATCCCCGCCGCCAGGCACATGAGATCGCACCAGGCGGCGACGTGGCCGGAGAGGTCCTCCTGGGTCGGCGACCAGGACGCGCGCAGCTCCAGTTCGGTGGTGACCGGGTCATCGGCCTTGTTGCCGAACCCCTCGGACACGGCTCTAGTCACGGTACCGCCGGCGGCGGAGTAGTCGGCCTGATGGGCGTCGAGCGCCTCGGTCAGCCAGCTCCACGCGACGGGCCCGAGCAGCGGGTCGGAGGTGATCTCCGGCTCCATGTCGGCCCTGACGTAGGCCACCAGCCGGAACGGACCCTCCCAGCCGCGCTGGCCGTCGGGGTCGTAGAGGAGGATCAGCCTGCCGACGGCGAGTTCGTCGTCGTCGCGGTAGACCGACGCGCCGATGGCGGCCGAGTAGGGGGCCAGCCGCTGCGGCGCTGGGAGGTCCTCGAGCTCGATCTCCGGCCTGACCTCGGCCAGTCGCAGGCTCTCGGCCGCACGTCTGAACGCGGCGGGCGCCGGTGGCTGGTCACCGAGTGTCATAGCCGAAGCGTAGGTCGAAGTAGGACGGAAGGGGACCACGGGGGTGCTCATCGTTCGTGATCAAGCCGCTGCCATAACCAGCGGAGCGACCGGGCGAGTGGACGGGACGAGACCGAAAAGGAGGGCGTGACCGCAGTCGGGACAGGCCCGCTCGGGGGATGCTCCCGGTCGGTACCCGTCGAAGCACTGCTCGAACAGCCGCTCACCAGCGCAGGAAGCGCAGTGGTGACTGCGGCGCTCAGGGGAACTCCACAACGCGGTCATCGCACCGAGGCCTTTCTTCGGGTCGTGGCTTCGACGTTGGCACGAGCGGCTGACATTTCCGCGCAACGCGCTCGGCGTGTCCCGAAAGTGGATGCTGAATCGATGCCGCGCGGTGGCTTGGCGAACATTTGGTCCAGTCGAGACCGGCTTTCTGGTCGTCCATGGGGTGTGTTCGACCCGTGTGCGCCGCCGATGCCGAGCCGACCGGTAAACATCCATCGGACTATCTGATCATGATTTGGAGCGTCCAATGCATATTTTTCCGACACCTCGCACCGGTGCCGGGGCCGGTGGCCGGTCATGGGACCCTTGGAAGGTGAATCTCGCCGAGTCAGCGTTCCTTCGCGCGTGCCACCGCCGGCCCGTCCCCCACACCCCCGTGTGGTTCATGCGGCAGGCCGGGCGGTCGCTGCCCGAATACCTCAAGGTGCGCGAAGGCGTGCCGATGCTCACCGCGTGCGCGACGCCCGACCTGATCGTCGAGATCACCATGCAGCCGGTGCGCCGCTACGGCGTCGACGCCGCCATCTTCTTCAGCGACATCGTGGTGCCGCTCAAGGCCATCGGCGTCGACCTCGACATCAAGCCGGGCGTCGGCCCGGTCGTCGCCGACCCGATCCGCGACTCCAAGGGCCTCGACGTGCTGCGCCCGCTCGAGCCCGGCGACGTGCCGTACGTCACCGAGGCCATCGAGGCGCTGGTCGGCGAGCTCGGCGGCACCCCGCTGATCGGCTTCGCGGGCGCGCCGTTCACGCTCGGCTCGTACCTGATCGAGGGCGGGCCGTCCAAGAACCACGACCGCACCAAGGCCATGATGTACGGCGAGCCGCAGCTGTGGCACGCCCTCATGGAGCGGCTGTCGGGCATCGTGCTGGAACACCTGCGCCTCCAGATCAGGGCGGGCGCCTCGGCCGTCCAGCTCTTCGACTCCTGGGTGGGCGCGGTCGCACCCGACGACTACCGCGAGTTCGTCCTGCCGCACACCCGGCGGATCTTCGACGGGCTGGCCGACCTCGACGTGCCGCGCATCCACTTCGGCGTCGGCACCGGCGAGCTGCTCGGCGTCCTCGGCGAGGCGGGAGCCGACGTGGTCGGCGTCGACTGGCGGGTGCCGCTCGACGAGGCCGCCCGGCGGGTCGGCCCCGGCAAGGCGCTGCAGGGCAACCTCGACCCGGCCATCCTGCTCGCCCCGTGGGAGGTCGTCGAGCGCAGGGCCCGCGACGTGCTGCGCAGGGGGCGGGCCGCCGAGGGGTACGTGTTCAACCTCGGGCACGGCGTGCTGCCCTCGACCGACCCCGACCAGCTCAAGCGGCTCACCGACCTGGTTCACGAGGCCTGAGGCCCCACCGGCTCCACCCGCTCCACGGCGGCCGGCCTGCGCGCCCTGCTCCGCCGTACCAGGAAGACGGCGAGCAGGACCACGGGCACGGCCGCCACCAGCCACGGCAGCAGCACGCCGAGCACGGTGAGCACCACCTTCGTGAACGACACCAGCGCCTTCCAGCCCGACGCCAGGCCGCCGAGGAAGCCCGCCGGCTCCTCCGAGGGCGTCTCGACGACCGCGACGGGGCCGACCACCGTCAACGTCAGCGTGGCCATGCCGGTCTGCGCCCTGAGCTCCTTCTGCTGGGCCTGCAGCGACTCCAGGTCGGCCTCGCGGCCGGCGATCTCCCGCTCGACCTGCAGCACCTGGCCGATCGTGTCGGCCTTCTTCATCAGCGTGCGCAGCGAGTCGAGCGCCTGCTGGGCCGACTTGAGCCGGCTCTCGACGTCGGCCACCTGCATGGTGACGTCCTGGGTGCCCTGGCTGACCGACAGCCGCTTGCCCAGGTCCTTGCCGAGACTGGCGAGCACGTCCGGGTAGCGGGCGGGCGGGATCTTGAACTCCAGTGTGGCGGACGCCTCGCTGTCCTCGGCCGAGCTGGACTTCTCGCTCGACAGGTAGCCGCCGGCCGCGGTCACGATCTGCTTGGCCCGCTCCGTGGCCGGCACGACCTCCTTGGCCCGCACCGTCATGCTCGCCACGTAGATGACCTGCCGGTCCTGCTGCGTCACCTTGACGTCCGAGGTGATGTTCTTGCCGGACTCGGGCACCGGCGCCTTCGCCTGCCTCTCCACCGACTGGTCGCGGGCCACCGCGGACTCGGGCGCCACCGCGGGCGCGCCCGCCGAGGACGACTGGACCTTGGCGCCTCCTCCGCAGCCGGACGCGAACAGGAGCGTGCACGCCGCCGAGACGGCGACGCCGTACGTCAATCTGCTCATGCCCCTACGACGGATCCAGGATCGCCCTGGTTTGATGGCAGGCATCACGGTAAGGTCACATGCCCCGAACAGGTCATCACGGCCCTCAGGCGGTACCGTCAGGAGGCGTGGAAGGCAATCGGGCGCATGTGGTCATCATCGGGGGCGGCATCTCGGGCCTGGCCGCCGCGTGGTTCCTCCAGCAGGGCGGCGGCGAGCGGGTCAAGGTGACCGTGCTCGAGGCCGCCCCCCGCATCGGGGGCAAGCTGCTGGCGTCGGAGGTCGCCGGGGTCGACGTCGACGCGGGCGCCGAGGCCATGCTGGCCAGGCGGCCCGAGGGCAAGGACCTCGCCAAGGCGGTCGGCCTCGCCGGCGACCTGGTCGACCCCGGCACCACGCAGGCGGCGGTCTACTCCAGGGGCGCGCTGCGGCCGATGCCGAAAGCGCAGGTCATGGGGGTGCCGTCCGACCTGACCGAGCTGGCGAAGTCCGGCATCGTGTCGCCCGGCGGGCTGGTGCGGGTGCCGCTCGACCAGATCCTGCCGGCCACGCTCGTCCGCACCGACGTGTCCGTGGCCGCCTACATCAGGGCCAGGATGGGCGGCGAGGTGCTCGACCGGCTGGTCGAGCCGCTGCTCGGCGGCGTCTACGCGGGCCGCTCCGACAGGCTGTCGCTGGAGGCGACCATGCCCAGGGTGGCCGCCGCCGCCCGCTCGGAGCGCTCCCTGCTGACGGCGGCCAGGGAGATCGTCTCGGAGACGCCCAAGGCGGCGGGCCCGGTCTTCACCTCGCTGCGCGGCGGGCTCGGCAGCCTGCCCGAGGCGGTCGCCAAGGCGTCAGGGGCCGACGTGCGGACCGGCGTCACCGTCCGCGAGCTGCACCGCACCGAGGGCGGCTGGCGGCTCGTCACCGGCCCCGTGCCCAGGCCCGAGGTGATCGACGCCGACGCGGTGATCGTCGCCACGCCGGGGCCCGCCTCCACCAGGCTGCTCAAGGCCGAGGTGCCCAAGGCCGCGAGCGAGCTGGCCAGGATCGAGTACGCCAGCATGGCCATCGTCACGCTCGCCTACCCGCTCAGCGCCTTCCCCGAGCCGCCCGCCATCAGCGGGTACCTGGTGCCGCCCGTCGAGGGGCGGCCGATCAAGGGGGTCACGTTCAGCTCGGTCAAGTGGCCGCACCTGTCGGGCGACCTGCTGCTGGTGCGCTGCTCCATCGGACGCGTCGGCGAGGAGCACCTGCTCCAGCGCGACGACACCGAACTGGTCTCGCTGGCCACCGCCGAGATGGCCGACGTGCAGGGAGCCCACGGGCTGCCGGTCGACACCCGCGTCTCGCGGTGGGGCGGGGGGCTGCCCCAGTACAACGTGGGCCACCTCGACCGGATCGCCAGGGTGCGCGCCGCGGTCGCCGTCGAACCGGGCCTGGCCGTGTGCGGGGCCGCCTACGACGGGCTCGGCATCCCCGCGTGCGTCTCCACCGCGCGCACGGCCGCCGCCCGGATACTGGACCACCTGTCGCTGCGAGGACAATAGAGGCATGACAGAGGGCGCTTCGCGGCTCAAGGCCCGCGATCTGAACCAGGTGATCCGCTACACGATGTGGTCGGTCTTCAAGGCGACCACGCCGCTCCCAGGCGACCGCGAGAACATCGGCCAGGAGCTGGAGGAACTGCTGGAGCAGGCGGCGGGCAAGGACGTCGTCACCCGCGGCCTCTACGACGTGGCCGGGTTCCGCGCCGACGCCGACTACATGTTCTGGTGGCACGCGCCCACCTCCGACGACCTCCAGGACGTCTACTCCCGCTTCCGCCGCACCGCCCTCGGCCGCCACAGCGAGCCCGTTTGGTCGGCCATGGCGCTGCACCGGCCCGCCGAGTTCAACAAGTCGCACATCCCGGCGTTCCTCGCCGAGGAGGAGCCGCGGGCGTACGTGAGCGTCTACCCGTTCGTCCGCTCGCTCGAGTGGTACCTCCTCGACGACGCCGAGCGGCGGGCGATGCTGGCCGAGCACGGCAAGATGGCCCGCGACTACCCCGACGTCCGCGCCAACACCGTGGCCTGCTTCGCACTCAACGACTACGAGTGGATGCTGGCCTTCGAGGCCGACGAACTGCACCGGATCGTCGACCTGATGCGCCACCTGCGCGGGGCGAAGGCGCGCGAGCACACCCGGGTCGAGATCCCCTTCTACACCGGCGCCCGCAAGCCGGTTCAGGAACTGCTGGCCGCGCTGCCCTAGCGACGCGCCGCCCGGTACCGCGGGTGTACGTGGCGGTTCCCGAGACGCCCGCTGCGGCCCTCGGCGATGCGCCCGCGGTGGCCGCTCTCCTGCCGGGGCGCCCAGGCCCGCACGGCCCGCACGGCCCTCATGGCCCTCACGGTGGCGTCGCGTTCGTGGCGGTCGCCCGCCCCGGCCGTCTGCGGCGCGGGGTGCGACTCGTGCGCCCTGGGGGGCAGGGCGTTCGCGGACGGGACCCGAGTTGGGGATCTGGCTGACGTCGTCAAACCCGTTTGTGACAATCAGCGGAGAACCCTGTGCTCTGGCCGGTGTGGCACGTTCCATGGAGGTGCAGATGAAGCCGTTCGCGAGGGCCCGAGGGCGGCGGGTGCCGCGACAGCGCGACCGACACCGTGACCGTGACCGTGACCGTGACCGAGACCGAGACCGAGACCGTGGCTCCGGCGGGAAGCGGGCTCCACGGCATCGCGGGCGGCGCAGGAAGCCGGTTGGGCGGCGTCCGGCGCTGACCGTGACGGCGACCGTGGCCGGCGTGCTGGCCGTCGTGGGCGGCGTCGCCGTGCTGCGCGCGTCCGACCAGGGGGCGGTGTCCGCCGGACGTGCGAGTCAGACCGTCCGAACCGGTGCCGCCTTCGACGCGCCCGCCGGCGACCTCGCCGGAGCGCCGCCCGCCTCCGGAGGCTCCGCGGCCGCGCGGGCGCCCCAGGCCCAGGCGAGTTCCGAAGGGACGCGGGCCCCGGCAGGCGGTCCAGCCGCGCAGGCTCAGGGGAGCTCCCCGGCTGAGGCGACGTCCGGGGTGGGCCGTCCGGCCGCGCAGGCTCAGGGGAGTTCTCCGGCTGAGGCGACGTCCGGGGTCGCGCAGGCCGAGACCGGCGAGGTCGCGCGGGTGGGCGGTGACGCCGACTCCGGCAAGGAGGGCAGCGGGCCGTCGGTGCACACCGACCAGAAGGCGGCCGAGTACTTCAAGACCCACTGGGGCGATGACCAGGCGGCCAAGCGCCTCAAGGACATCCGCACCGTAGGCGGATATTTGCGCATCTACACAGATCTGCCGGAGTCTGCGCACAACTCGTCCCAGGCCATCGCCCTGTGCAAGCGCGGCCTGGAGTACCTGAAGGAGAGCGGAGTGGCCAGCCCGGTGGTGTTCGTCCAGGCCAAGTACGGCGAGAACGGCAACCCGGTGCTCGCCAACATCCTCGGCCCCTCGGACACCAGCTGCCGGGTCACCCACCCGGAACCGGGCTAGAGCACCCTGACCCTGGTCTTGTTGCACACGTCGCATCGCTGGGTCACGACGCGCCCAATTGCCTCGATCGTCACCCACCGATGACGAAGATGGACAAGGCTCACAACAAGCCCCTACCCGCGCCGCATCGCCAGTACGCGCTGTCGCTACTCGATCACTGCTTGGGTTCGAGTCTCAAGGAGACCGAGTTGATGCAGTATCGGTCGTCAGTGGGGGTGGCGTAGCCCTCGCCGTGGAAGACGTGCCCCAGGTGCGAGTCGCATCGTGCGCACCGCACCTCCGTCCGCACCATCCCGTGGCTGCGGTCCTCGATCAGCCGCACGGCGTCGGACTCGGACGGCTCGAAGAAGCTCGGCCACCCGCAGTGCGACTCGAACTTCGTGTCGGACCTGAACAGCTCGGCCCCGCACGCCCGGCACGAGTACACGCCCTCCGCCTTGGTGTCGACGTACTCCCCGGTGAACGGACGTTCCGTGCCCGCCTCCCGCAGCACGTGGAACTCCTCCGGAGAGAGCTGCACCCGCCATTCGGCGTCGGTCTTGACCACCTTGTCCATGCGTCCAGAGTACGAGATGCGGCAAAAAGAGATCTCCGCAGGGTGAAGCATCCATCTTGGGGTGATTCTGCGTCTTTGTAGGCAAGGGGGTGTCATCGCCTCCTGCCAAAGGGGTGAGACCACTCGCCTGATCGCCAGAGCGGCACAGCCCACGCCCGTGCTGGCGCCGTCGGCGATCGCCAGGCCGGCCGGGTGGCGCGCCAGCGCCCGGAGCGGCGACGGTGTGCGGGTGGTCTTTGAGACCCGCCCTGTTGAGCGCCCGGTCCCGCCACCGTGGCAGCTCCGGGGCGGGTCCGCCCCGACGTCGTTGATTTCTGTGCTCGGTTCTGTCGCAGGCGACGGGTAAGTTCTGGGGCATGGCTTCGCCGTACATTGAGCTCCAGGTGGGCGAGAGGACCGTCAAGGTCACCAACCCTGACAAGGTCTACTTTCCAGCGATCGGCGCCACCAAGCGCGAACTGGTCGAGTACTACGTGAGCGTTGGCGACGGCGCGCTGCGCGCGCTCAAAGACCGTCCGACCAACCTCAAACGCCACCCCGACGGGGTGCAGACCGAGGCGATCTACCAGAAGCGGATGCCGCCCAAGCACCCCGACTGGCTGCAGACCGTGACCGTCACCTTTCCCAGCCGGCGCAAGGCCGACTCGCTGCGGGTCACCGAGGTGGCGGCCATCGCGTACTGCGCCAACCTGGGCACGATCGACTTCCACCCGTGGCAGGTGCGCGCGTCCGACGTCGAACACCCCGACGAGCTGCGCATCGACATCGACCCGCAGCCCGGCATCGGGTTCGACGCGGCGCGGCAGGCGGCGTTCCTGGCCCGCGAGGTCCTCGGCGAGCTCGGCATCACCGGCTTCGTGAAGACGTCGGGCAACAGGGGCGTGCACATCGCCGTGCGCATCGAGCCGCGCTGGGATTTCATCCAGGTGCGGCACGCGGGCATCGCGCTCGCCAGAGAGGTGGAGAGCCGCGCGCCCGACCTCGTGACCACCGCCTGGTGGAAGGAGGAGCGGGGGGAGCGGGTCTTCATCGACTACAACCAGAACGCCCGCGACCGGACCGTGGTCAGCGCCTACTCGATCAGGGCCCAGCCGCACGCCCCCGTCTCCACCCCGATCACCTGGGACGAACTCGCCGACGTCGACCCGTCCGACTTCGACATCCGTACGGTGCCCGCCAGGTTCGCGAAACTCGGCGACGTGCACGCCGCCATCGACGACCGGGCGTTCTCGATCGAGGCCCTGCTCGACTGGTACGACAAGGACGACCGCGGCGACCTCCCGTACCCGCCCAACTACCCGAAGATGCCTGGCGAGCCGATGCGCGTTCAACCGAGTAAGGCCAGGGCTGTGACAGGGGAGAACAAGTCAAGCTGAGCCGACGATACGGGAGCCCGGCACTTCGAGGTGGGCTATGAGGCGAGCAGGTCGACGTGGAAGCCGACGAGGCCAGGGACGGGTGCCGGGCCAGGAGGCGCGTCGTACCGTGACAGTCTTTCTGGCCCGAGCAGGTCGACGATGACTGCGGCGACTGCCTAGGGATGTGCGCGGCTCCACGGTCGCCGACGTACGGCGAGAAGCGAGCCCAGGGAAAATGGCGCAAGCTGATCCGGATGGAGGGTAGACTTACTCATGCGACGCGGGATGGAGCAGTTCGGTAGCTCGTCGGGCTCATAACCCGAAGGTCGGGGGTTCAAATCCCCCTCCCGCCACGAAGAGCCGTTCTTGAGACGGCTGGACTGAAGTTGACGGGATCCCGTCTGATCTTGATGATCGGGCGGGATCTTGTCGTTTCAGGGCTTTTCGAGCGGCGTTCGTGCGAGTTCGGGGCTCGTGGAGCGGGTGTCTGGGAAGGCTCGGGTGGTGTCAGGCCGCTGGCAGAGCGCGGAGAACACGCTGCTGGGCATGGCGAAGCCCGCAACTGGCGGGCTGCGGTGATCTCCGTGGACTCAAGCCGGGCAGGTAGCCGCGGCCTTTGCCCACCTCACCAGGGTGAGTGCGAACGCGGTGACGTCTGTTGCGGCAGCTTCCGCCTGCGGGGTGTGTTCGAGATCGTCAACGTCCCAGGCGACGGCGAGCGGGCGCCCCTTGTTGCCTGTTCCCCGAGGGCTTCATCCTCTGACGTGCCGCAGGCCGCGCCGCTCCCCGCCGGGAGAGCGGGCGGATCCGCGCGCAACCGCACGGCCCGGCGGGCGGTAGGTTCCGCCCGCCATCTCCGAACGCGGTGGCGGACGAGCCCGCGTGCCGCCTTCAGTTACGGCAACGGCAAAAAGGGCGGCGTGACCTGCCCAAAACTTTGCAAATCGGACGGCACTCTGGGACGTCCATCTCGCCTACCTTGGTGTTCCACCTGCGTGTTAGGACGTTAACGGTCTGGTCTCGGCGCTTGACCCGGCCCTGAGGGCGTCGGTGAGATGTCACACATCACTTATGTGAGGAGAGTCTCATGCGCAAGACGCACGTCGTCTCCCTGGCCGCGACCGCAATGATGCTGGCGGGTTGTGGACAGGGCCTCCTTGGCGATGGGGGCGGTGCCCAGCAGGATGCCAAGGGCCCCATCCGCCTGGGCATGCTCGTCCCGCAGTCAGGCAGCGAGGCCGCGATCGGCCCCTATATGACCAACGCGGCCCAGCTGGCCATCGACGAGATCAACGCCAAGGGCGGCGTCCTTGGCCGGCAGCTTCAGCTCAAGGCCGCCGACGACGCCTGCGACGCCCAGACGGCCGTCGCAGCCGCCAACAAGGTGGTCACCGAGGGCGTCGAGGTGTCCATCGGCGGATACTGCTCTGGCGCCACGCTGCCCACGCTGCCTGTGTTCGGCAAGGCGAACATTCCGATGATCATCCCCGCGGCCAACTCGCAGGAACTGGTCGACCAGAAGCTCAAGCACGTCTTCCTGATCAACGGCACCGGCACCCAGCAGGCCGAGTCGGCCAGCAAGTGGATCGCCAAGCAGGGCGCCACCAAGGTCGCGCTCATGCACGACAACACCAGCTACTCCAAGGACATCGCGGTCCGCACCCAGCCGATGCTGGGCGACAAGGCTGTCATCACCGAGGCCGTCACGCCCAAGGAGAGCGACTACAGCGCCAACATCCACAACGTCCTGGAGAAGAAGCCCGACTTCGTCTACTGGACGGGCTACTTCCAGGAGGGCGGCCTGATCATCAGGCAGCTGCGCCAGGCGGGGTACAAGGGCTCGATCATGGTTGGCGACGGCTCGGTCTCCGCAAAGCTCGGTGAGATCGCAGGCCCCGAGGTCGAGGGCGTCTTCGCCACCATGACGCCGATCCCCGACACGCTGCCCAACGCCAAGGGCTGGATCGACTCCTACACCAAGAAGTTCGGCTCGGCTCCCGGCCCGTACTCCAACCAGGCCTACGATGCCGTGCGGCTGGCCGCCGAGGCGATCACCAAGGCGGGTTCCACCGACGGCGCCAAGGTCATCTCGGCTCTGGAGGGGATCAACGGCTTCACGATGTTCTCCGGCCCGCTGAAGTTCACCCCCGAGCACACGCTTTCCACCGGAGGTTTCCAGATCCTGGTGTGGAAGGGTGGCAAGTTCGCCCTGCAGGACGCCCTGTCATGACCCAGCTTGTCTGGAACGGCCTGTTCGTCGGCTCGTTTTACGCTCTGGTGGCGCTGGGCTACAGCATGGTCTACGGCATCATCAAGCTGCTCAACTTCGCTCACGGCGATCTCTACATGCTTGGCGCCTTCAGCGGCTTCGCCGTCCTGTCCGCGTTGGGCGGGGTCTCCACCGCGATGACGCTGCCGGTGCTGCTGGCCGTGCTGCTGCTGACCATGGTGAGCACCGGCCTGGCGGGCGTGGCCCTGGAGCGAGTGGCCTACCGCCCGCTGCGCGGCGCGCCCCGCCTGTCGCTGCTTATCACGGCCGTCGGCGCGTCCTTCGCCATCGAGTACGGCATGCGCATCGTCGCCGGCCCAGACCCCCAGGTCTACCCCGTACGGCTCAGCGGCACCGCGCTCGAGGTGTTCGGCGCCTCGCTCACCCTGCAGCAGCTCGTGCTCATCGGCGTCGCCGTCGTCCTCATGGTCGGACTCAATCTCCTGGTTACCAAGACCCGCGAGGGCAGGGCCATGCGGGCGATCGCCCTCGACCCGCGCACCAGCTCGCTGATGGGCATCGACGTCAACGCCGTCATCTCCAGGACCTTCTTCATCGGCTCCGCGCTGGCGGGCGCCGCGGGCGTGATGGCCGGCGCCTACTACGGGAAGATCGACTTCCTGATGGGCTTCCTCATCGGGCTGAAGGCCTTCACCGCGGCGGTCATCGGCGGCATCGGCAACATCTCCGGCACCATGCTCGGCGGCCTTGTGCTCGGCCTGCTGGAGTCGTTCGGCACCTACTGGCTCGGCGGCGAGTGGCGGGACGTGTTCGCCTTCGGCGTGCTGATCCTTTTCCTGACCGTGAAACCGACGGGTCTGCTCGGCGAGCGCGTGACGGAGCGGGTGTGAACGAGACCAAAGCCCCCGAAGCCCCTCGCAAGCTCGGCGCCAAGGCCCCTCGGACCAGGCTGTCCAAGCTGTTCGACAACCGCTGGGTCGGCCTGGCAGGACTGCTGATCGCGCTGCTCGCGCCGTTCGTGAACGCCAGCAACTACGCACTGTCCATCATGACCAGCGCGGCGATCTTCGCGATGCTCGCCTCGGGCCTGAACATCGTGGTCGGCTACACCGGCCTGCTCGACCTGGGCTATGCAGCCTTCTTCGCGGTCGGCGCCTACACCAGCGGCGTCCTGGCGACCCGCTTCGACCTGCCGCTGCTGGTCACCGTGCCCGCCGTCATCGTGGTCACGGTCATCGCCGGGATCATCATCGGCGCGCCGACACTGCGGCTGCGCAGCGACTACCTGGCCATCGTCACGCTGGGCTTCGGCGAGATCATCCGCATCACCGCCAACAACCTGCCCGTCACGGGCGGTCCCTCGGGCATCTACGGCATCCCGAGCCTGACCGACAGCCCGGTGGCCTTCTACTACGTCACCGTGGTGATCGTCGCGATCGCGATCATCGGTGCCTCGCGCCTGGGCAGGTCGCGCCTGGGCAGGGCGATGCGCTTCGTGCGCGAGGACGAGGACGCCGCCGAGGCGACAGGCGTGCACACCTACCGGGTCAAGCTGGCCGCCTACATCGCGGGCGCGGTCTGGGGCGGCCTCGCGGGCGTGCTGTTCGCCGGTCACCTGTCGGCGATCTCGCCCAACAGCTTCACCTTCCTGCAGTCGGCGCTCGTCCTGATGGCCGTGGTCCTCGGCGGCATGGGCTCGGTGCCCGGCGTCGTGCTCGGCGCGATCGTCATCAGCCTGCTGCCCGAGCTGCTGCGCGGCGTGGCCGACTACCGGTACTTCGTCTTCGGTGTGCTCCTGATCATCGTGATGCTCGTCAGGCCGCAGGGTCTGTGGCCCGCCCGCTCGAAGGAGGCCCTCAAGTGACACTCCTAGAGGTGAGCGAGCTCCGCCTGGCCTTCGGCGGGCTGCAGGCCATCGACGGCCTCAGCTTCTCGGTACACGAGGCTGAGATCGTCTCGGTCATCGGCCCGAACGGCGCGGGCAAGACCTCCGCCTTCAACTGCGTGACCGGCTTCTACCGGCCCACGGGCGGCACGATCACCTTCGACGGTCAGTCGCTGCTCGGCAAGCGGCCCTCGGCCGTGGCGGAGGTCGGCATCAGCCGTACCTTCCAGAACCTGCGGCTCTTCGGCGAGCTGTCGGTGCTCGACAACGTCCGCGCGGGCAGCCACCTGTGGCTGAAGCAGAGCGTCTTCGACGCGCTCCTGCACACCCCGCGCTACCGCCGCACCGAGCGCGAATGCACCGCCGAGGCCAACCACTGGCTGGACTTCGTCGGCCTGCGCGGCGACCGCTACTCGGAGGCCCGCAACCTGCCGTACGGCGAGCAGCGCCGCGTGGAGATCGCCCGCGCACTAGCCCGTAAGCCGCGCCTGCTGCTGCTCGACGAGCCCGCCGCGGGACTCAACCACGCCGAGAAGGCCGAGATGCTCGACCTGATCAGGCGCATCCGCGACCTCGGCATCGCGATCGTGCTGATCGAGCACGACATGGGGCTGGTCATGCAGGTCTCTGAACGCATCGTGGTACTCAACTTCGGCAAGGAGATCGCAGACGGCCGCCCCGAAGAGGTGCGCCGCGACGCCGCCGTCATCGAGGCATACCTGGGGAGCGATACCCATGCTTGAGATCAGCGACCTCGACGTCCACTACGACGGCGTGCACGCGCTGCGCGGCCTGTCGTTGACCCTCGGCGCAGACGAGATCGTCGCCCTGCTCGGCAATAACGGCGCGGGCAAAACGACGACGCTGTCGGCGATCTCGGGCCTGGTACGGCCCAGCGGCGGCAAGGTCGTCTTCGAGGACAAGGACATCACCGGCCTCGCCGCGCACAAGATCACCAGCCGCGGGCTCGTCCACTGCCCCGAGGGCCGCAGGATCTTCAGCACGTTGAGCGTGCACGACAACCTGCTGCTCGGCGGCTACCTCGTGCGCGACCAGGCGGAGGTCAGGAAGCGCATCGACCGCGTGTACGACCTGCTGCCGCGCCTGGCGGAGCGCCGCGCTCAGCAGGGCGGCACGCTGTCCGGCGGCGAGCAGCAGATGCTCGCCATCGGCCGCGCGCTGGTGACGGGCCCCCGCCTGCTGCTGCTCGACGAGCCGTCGATGGGCCTGGCGCCACTGGTCGTCGCCCAGGTGATGGAGCTGATCGCCGACATCAACGCCTCGGGCACCGCCGTGCTGCTGGTGGAGCAGAACGCTTCCGCCGCGCTGAAGATCGCCCATCGGGGTTACGTGCTGGAGAGCGGCCAGGGGACCCTGTCGGGCACCGCTGACTTGCTGCGCTCCGACCCCCGCGTGGTCGAGGCCTACCTGGGAGGGGCATGATCCAGACGATCGACTACCACACCGGCGGCGAGCCGTTCAGGATCGTCGTCGGCGGGGTCGGGGAGATCGCTCCTGGGCGTTCCCTGGGCATGCACGCCGTCCAGGAGAGGCTGGTCGAGGCCGACCCCGACGGCACCACGGACGTCGTCATCGACGTGCCCTCCGGCAGGTCCGCCGCTCTCGCCCTCCGGTACGCCGAACTCGGGCTCGCGGCCTCGGCCGCCGTGGCTCGCCGCCGCCCGGCGCGTTGGTCCCGATCGAGGAGGCCTGGCCACCGGTCGTGTCACCGTGGGCGAGGGTCCGCGGGTCTTCAAGGGCGTCGGCATGGCGTGGGAAGACCTGGTGGTCGCGGCGGCTGCGTACGAGGCGTGGGCCCAGTGAACGGACGAAAGTAGGGAAGCTGGGATGGCTGCGGAGGAGAGGTTCAACCTTCCGGTGGTGGGCGAGCGGCAGAGCCTGCGTGACCAGGTCGCGCACGCGCTGCGCGCCGCACTCGTCACCGGCGAGATGCGTCCCGGCGTGGTCTACTCCGCGCCCGTCCTCGCCGCCCAGTTCGGGGTCTCGGCCACGCCGGTGCGCGAGGCCATGCTCGACCTGGCAAAGGAGGGCCTGGTCGAGGCAGCGCGCAACAAGGGCTTCCGGGTCACCGAGCTGTCCGACCGAGACCTCGACGAGCTGAGCGAGATCCGCCAACTGATCGAAGTGCCCACGATGGCACGGCTGGCCGACGCCTCCAGGGCCGAGGAGTTCGAGCGGCTCAGGCCCGTCGCCCAGCGGATCGTCGACGCCGCAGAGCGCGCCGACCTGCTCGCCTACATCGACGCCGACCTGCGCTTCCACATCGAGCTGCTGGCGCTGTCGGGCAACGCGCACCTGGTGGAGGTGGTGCGCGACCTGCGCAACAGGGCCAGGCTGTACGGCCTGTCGCAGCTGTCAGAGCGCGGCATGCTGCCCGACTCCGCGCGCGAGCACATGGCCCTGCTCGACGCACTCAAGGCGGGCGACAGGGAGGCCGCCGAGCGCATCATGGGCGAGCACATCCACCACGTCCGCAACATCTGGGCGGAATAGACCGATGACCTGAGCGCCGCGCGGATCGCGGCGCTCGGCACCTGCTCGAGGCGGTCGATGAGGCGACGGGTGAGGCGCTGGCGACGGTCGGCCTGGCCGCCGAGCAGATCACGGCGGTCACCGCGGCGCCCCCGGGCATCGTCGAAGTGACCACCGGCCGGGTGCTGTTCGCCCCGAGTGTGCCGGGCTGGTCGGAGATCGACCTCGTCGGCCACCTGCGGGGGCATTTCAGGTGTGCGGTTACGGTGGAGAACGACGCGAACCTGGCCGCGCCGGCGGCTGCCCACCAACGCACCGGCGCGGGCACCCTGCTCGCGGTTCAGTGGGGCGAGCGGCTCGGAGCCGGTGTCGTCATCGACGGGCGACTGCATCGGGGCGCCGACCAGGCCGGTGAGATCGGCGTCATCCGTCCGATCGGTCACCTTCCCGACGCGGCCGGGGACGGTCGTGGGCCGTTGGAGAGCGCGATCGTCGATCTCGCCCGCCGCTGCGCCGCAGAGCATCCAGGGTCCAGGTTCGCCCGTGCGACGGACGCGGGTGCCGTCTTCGCGGCCGCCGCCGAGGATGCCCCGATCGCCGCCGAGATCGTTGACCAGGTTGCCGCGATCTTCGCCAAGGCGATCGCACCCGTTGTCCTTGTGCTGTCCCCGCACGCGATAGTGATCGGTGGTGGCATCGCCCGAGCTGGCGCGGTCTTGCTTCTCCGGCTGCCATGCGGGCCGTTCTTGAGACGGCCTGAAGGAAGTTGACGGGGTCCCGTCCGATCATCTGGATCGGGCGGGATTTCGTGTTTTCCCGGGCCTCGAGGCCGCTGGGCGAGCCGGTTCTGGCTCGGGTGGTGGCCGGGGCGGAGGGCGCCGGTGGTGTCAGGCCGCAGGGAGCGCGTGAGATTCGACCCCACGAAGGCGGGCGAGGAGGCGGCACGGCTGCCGGCCTTCCTCGCTCCCGGCGACCGGCACGAGCTCGTCGTCTCCGACGGGCCGTCCAGGATCTGACGGGCTGTCGCGGCGCGAGCGCGCTGGTGCGGGTCGACAATCAGGCTCATACGCTTGGTCACGTGTTGAGTAGTAACCGGCTGCGTGTCCTGCTTGAGGTGTTCAGGACGGGCAGCATCGCCGGTGCGGCAAGGGTGTTGAAGCTGTCGCCGTCCGCCGTGTCCCACCAGCTGTCCCGCCTGGAGCAGGAGGCGGGGGTCGGCCTGGTCGAGCGCAACGCGCAGAGCCTGCGGCTGACCGAGGCCGGGCGCCGCCTCGCCATCCGGGCGCAGGAGGTCGTCGACATCATCGAGGCGGCGGAGAAGGACCTGCTCGCCCAGGCCAGGGTGGACGCCGGTGAGCTGCGCATCGGCTTCTTCGCCTCCGCCGGATACCGGCTGCTGCCGCTGGCGCTGTCGCGGTTCGCCTCCAGGTACCCCAAGGTGGCGCTCGATCTGGTGGAGGGCCAGCCGTACGAGCTGCTGCCCGATCTGGAGCGCGGCGCGCTCGACGTGCTGGTGGTCTTCGAGCACGCCCTCGACCCGTGGCAGTGCCCCGAAGGGGTGGAGGTCGTCCACCTGTTCGACGAGCCACAACTCCTGGTCCTGCCGACCGGCCACCCCGCCGCCCAGCGGCCCAGGGTACGCCTGGCGGACCTGGCCGACGAGCCGTGGATCACCACGTTCGGCGCCGAGCACCCGGTGTCGATCCTCGAGCGGGCCGGCACGCTGGAAGGCTTCTCGCCGCAGATCCGCTGCCGCAGCGACCACTACGAGGTGACGATCGGCCTGGTGCGAGCCGGGCTCGGCGTCGCGCTGGTGCCGAGCCTCGGCTTGCAGGGCGCGACGGGGCTGCACGCCTGCCGCCTGGCCACGCCGAACCTGTTCCGCAGGATCGGCGTGGCCAGGCGGCCGACCAACCCCAACCCGGCCGCCCGGTCCTTCCTGGCCTACTTGCGCACGGCCTCGGCCCAGCTCAGGAACTCGATGGAGCCCTCGCTGCGCTGAGGCGGGCGGCGATGCCCAGCCCCGCCTGCCGTACGGCGGAGGTCAGCTCGTGCTCGCTGCCCGAGGGGCCGTGGGCGAGGATGGCGTAGGCGATCCGCCCGTCCATGATGCCGACGTCGGACCTGACGCCCTCGTCGGTGCCGGTCTTGTTGGCCAGCCAGCCGCTCTCGGGGTCGTGCCTGACCAGGGCGGGGACGAGGCTGTGGTCGGTGTTCTGCTGCATCCAGCCGCACATGAGCACCTGCCAGCCGCCCGGCCCCGCGACGAGCGCGGCCAGGCCGGAGAGCTCGGCCGCGGTGCCGATCGCGAACGTCGGCGGATCCTCGGGGCCGCGCGGCTCCTTGATGCGGTCGAGCAGCCTGGTTCTCGACAGCCCGAGGGCCGCGGCCGCCGCGTTGACCCGGTCCACGCCGATCCTGCGCAGCAGCGCGTTCGTGGCGGTGTTGTCGCTGATCGCGGCGGTCAGCACGGCGAGGTCGCCGATCGTCCAGCTGCGCTCGGACAGCGACAGCAGCAGCCCCGAGCCGCCGCAGTAGTCGTCCTCGTGCACCGTCACGGGCGTGTCGGGGTCGAGGATGCCGCCTTCGACGCTCATCGCCACCTCGGCCAGCAGGAGCAGCTTGCCGACGCTGGCCAGCGGCAGCTCGGCGTCCTCGTTGACGCCGTGGAACTCTCCCGTCACCAGATCCCGCGTCGCGACGGCGAGCGTGATGTCGTTCACCGCCCGATGATCCTTCCTGGTCTGTCTTCGGTGAGCCTGCCGCCTTCCACCGCGAGCCGTCCTGCCACGACGACGGCCTGGATGCCGGAGGGGGGCAACAGCGGATCGGCGTAGGTGGCGCCGTCGGCCACCGTCTCGGGGTCGAGCAGCACCAGGTCGGCGTGCGCGCCGTCGCGCACGACGCCCCTGTCTGCCAGCCCGAACCGGTCGGCCGCCATGCCGGTCATCTTGTGGACGGCGACCTCCAGCGGGAACAGGCCCTGGTCGCGGGAGTAGCGGCCGAGCACCCTGGGGAAGGTACCGGCCAGGCGGGGGTGCGGATGACCCGGCTTGGGCACGCCGTCCGAGCCGATCATGGCGAATTCGCTGGCCAGGACCCGCTGGACGTCGTCCTCGCGCATCGAGTGGCTGATGATCGTCACCTCGCCCTCCTCGGCGAGGAGCAGCTCCGCGGCCGTGTCCACGGGGTCACCGCCCAGCTCGGCGATCGTGCGGCCCTCGACCTCGGGATGGTTGGTGGCGCAGGCGACCGAGATGCGATCCCATCCGCCGTTGCCGACCGTGTTCTCCCAACCGGGCACGCCCTCCTCGATCGCCTTGCGCATCCGGTCCCGCTGGCCGGGATCGCGCAGCCGGTCGAGCAGCGCCTCGGTGCCGCCGTCGTTGGCCCACGGAGGGAACATCGCCGACAGCGACGTGCTGCCTTCGGTGTAGGGGTAGACGTCGCAGGTGACGTCCATGCCCTGGGCTCGCAGCTCCGCGATGCGCGGGAGCGTCCGCAGGGTCCTGCCCCAGGCGTGCTTTCCCGCGGTCTTGTGGTGGCTGACGTGCAGCGCGGCCCCGCTCTCGCGGGCGATCTCGACGGCCTCCTCCAGCGCCTCCTCGACACGGGACATCTCGTCCCTCAGGTGCGTGACGTACGGTTTGCCGTGCTTGGCCGCGACGCGGGCCAGCGCGACCACCTCGGCGGTGTCGCCGTAGGTGCCGGGGGTGTAGATGAGCCCCGTGGACAGCCCGGCCGCCCCGGCGGCCAGCGCGTCGTCCAGCAACGCGCACATGGTGTCGAGCTCGGCGGAGGTGGCCGGGCGGTCCTCGTAGCCGAGCACGCCCGCCCTGAGGGTGCCGTGGCCGACGAGGGAGGTCAGATGGTTCGACCTCGGGGCCCGCTCGTGCGCCTCCACGAACGCCCCGTAGTCCTGAAATATCGGGATGTCGCCGCCGAACCCGGCCCTGCTCGACCGGCGCAGCGCCGGCACGCGCTCGGGCAGCGCGGGAAACAGGCTCGACCCGCAGTTGCCGCAGATCTCCACGGTGACACCCATGCGCACGGGGGCGGCGGCCAGCTCCCTGCCTGCCTCGGCGAGAAGGGTGACCGCGTCGGAGTGGGTGTGGACGTCGATGAAGCCGGGGGCGACCACCAGCCCGGTGGCGTCGATCACCCGCGCTCCTCCGCCGTCGGCCGGGCCACCCTGGGGCAGCAGGACGAGGCGGTCACCGCTGACGCCGACGTCGGCACGGCGCAGCGGCGCGCCCGTCCCGTCGGCGACGAGACCACCGCTGATCAGCACGTCGAGGCTCACGGAGCCGAACCCTTCATGAGGAGCGAACCGTTCACAAGACCTGCCCGAGGAAGGCGCGGGTGCGCTCGTGACGCGGCTGGGACAGCACCTCGCGGGGCGGGCCCTCCTCCACGATCACGCCGTCGTCGATGAACACCAGATGGTCGCCCGCCTCTCTGGCGAAGCCCATCTCGTGGGTGACCACGATCATCGTCATCCCGCTGGCCGCCAGGTCGCGCATGACCTGCAGCACCTCCTGCACCAGCTCGGGGTCGAGCGCGCTGGTCGGCTCGTCGAACAGCATGAGCTTGGGGTTCATGGCCAGGCTGCGTGCGATCGCGACGCGCTGCTGCTGGCCGCCCGACAGCTGCCGGGGGTAGTGCCCGGCCCTGTCGGCCAGCCCCACCCTGTCGAGCAGCGCCATCGCCTGCGAGGCGGCCGCCGCCTTCGAGACGCGCTTGACCGTGCACGGGCCCTCCATGACGTTCTCCAGCGCGGTCATGTGCGGGAACAGGTGGAAGCGCTGGAAGACCATGCCGATCTCCTGACGCTGACGGCACAGCTCGTCGGGCCGCAGCAGATGCAGCCTGTCGCCCTTCTCGGTGAAGCCCATGAGCTCGCCGTCCACCCACACCCGGCCCGCGTCGATCGTCTCCAGCCTGTTGACACAGCGCAGCAGCGTCGACTTGCCGGAGCCGGAGGGACCCACCACGCAGACCACCGCGCCGGCCGGCACGTCGAGGCTGACGCCCTTCAGCACTTCGAGCTGCCCGAAGCGCTTCCTGACCGACTCGATCTTCACCATGCTAGTGGCCACGGCTGAACCTCCTCTCCAGGAAGCGCTGGCCGACGGTGGCCACGCTGGTGAGCAGCAGATACCACGTGGAGGCGACCACCAGCAGCGCGATCACCTCGAAGTTGTCCAGGTAGATGCGCTGGGAGACGGTCAGCAACTCGGCGCCGGAGATGACCGAGACCATCGAGGTGGTCTTCAGCATCGAGATGAACTGGTTGCCGGTCGGCGGGATGATCACCCGCATCGCCTGGGGCAGCACGACCCTGCGCAGGATCTGCCGGTGCGTCATGCCGAGCGACTCGGCCGCCTCCCGCTGGCCGGGATCGACCGAGCGGATGCCGGCGCGGACGATCTCGGCCATGTAGGCGCCCTCGTTGATGGTCAGCCCGAGCAACGCCGCCGTGAACGGCGTGATCAGCTCGTTGGCCGGCCACTGGAGGAACATCGGCCCGCCGAACGGGACGCCGATCCCGATCTCGGGGAAGACCAGGCCGATGTTGAACCAGAAGATGAGCTGCACCAGCAGCGGCGTGCCGCGGAAGAACCAGGTGTACAGGCCCGACGCGCCGCGCAGCACGGGGCTGTCCGACAGCTGCATGACGGCGGCGACCACACCGAGGCCGACGCCGATGACCATGGACAGCGCGGTGAGCGCGATCGTGATCCACAGGCCGCCGAGAATGCGCTCGTCCAGCAGGAACCCGGCGATCACGTCCCAGTGCAGGTTGGGGTTGACGATGACGGTGTAGGCCAGCCACGCCATCACCAGCGCCGCGAGCACCGCCGCGACGAGCCGTCCTGGTCTGGGCGGCTTCACCGCCTCGATCGAGAGCTCCATCATGCGCCGGTGTTGATCGTGACCTTGGCCACGGCGTTCGCCGTCGTGCCGTACTTCTCCAGGATCTTGCCGTACTCGCCGTTGTCGATCAGCTCCTGCAGCGCCTTGGCGACGGCGTCGCGCAGACCGGTCTGCTTCTTGTCGATCGCGATGCCCCACGGTCCGGCGTCGTACTGCTCGGGCAGGACGTCGTACTTGCCGGTCTCCTTGGCGTACATGGCGGCCACGGGCGAGTCGACGACGGTGGCGACGGTGCGGCCCGAATCGATGGTGAGCAGGCCGGTCGGCGCGTCCTCGCTCTGCATGATCTCCATCTTCTGCGCGCACTTGTCGTTCTGACGCTTGCCGATCTCCAGGTTGGAACTGCCCTTGGCCAGGACGACCTTCTTGCCGCAGAAGTCGGCGAGGGTCTTGATGCCCTCCGGGTTGCCCTTCTTGACCATGATCGAGCCGCCTGCGTTGAAGTAGTCGACGAAGTCGACGGCCTTGCGACGCTGCTCCAGGTCGCTGAGTGCGGCCATGGCGAGATCCCACCTGCCACCCTGCAGCCCTGGAATGAGGCCGTCGAAGGAGGCGTTGATGATGCGGGTCCGCAACCCGAGCCGCGCCCCGATGGCGACGGCCAGGTCGGCGTCGACGCCGGTCATCTCCTGGGTGCCCGGCTTGTACATCTCCATCGGCGGGTAGCCCTCCGAGGTCGCCATCCGCAGCTCGCCCGACTTCCGCACGGCTTCGGGGACGAGGTCCTTGGCGCTCTTGCCGGTCGAGGAGGGCGGCGTGGGGGCCGCCGTACCCGAGGTGGACCTCCCGCATCCCGCGCCCAGCGCGCAGACCGCCGCCATGGCGATGACCAGGTGTTTTCGCATGGCACCTCATGGTGGCCAGGCCATCAGGCGCCACCAAGCCTCATGAAGGCATGCGACCCTCACCAACGAATCCTTCGATGCTCGCCCTTGCGAGGCGTCGCGATTGCTTACGCTCGCGCCTCATGAGCTTGGACATCTGGCCCCAAACCGCCACGTGGCACGGCGGGGAGCTGCATCTCGGCGGTATCGGCGCGGTCGAACTGGCCCGGGTGTACGGCACGCCCGCCTATGTGCTGGACGAGGCCGACTTCACCGCCCGCGCGCGGGCGTGGCTGGACGCGCTTCCCGACGGCGACGTCCACTACGGCGGCAAGGCCTTCCTCTGCCCCGAGGTGGTGCGCTGGCTCGACCGGCTCGGCCTGTCCCTCGACGTCTGCACGGGCGGCGAGCTCGCCGTGGCCATGGCCGGCGGGATGCCGCCCGAGCGGGTCGTCTTCCACGGCAACAACAAGTCTTCCGCCGAGCTGCGCCGCGCCGTGGCGTGGGGCATCGGCTGCGTGGTCGTCGACTCCTTCACCGAGATCTCCAGGCTCGCCGCGATCGCCGCCTCCCTGGGGGTCAGGCAGCGAGTGATGATCAGGGTGACGCCGGGCGTCGATGCCCACACCCACGCCTTCATCGCCACCGGCGGCGAGGACTCCAAGTTCGGCTTCTCGCTGAGCGCCGGCGCCGCCGCGCTCGCGGTGGAGCGAGTGACCGCCGAGCCCTCGCTGGAGCTGTACGGCCTGCACTCCCACATCGGCTCACAGATCTTCGAGCTGGACGCCTTCGGCACCGCCGCCGCCAGGATGGCCGAGTTCGCCGCGGTCGTCGGCGTCACCAGGCTCGACCTGGGCGGCGGCCTCGGCATCGGCTACACGCCGGACGACCCCACCCCGCCGACGCCCGCCGAACTGCTCACGGTGCTCAGGAAGGAGACGGCGGGCCTGCGTCTGGCCGTCGAGCCGGGCAGGTCCATCGCGGGACCGTCCACGGTGGCGCTCTACGAGATCGGCACGATCAAGGGCCGGTTCGTGAGCGTGAACGGCGGCATGAGCGACAACCCCCGCCCCGGCATGTACGGCGCCGCCTACACCGCCTCGCTGGCCAACCGCGCCTCCGACGCCCCGCTCAGCCCGTTCACCGTGGTCGGCAAGCACTGCGAGAGTGGCGACGTGCTGGTCAGGGACTTCCCGCTGCCCGGTGACGTCCGGCCTGGGGATCTGCTCGCCGTACCGGTGTCGGGCGCCTACCAGCGCTCCATGGCCAGCAACTACAACCACATGCCCCGACCCCCGGTCGTGGCGGTGCGGGACGGCGCGGCACGGGCCATCGTCCGCCGCGAGAGCGAGGAGGACCTGCTGCGGCTCTACCTGTAAGAGACGTGCCGGCCGCCGCGAACACGGACTGCTGCCGCAAGCCGAGGATGGCGGTCAGGAAACCAGCGTGATCTCGGGATAGCGCTGGTCCGGCGTGTCGAACAGCTGTGTGGCCTGCCCCTTGAGATGCAGGTCGAAGAAGGCGGTGATGTAGGCACGCTGCGCCGCCACCGACCGTCCCGGATCGACCGTGCCGACGAGCTCCTTGACCTGGGGCAGCATGACCTGCAGGTCGGTGAACGATCCATGCGCCGCGCCGGCCAGTCTCAGCTCGCGCAGCCACCCGCTGGAGGCGTTCCAGAAGGACTTCCACGTACGGTCGCCTGCCCGGGTGTGCGCCTGGGCTGCGAACTGCAGGAACGGCCTGCCCACCCCTGTCCGTGCTACCGGGCCCACGTAGGAGCCGTCGAGGTTGACGCCCGCGTCGACGCGAGGGTCGTCGTGGGCGAGCTGGGCGGCCACGGATCCGCCGATGGACTGGCCGAGTATCCCGATCTTCGAGAGGTCCATGACACCGCGCAGTCCGGCGATCTTGTCGAGGCGGTCGAGGACGAACCTCATGTCCGCCAGGCGGATCTTGGCATGCTTTCTGAGCAGCTTCGCGATGACGTTCGGCGTCAGCTTCGACGGCAGCGGGACGGCCCGCTCGACCCTCCCCCCGGGGAACTCGATCTGATCGGCCTCGTAGGTGTGATCCACGGTGACCACCAGGTAGCCACGGCTGGCCAGCTCCTCTACGAGCACCGTGCCGAGGGTCCGCGGGCCGCCGTCCCCCGGCGCGAACAGCACCACCGGCAGCGGCCCGGCCTTCCGGTCGACCGGCGCCCCTTCCCGGGCGTGGGTCGTCGTGCCGGCCCAGTCCATGCTGCCCTGCTTGATTCCCATCGCGGGTGCCGAATGCCGGTCCCAGTCGGCCGCCGCCATCCGTGACATGTGCGGTGCCAAAGGACGATGGGTGGGCCCGGCCGGATACCAGAGGCTCACCATCAGCTCCCGATACGGCCGCGCCTTCACCAGCGGATCCCGCCGCGACGAGTCCACCAGCCGCAACGCACGAGTGCCGATCGCATACCGCCCCGTGGGGGCAGGCAGCGTCAACCTGGTGGCAGGAGCGGAAGAAGCGGCGAGCGTGGTGGCCGCGTCGGTGATCGCGGCCGTGACGGAGGCGGCGTCGGCGGGGTGGGCTGTCAGCGGGATGGCGGTGGCGGCCGCGAGGGCGAGCGCGGCGATGGCCACGCGGCGGCGCGTGACTGCGGTGGTCGGCATCTGGTCGGCTCCGTTCTCGATGCGTGATCGTGGTTCGGGAGCTTTCCAGCGATCTGCCGGCCTGCACGAGCGGCAGGGAGCTGATCCGGCCCTACGACTTCGGGCTGACCCTCCTCCCGCAGGAGGAGAGAATTCGGCCTGGTAGGTCGCCTAGTGTGGCGGTATGAACGGTCGGCCCTGGATGCTCGACGCCCTGCTGGCCGCCGCGATCTTCCTCGTCACCCTCGGCCCCGGCCAGGTTCTGCGGGGCGGTCCTGAGGTTGTGCTCCTCCAGGTCGGCCTTGCGCTGCCCCTGGTGTGGCGGCGGCGCGCCCCGCTGACGGTGTTCGTGTTGATCGCGGCGGTGGCCGGCCTTCAGTGGCTGGCCGGTGTGCAACTGCCCGCCGACGTGGCGCTGCTGGTGGCCCTGTACACCGTCGGCACGCACGCGACGTGGCGGCGCACGCTCGCGGCCGCGGCGGTGGTCGAGGCCGGGGCGGTGCTGGCCTCGGCGCGGTGGGCGCCAGAGGGGCGGTTCCTCCTGTCGGTGGTGGCGCTGACGGCGATGACCGCCGCCGCGGCCGTCACCGGCACGAGCATGCGGACCAGGCGTGCCTACCTCGCCGCGCTGGAACGCGACCGCGACCAGCGGGCCCGGCTCGCGGTCGCCGAGGACCGGGCCCGGATGGCACGCGACATGCACGACATCGTCACCCACAACCTCTCCGTCATGATCGCCCTCGCTGACAGCGCTCACTACGTCCGCGCCAGCGCCCCGGACAAGGCGGCCGCCGCCATCGGCCAGATTG
The DNA here is from genome assembly GCF_040300065.1 of Nonomuraea sp. NPDC000554. Taxonomy (NCBI): domain Bacteria; kingdom Bacillati; phylum Actinomycetota; class Actinomycetes; order Streptosporangiales; family Streptosporangiaceae; genus Nonomuraea; species Nonomuraea sp. NPDC000554. The sequence continues at coordinate 155,486 of NZ_JBEPDC010000016.1, read as the reverse complement.
CGGAAACCGGCCGCCAGGCCCTGGCAGACATGCGCCGTAGCCTCGCCCCGCACGCCGCAGACGAGCCGGACGCTGCCGATGGGACGGGCTTGCGGGCGGCTGACGACCTGCGGCGGCACCCCACGCCCGGTCTCGCCCAGCTCCCGGCCCTGGTTGACCGGCTGCGAGCTGCCGGGCTCGCAACCAGCCTCCAGGTGTACGGCGACGCCGCCCAGATCCCGGCCGCCGCCCAGCTCACCGTCTACCGCCTGACCCAGGAAGCCCTGACCAACGCGCTCAAACACACTCCGCCCGGAACCCGCGCCGAGGTCCGGGTCGAGATCTCGTCCGAGGCTGTCACCCTGGGGGTCACCGACAACGGCACCACCCCGGCACCCATCGGCGGCGGGTACGGCATCAAAGGCATGCGCGACCGGGTGGCCGCCTACGGCGGAACCTTCTGGGCAGGTCCGCTCCCGGCAGGAGGCTGGCAGGTATCGGCCCGGCTGGATCTCACCGCAACCCACCAGGGGAAGCCCCAGGAAGCCTCGCGAGGCGGGAGCGCCGGGTGACGATTCGCATCCTCCTCGCCGATGACGAGTCGTTGCTGCGCATGGCCTTCACCATGGTTCTCGAGATCCAGCCTGACATGGCGGTGGTAGGGGAGGCCGCCGACGGCGCCCAGGCCGAACGCCTGGCACGTCAGCTCCACCCCGACGTCGTCCTCATGGACGTGCGCATGCCGGGCCCCGACGGCATCGAGGCCACCCGCCGGATCGTCCGCGACTGCCCGCAGACCCGAGTGCTCATTCTGACCACCTTCGACCTGGACGAATACGCCTTCGCGGGCCTCAAGGCAGGCGCGTCCGGCTTCCTGCTGAAGAACTCCCGCCCGGACGATCTGCTGACCGCCATCCGCAGCATCGCCGGCGGCGACGCGGTGGTGTCCCCGAGGATCACCCGTCGCCTGCTGGAGAACTTCGCCCCGCAACTGCTCAACGGCGGCGGCCCCGGTCAGGACGAACGACTCGCCCGCCTGACCACCCGCGAACGCCAGGTCCTCATCCAGGTGGGTCGCGGCCTGTCCAACGCGGAGATCGCTGCGGCCCTGCACCTGGCTGAAGCAACCGTGAAGACCCACCTGGGCAGAATCCTGGACAAACTCCAGCTACGCGACCGGGTACAGGCCGTGGTCTTCGCCTACGAGTCCCGCCTCATCCAGCCGGGTTGAGCCCTGCTCCAGCGGCTGGGGCGGGGCCGCGGACCTCGGCCAGCGGATAACGGTCATCATCGCTTGTCCTCCTGGGCGGGTGCGCAGCAGCCGTCCGCGCAGCCGTCAGCCTCGGAGAGCGTGCCGCCGCCGCTGGGCATGCTGCCGGACCGGGTGGCGGCGGTGGGGACGGCGCAGCAAGCGTCGCCGCGCCAGGCTTCGCGGCCTTCCTTGACCGCCACCGCGGCGATGACCAGGGCGGCGATCGGGTCGGCCCAGGACCAGCCGAACAGGCTGTTGAGCGCCAGCCCCACCAGCAGCACCGCCGACAGGTAGGTGCACAGCAGGGTCTGCTTGGAGTCGGCGACGGCGGAGGCGGAGCCGAGTTCGCGGCCGGCCCGGCGCTGCGCGGCCGACAGGAACGGCATGATGACCAGCGAGAGCGCGGCCAGGATCAGGCCAGCGGTGGAGTGCTCGGCTTCGCCGGCGCCGAGCAGGGCGCGTAGGGCGTCGAAGGTGACGTAGGCGGCCAGGGCGAAGAAGGAGATCGCGATGATGCGCAGCGCGGTCTTCTCGCGGCGTTCGTGGTCGGTGGCGGAGAACTGCCAGGCCACCGCGGCGGCAGAGGCGACCTCGACGATGGAGTCGAGGCCGAACCCGATGAGAGCGGCCGAGGAGGCGATGGTGCCGGCGGTGACGGCCACGGCCGCTTCGATCACGTTGTAGGTGATGGTGGCGGCCACCAGCAGCCGGATCCGGCGTTGCAGCAGCGTGCGCCGGGCCGGGGAGGGGCCGAGGCCGGGCAGGTTGAGCGCGGTCATAGCGCTTCCCCGGCCGCGAGCGCGACGCCGTCACCGTCGCGGGCCGGGCGGCCCGCGGCGGGGGTGGGGCACAGGGCTACCGCGTGGCCGGTGGCGGCCAGCAGGTGCTCGGCCGAGGCCAGCAGGTCCATCAGTTCGGGCCGGGTCAGGGAGTAGAACGACTGGCGGCCTTCGGCGCGGTAGTCGACCAGGTCGCAGTCGCGCAGGCAGGCCAGGTGCTTGGAGACGGTGGACTGGGCCAGGCCGAGTTCGGTGGTCAGGTCCACCACGCGGGCCTCGCCGCGGGCCAGCCGGGCCACGATGCGCAGCCGGGTCTCGTCGGCCAGGGAGTGGAACAGCGCGGCCGCCGGGGGGATGCCGGCGGCGATGTCGGTGCTGACGCAGGAGCCGGCATCACTATCAATCGCCATATGGCGATGATAGCCCGATACTGGCATGTCATGGCAAGGTGCGGGTGACCGCAGCTTCCGTCAGAGCGGCATGGGGATGCGGTCGAGGAACCAGTACAGGCTGACTCCCACGATGGGGACCGACAGCGCGACCACCGCCCAGCGGGCCGCGGACGTCCGGCGCACCAGCACCAGCAGCGGGAAGAGCACAGCGACGATCACCAGCTGGGTCACCTCGATGCCGAGGTTGAAGCTCAGCAGCGACAGGAGCAGCTCCCACGACCCGCTCTCGTCGATGTCCAGCGCGCCCGCGAACCCCAGCCCGTGTATCAGGCCGAAGGCGAAGACGATCGGCAGCCGCCACTTGCCCAGCTTGTCCTCGTCGCGGCCCAGGAGGTTGGCGAGCGCCACGATGATGATCGACGCTGCGATGACCGGCTCGACGATCGCTCCCGGAACGTCCACGACCCCCAGCGCCGCCAGCAGGAACGTGATGCTGTGGGCGGCCGTGAAGGCGGAGGCCGTGACGACGACGTCGCGGAGCCGGCGCGCGCCGATGAGCAGCGCGAGCAGGAAGAGGACGTGGTCGAGGCCGAAGGCCAGGTGCTCGGCGCCGAGCAGGAAGAACTCCCAGACCTGACGCGACGCCGGGCGCTCGCCGACCCGCAGCGTCGGGCTCTCGGCGTTCAGGAGCGCGGAGCCCTTCTCGCCGTCGAGGTCGTACCCGACCATCGTCTTCGTGCTGTGGACGAAGCTCTCGGCGTCGGGGAACAGCGCGCTCGAGATCGCGTGCACGCCCCCGCTCCCGCCCTGGCAGGTGTAGGCGAGGGTGAGCACCGCGAAGGCGGCCTTGCCGCGGGGGCGCACGTCCGCGTCGCCCACCGTCGCGGGTGAGCACGGCTTGTCGTCGTACGCCACGGCGAAGCGGCGCGTGACGTAGTCGGTCACGGCGTCACGGTTGATCTTCAGCTGACGCAGCTGCTCGGTCCGTTCCTTCGCCTTGTACGCCTCCGCGTAGAGCCAGGCCGACTTCATGAGCAGGTCGTATTCCAGGTCGAGGACGACCTTGACGTTCGCGCCCGTGCCGGTCACCTCGGCGTGGGCGGTCGTGGTCGCGTCGTGCGCCGCCGCCGGAGCGGGATGGAACAGCTCGGCCAGCACGCTTCCGAGGAGGACGGCGAGGACGACGGCGGACAGCCAGCGCCTGCGGGGCATGTCTTGTCTCCAGATCGAGGGGGGAATGCCGCCCCGGACGCGGTCCGGGGCGGCGGGTATCGGCTAGCGGTTGAACCAGCGGTACATGGGCGAGTCAGCGCCCCACTTGCCCGGGCGGCCCTGCTCGTCCTTGGTGACGAAGACGCTCGGCTCGGAGGCGGTCACGCCGCCGCCGGTGGAGCGTGCCGTGACGAACCAGGCGTAGGCCGTGTCGTCCTTGAGGCGGTCCCAGGTCACCGAGGCGACCTGACCCGAGGTGACCGTGCTCTTGCCGATGGTCCGGGTGGGCTTGTAGAGCGCCAGCGAGTCGGTCTGGAAGCTGGTCGTGCGGGAGGTGAGGTCGACCGGCAGCACCATGTTGTCCTCGCGCCCGTCGTAGCGGCGCAGCGGGTCGAACTCGCCGGCGCCGAAGTCGTTGAGCAGCGGGGAGTAGGTGTCCACGGTCAGCTCCGCCCGCTCGACGTTGAACTGCAGCATCCGGAAGAAGCTCGCGCCGAACTGGAGCTGGTCCTGCGGGTTGTACCCACCGATCTGGGTGAGCCCGAGCCGGTCGGCCGACACCGTGTAGAACTGGTAGTCGGCCAGGAGCTCGACCACGCCGTTGCCGACCTGACCGACCTTCGGCTTGACGTTGGTGCCCACGCCGTGCTCGTGCCCGGCGAGGATGAGGAAGACGTTCGGGTTCTTCTCGACCACCGTCTTGTACAGCATCGACCCGTCAGGTGCGGAGAATCCGGTGCCGCGCCCGTCGGGGTTGGCGCTCGGCACGAGGTAGTCGTGCGAGAGCAGGATGCCGTTGCGGTCGGAGAACTTCTTGAAGATGGAGTCGGCCCATTCGGCCTCCTCCCTCGTCACGCCGTACGACAGGCCGACCACGACGAAGTCCAGCCCTCCTGCGGAGAACAGGTCGTAGTGGTTCTGGTTGTCGCCTTCCTTCCACGGGCCGCCGTACTTGCCGTGCTGCCAGCCCTGTGACGCCCCCTGGTACCGGTCCGGACCGTAGTACTTGTTGTAGATCGCCTCCGGACCGTTCTCGGTGCCCGACTGGTTGTCGTGGTTGCCGGCGATCACGCCGTTCGGGATGTTCGCCTCGTCCAGCACGCGCTGCTGCTTCGAGGACACCTCGAACTCGCCGACCACCTGCCGCTGCGTGGCCTCGTCGGCGGGCTTGCGGATGTTGTTCTCGATGATGTCGCCGGTGTGCGCGACGTACGAGATCTTGCGCTGGTCCTTGTTGTCCTTGATCCAGTTGACGATGCCGGAGTAGGCGGACTCCCACACCGCGCGCTCCTCCGCCGTCTCCTGCTCCACCGCGCCCTCGGAGATGTACTGGGTGTCGGTGAAGTGGACCATCGAGAAGTCGTAGGCGGCGGGGTCGGCGAAGCCGTTCGGGTCACCTGGCTCGATGTCGTCGGCGAACGGGTCCTCTCCCGTCACCATGACGTGGACCTGCTGCTTGTCGACGTAGTCCGTGTCGACGACGGCCGTGAGGGTGGTCTTGCCCTCGGCGGCGCCGCGGGCGCTCGTCAGGAGGTCCCACGCCTTGGTCTTCGTGTTCCACACCCGCAGGGACACCAGCCGCTCGGGGTCGATGACGCCCTCCCAGCGCAGCACCGGGGAGTCCACGTGCCCCTGCACATGGACGTCGTATCGCTGGTAGGTGACGTCCTTGCCGGACGGCGCGTCGAGCGTCTTGCCGTCGGTGGGCTCGAGCCCCTCGGCCTTGACGTGCGTCTCACCCGGGACCCGCAAGGTCGTGGGCACGGACGGGGCCGTGCCCTGGAACACCTGGTTCGGGGTGAGGATCTCGGCCGCGGAGAACGTCGCCGTGACCTGGCCGCCATCGGGTTCGGCCACCTTCGCCGAGAGCGTGACGGGGTCCGACACGTCCACGGCCCCCAACGCCGGGGCCAGCTCGGTGGGGACGTCCGGGATGCCCGCGGATTCGAACACGATCTCCCGGGTCGCGGTGTTGCCGAGGCCGTCGGCGCCGGTCACGGCCAGGGTGTGCTTTCCGGCGTGCAGGCCCGGGCCCACCCGGGCGCCCAGTTCGATCGGCCGGCCGTCGAGCTTGACGTCCGGCCCGGACACGACGCCGGAGGCGTCCTCGAGCTTGACGTCCAGTACGACCGAGGCGGTGATCTTCTCGTCCGCGGCCGGGACGCTCGCGGCGACCTTCGGCGCCGAGTTGTCGGTGATGAGGACGCGGGTGGCGACCTCGCCCGTGGCCGACGTCGCGGCGATGGTGTGCTTGCCGTCCTTGATGGCCGTGGTGTCGAGGTCCGCTCGCAGGCCACGGGCGAGACCGTCCACCAGGAACTCGAGGTCGATCTCGGTCAGCGGGTTCACATTGTCGCCGCAGTTGCCGTCGCCCATGCTGTACGAGGCCTTGAGCATCTGGCCGGCCGCCGTGCCCTGCGCGGGGGTCAGGGCGAGGTTGGAGATCGTGAAGTCGTCGCGGTTCTTGCCGCACGACGTCGGGAAGGTGCCGGCCACGAAGTCGATCGTGTTCCAGCCGGGCACGAGGAACTCGTTCGGGATGGTGAGGTCCACGCGCTTGCTCACGAAGTCGCCGTCGAGCACCACCTTCTGGCCGTTGACGAGCACGAAGTTCTGGTAGCGCGCCTCGATCGAGTTGCTGCCCACGTTGAAGCTGAGGGTCGCGTTGCCCGAGCCGAGTGTCTCCATGACGTGCGTCGCCGGGCCGTCGATCGTGTAGCGCAGCTCGGCCTCGCGGAGCAGGGTCTGGCTGCTGCCACAGTCGCCGTCGCCCATCTCGTACGACGGCTTGATGTCCTGGCCCGTCACGGTGGCGCCGGCGAGGGCGAGGGCGAGATTCGCGATCGTGAAGTCGTCGCGGTTGTTGCCGCAGGACTCCTTGTAATCACCCGTGACGAGTTTGATCGTGTTGTTGCCGGGCACCAGGAACCGGGCCGGGACCGCGACGGTCACGCGCCGGCTCACCCAGGTGCCGCCCAGGTCGATGCGCTTGCCGTTGACGAGCAGGAAGTTGTCGTACTTGTCGTCGATCGAGTCCGCGCCCACGTCGAAGCTGAACATCGCGGCGCCGTTGCCGAGCGTGGCCTTCGTGGCCGGTTTGTCGCCGTCGACGGTGAGGGACTTGACGCCGCCCGCGCCGACGGCCGGGACCGTCGCGAAGACCGGCTTGGTGCCTGCCACGAGGGTGCCGTCCGTGGGCTGCAGCCGCGGCGCCCCGGCCGGGCTGTTGTTCACTGTCACGGTGTTCTTGACGGTGACGCCGGCCGCGGTCGTGGCGGTGATGGCGTGCTCGCCGTTGGAGAGCGTCGTGGTGTCGACGTCAGCGGTGAGACCCGTGGTGCCCTGCGGGTCGCCCTGGATGAAGAACTTGAGCGTGGCGCGCTTCAGCAGCGTGGTGTTCGTGCCGCAGTTGCCGTCGCCGAAGGAGAGGGTGTAGGGGTTGTCCTCGCCGTCCGCGACCTCACCGAGCAGCTCGAGGCCCACGTCGGACAGGACGAAGTCGTCGTGGTTGAGGCCGCATGACGACTGGATCGTGCCGACGACGATCTCGACGGTGTTCTCCCCCTTGACCAGGTGCTCGTTCGGGATCTCCATGGTCGCCCGCTCGTTCACATGGTCGCCGATGTCGCTCCGGTACGCCCCGTTGACCAGCACGTAGCTGTGGTACTGCGCCTCGGTCGAGTTCGAGCCGACGTCGAACCTGAGCTTGGAGACGCCCACCGTCCGGGTGGCGTTGAGCGCGGTGTCGTCGATGGCGAGTTTCGCGACGCTGTCGCCGGCCGCCGTCGGGACCGCCGCGACCTTCGCCTTGCCCTCGAGGAAGGAACCGCTGGCGGGGGTGAGTGACGGAGGGCTCTGGGAACCGGTCGGCGTCGCGGTGGGCCGTCCCCGATCCTGCGCCGGCGGGGTGGGGTCGGCGTGCGCCGCGGTTACGAGGCCGGTCGCCAGCAACACCGCGACCGCGGCTGCCGCGGCGAGACGCCCACGGCTCCGTAAGCCGCTCAGTGGTGTTCGTGCTGCCATTGGCTGCATCAGGTGCAGTCCCTTCTCTTGCGCGCATAAGCAGCCCATAAAGCGGCATGCTCTCGGGTGGACACCTTGGAGCGCGCAAGTGAACGGTGTGCATGGAGAGGCTGAAGTGAACAGAAACTGTCGTCTCATTCTGGTCATCTGTCACGAAACAGGAACAAGCAGGTCACGCATCGACCAACAGGCATGTACTGGAACATTGACGGCGGAAGCGGCGGCCCTCAGCCCGCTCGGCGGGGCGACCACCAGGCGGCTGGACGCGCAGGCGTTGGGTGAGTCCCGGGGGCGCAAGGTTCCTGCATTAAACCCTCACGTATAGTGCGCATTGCGCGCACGCCTGCCTGCTTTGATAGCCCGTGTGATCAATCGAAGAGATGTTTCCTGGGTCTTCGGATGCGCTCTTTCCGCGGTCATCGCAACAGCGTGTGCGACGGCTGGAACCTTCTTCGACATTCACCTGGTCGCTCGCGCTCAGGTCTATTGCGTCGGCGACCTGAGCTCAGGAGAGAAGTTCGCCGAGGTGTTCTGGTTCCTGAGCTTCATGGCTGTCCGCATAAGGCGAAACCTCTGGCTTCCCCCGCTCGCGTCCACGCTGCTCTTTTGTGTGCGTGAGGTGAATCCGAGTCTGGTCACTATGTGCTCGACGTGACTTTCCGCGGTGCGCGGGCGATGAAAAGGCGAGCGTAGGGAAAGATGGCACCGGTCACGAAGTGGCGGACAACAGGCAGGAGCTGACCGGATGCGGACGCGACAGGGCGCGCGGATCGTGTTGCTGGACCCCGACGAGCGGATCCTGATGATCCAGCACCGGTACGACGGCGCCATCGTCGTCCCTGGCTCTCCCGTACGGGAGCTGTTCTGGATACCGCCAGGCGGCGGCGTCGAGGACGGCGAGGACTTCCGCGAGGCCGCCCGCCGGGAGCTGTTCGAGGAGACCGGCCTGGCCGACGTCGAGTGGGGCCCGTGCCTGTGGACGCGCGACGCGGACGTCCAGTGGAACGGCGAGCCCATGCACGTGCACGAGCGGTACTTCCTGGCGCGGGCGCGTGGCGACAGGGCCGTCAGCCGCTCCCACCTGGAACCGGGCGAACAGGACGGGATCAACGCGCACCGGTGGTGGTCGCTGGCCGAACTGATGGCGGTCGACGACGCGCGGACCCTGCGGCCTCCGGGGCTGCCCGGCCTGCTCGCCGACGTGCTGACCGCGAACGGCCGCCTACCGGACGAGCCGCGGGCCCTGCAAGGGTAGGCGCGCGGACGACACCATCTCCCGCACCCCGACCCGCTCCGCACCCTGCCCACCGACCCGCACCCCGGCCTCCCCCCACAAAAAGCGTGCGCCGGAGTCCAGCCCTGCCACGGCCTCCAATCACAACCGCAGGTTGTGGAGGGCCGGTGTGTCGATTGTTGGACAGCCAGGCCACCTCTGGGATCGAATGCTCGCGCCGCAATGGTCCACAACCGTGAGGAGTGCGAGGCCGGTGAGGTCGTTCGTCCACCTGCATGTGCACACCGAGTATTCGATGCTCGACGGCGCCGCGAAGGTCGGCCCGCTCATGGACGAGGTGTCGAGCCAGGGGATGCCCGCCGTGGCGATGAGCGACCACGGCAACGTGCACGGGGCGTACGAGTTCTACCACTCGGCGGTCCGGGCGGGCGTCAAGCCGATCATCGGTATCGAGGCGTACGTCGCCCCGGCCTCGCGGCACCATCGGCAGCCGGTGTTCTGGAGCGACAACCTCGCGCTGCGCAGGTCCAACGACGACACCGGTGAAGGCGGTGACGTCTCCGGGCGCGGGCTCTACACCCACATGACGATGTGGGCGGCCGACGCCCGCGGCCTGCGGAACCTGTTCCGGCTCCAGTCGCGGGCCTGGCTGGAGGGGCACGTCCAGAAATATCCGCGCATGGACGATGAGCTGCTCGTCGAGCACGGGCAGGGCATCATCGCCACGACCGGCTGCCCGTCGGGGGAGGTGCAGACCAGGCTGCGGCTCGGCCAGTACGACCGGGCCATCGAGGCCGCCGCCAGATATCAGGACATCTTCGGCAAGGAGAACTACTTCCTCGAGCTCATGGACCACGGCATCGCCATCGAGAGCCGGGTCCGCGACGAGCTGCTGAAGATCGGCAAGGAGCTCGGGCTGCCGCCCCTGGCCACCAACGACTCCCACTACGTGACAGCGTCCCAGGCCCAGGCGCACGACGCGCTGCTGTGCATCGGCACCGGCAAGCGGCTCGCCGACGCCGACCGTTTCCGGTTCAGCGGCAGCGGCTACTACGTCAAGTCCGCGCAGGAGATGCGCGCCCTGTGGGACGCCGAGGTTCCCGGCGCCTGCGACAACACGCTGCTGGTGGCCGAGCGGGTCGGCGACTACGGCGAGGTGTTCTCCCACCGGGACCTGATGCCGCGCTTCGCCGTTCCCGAGGGCGAGACCGAGTCCACCTGGTTGCGCAAGGAGGCGCTGCGGGGCGCGCGCCGCCGGTACGGGGGCGACCCGCCCAGGGAGGTCCTGGACCGCATCGACTACGAGCTGTCCGTCATCGACACCATGGGCTTCCCTGGCTACTTCCTGGTGGTCTCCGACATCTGCCGGTACGCCAGGGAGAACGGCATCGGCCTCGGCCCCGGCCGCGGGTCCGCCACCGGATCGGTGGTCTCCTACTGCACGGGCATCACCGAGCTCGACCCGATCGAGCACAAACTGATCTTCGAACGCTTCCTCAACCCCGAACGCATCACCATGCCGGACGTCGATCTCGACTTCGACGACCGGCGACGCGACGAGATGATCGACTACGTCACCCGGAAGTACGGCGACGACCGCGTCTGCCAGATCGTCACGTTCGGCACGATCAAGGCCAAGGCCGCGATCAAGGACTCCTGCCGGGTGCTGGGCTTCCCGTATGCCCTCGGCGACCGGATCAGCAAGGCGTTCCCCGCGGCGGCCGGCGGCAAGGAGATCCCGCTCGCCGCCATCCACGACGAGCGGCACCCCCGCTACGGCGAGGCGGCCGAGCTGCGCCGGATGTACGAGGAGGAACCCGACGTCAAACAGGTGATCGACACCGCGGTCGGGGTCGAAGGGCTCACCCGGGGCACCGGAATCCACGCCGCGGGCGTGATCCTCTCCTCCGAGCCGCTGGTCGACGTCCTGCCGCTGGTCAAGCCGAAGGCGGACGGCCCGATCGTCACCGGCTTCCCCTTCACCCAGGCCGAGGACATGGGCCTGCTGAAGATGGACTTCCTCGGCCTGCGCAACCTGACCGTCATCGGCGACGCGATCGCGGGCGTCCGCGCCAACAAGGGCGTCGACATCGACATCCTGGAGGTCCCGCTCGACGACTCCCCGACCTACGAACTGCTGGCGCGCGGTGACACGCTCGGAGTCTTCCAACTGGACAGCGGCGGCATGCGGGTGCTGCTGAAACTCATGCAGCCCACCACGTTCACCGACATCGCCGCGGTGAACGCGCTGTACCGGCCCGGCCCGATGGAGATGAACGCCCACACCAACTACGCGCTGCGCAAGACCGGCAAGCAGCCGGTCGAGCCGATCCACCCCGAACTGGAGGAGGCTCTCCAACCGATCCTGGGCGACACCTACCACCTGGTCGTCTTCCAGGAGCAGGTCATGGCCATCGCCCAGCAGCTCGCCGGGTACTCCCTCGGGGCCGCCGACATGCTGCGCAGGGCCATGGGCAAGAAGAAGAAGGAGGTCCTGGACGCCGAGTGGGACAGGTTCTCGGCGGGCATGCGCGAGCGCGGCTTCTCCGAGGAGGCCATCAAGGCCGTCTGGGACGTCCTGGTGCCCTTCAGCGGCTACGGCTTCAACAAGTCGCACACCGCCGGGTACGGCCTGGTCTCGTACTGGACCGCCTACCTCAAGGCCAACCACCCCCACGAGTACCTGGCCGCGCTCCTCACCTCGGTACGGGACGACAAGGACAAGATGGCCGTCTACCTGTCGGACTGCCGCCGCCTGGGCATCAAGGTGCTGCCCCCCGACGTCAACGCCAGCCGGCTGGACTTCGCCGCGGTCGGCACAGACATCCGCTTCGGCCTGGGCGCGGTGCGCAACGTCGGATCGAACGTCGTCGACGCGATCGTCGGCACCCGGGAGGAGAAGGGCGCCTACACCGACTTCAACGACTTCCTCGGCAAGGTCCCGTCAGTCGTCTGCAACAAGCGCGTCATCGAGTCGCTGGCCAAGGCCGGCGCGTTCGACAGCATGGGGCACCACCGCAAGGCGCTGGTCGCCGTGCACGAGCAGGCCATCGACGCGGTCGTCGACGTCAAGCGGAACGAGGCCCACGGCCAGGACTCGCTGTTCGGCGAGGCAGGCGACGGCGGCACCTTCTCGGTCGTGATCCCGGACGGCGAGTGGGACAGCGCCACCCTGCTCGCCTTCGAACGGGAGATGCTCGGCCTGTACGTCTCCAGCCATCCGCTCGACGGCGCCGAGCGCGTCCTGAACGCCCATCGCGACACCACGATCGCCGGCCTCCTCGCCTCCGGCCGGCAGGAGGGCGTGGTGCGGGTCAGCGGGATCGTCTCGGGACTGCAGCGCAAGGTCACCAAGCAGGGCGACCAGTGGGCGATCGTCACCCTCGAAGATCACGACGCCGCCGTGGAGTGCCTGATCTTCCCCAAGAGCTACGCCCTGCACGGTGAGGTGCTGGCCGAGGACCGGGTGCTGTCCATCCGAGGGCGGATCAACGTGCGCGACGAGACCCTGAGCGTGTACGGGGAGGAGATCACCCTCCTGGACACGTCCGAGACCGCCACCGAGCCGCCCGTGGTCATCTCGGTGCCGGAATCCCGCCTGAACCCGCGGCTCGTCCGGGAGTTCAGGCACATCCTGGCCGCCCATCCCGGGCAGGCGCCCGTCCACCTGCGGGTGCGGCGGCCCGGCGGCAAGAGCCTGCTGCTGAACCTCGAACGGTTCCGGGTCAACCCGGAGCCGGCGTTCTACGGCGACGTCAAGTGCCTGCTGGGCGTCGCCGCGATCGGCCGGGCATGACGCCGGACCGGGCGTGTCCGCGCTGTCGCGGCGGCGACGTCCTCGCCGTTCTGCGGGTCCCGCACGGCTGGACGACCACCCGCGGAAACCAGGTCCGGGGGAGCACCGAGGTCCTCCTGTGCGCCTGCTGCGACGCCGACGGGCCCGTCACGGGGCCGATCGTCGCCTACTTCGCCGTCCACGAGCTGGTGAGCCCCGAGACGCTGGACGAGCTCGCATCCCTCCTGCGCCACTGGATCGACCGGGCGAAACCGCCGGAACTCGACGAGAACGCGCTGGCAGCCGAGGTGGAAGCCTGGTACCGCGGCGACCTGTAGCCGGGCCTATCCGCCTCCGGTGAACCACTGGCCCGGTTCCGTAGCAGCGGCGCCACGACGACGCCGGCCGCGACCGCGTTCGGCGCCGGCGGGCTGGTCCTCACCCCCGGCTGCGGGAGAGGTTCGGGGCCAGGGCGCTGCTCCGCGCCGGCTCTCCGCTCGGCGACGGACGTGGCCGCCTACGCCGTCATCCGCATGCCCGCCACGTACGCGGCCGTCACCGCGGCGCTCACCCAGGCCGCCGCGTCCGCGCCCGACCTCCGGCCGGAGACCCAACTGGACGTCGGAGGCGGCACGGGCGCGGCCGTCTGGGCGGCCACCGCCGTGTGGCCATCGCTGCGGCACGTCACCGTGATCGAGCGCGACCGGGCCGCCATCGCGTTCGGCCGTGCCCTCGCGGCCGTGTCGAGCCGTCCGGCGGTCAGGCAGGCCGTGTGGCGGCGGTCGGACGTCCACGCAGACATCCACGCAGACATCCACGCAGACATCCACGCGGACATCCACGCAGACATCCACGCGGACGTCCATGCGGACCTCGACGTGCCGCCCGCGGATCTCGTCACGCTCTCCTACGTGCTGGGGGAGATGTCCCCGGCAGCTCAGGAACGAGTCGTGCGCTGGTCGGCCGGGCGCGGCATGACGGTCGCCGTCATCGAGCCCGGCACGCCGGAGGGGTACGTCCGCGTCCTCGCCGCTCGGGACCGGTTGGTCGGCCTCGGCCTGCGCGTCGCGGCGCCCTGCCCGCACGCCGGTCCCTGCCCGCTCGCGGCGGGGGACTGGTGCCACTTCTCCGCCCGGCTGCCGCGCAACGGGCTGCACCGCCGGCTCAAGGCGGCGGAACTGGGCTTCGAGGACGAGAAGTTCTCCTACGTCGTCGCGACCTCCGCGCCGGCGACGCCCGCGGCGGGTCGCGTCCTGCGGCACCCGCGGACCCGCAAGGGCCTCGTCACGCTCACCCTGTGCGCGGACGGGGTGCGCGAGGAGAACGTGTCCAGGCGGCACGGCGACGCCTACCGCGCCGCCAGGAACGCGGCGTGGGGCGATCCCTGGCCGTAATTCCTGGAATGAAGGAAGCCGCGACCGTGGTACCGCCCGATCTGTCGTCCGGCCGGTAGATCGGGTGGCCTGCCCTACTTCCACATGGCCTGACGGAGGATGGACGACAGGCGCGGCGTCTTCCAGTGGTCGACGACGATGACCTTCTTGGACTTCACGTACCAGACCCGCTGGGTGTAGGAGAGTTCGGTGCCGCACGAAACCGTGAACTGGTTGTAGCGCGCAGGCTTCCCGCCGAAGGACACGTTCCGGCTGCTGACCGGCTTGGCCTCGCTCTCCGTGTGCTTCTTGTCGGGCACGCACTCCATCACCCCGCTGCTGGGGTGGTAGGGCTGGCCGACCTGGTACGGGCCGCCCTCGTGGCCGTAGTTCACGTGGTCAGGGCCGCCGAGGAGGAAACCCTTGCACTCGGTGGCCTGCTTGGAGCAGGCGCCGGTGATGACGCGCAGGCCGGAGCCCTCGGCCTTGGTCCGCCAGGTGCTCGGAACCTGGATGGAGAAACCCTGGAAGGACACCGTCTTGGCCGGGGCCTGAGCGGGGGCGCCGGTCATCATCAGAGACGCGCTGAGCGCGAGAGTCATGATCACGGTCGGTGATCTTATGGGTCGCCTACACGACGGCGTCAATGACTTTCGTATGTGTAGAAAACTACAGATTTTCGACAGAACATATCCGGCAGTCGACGCATCTAACGTTCCCGTGGAAGCTCTGATTCCGGGAGACCCGCAGCGCTTGGGCGGGTACTGGCTGGCCGGCCGCTTAGGCGCCGGCGGGCAGGGTGTGGTCTACGAGGCGTACGCCGAGAACGGCACCCGGGTGGCCATCAAGGTCCTGCACGGCGACCGGGCGGCGCAACTGGCCAAGGAGGCGGCGGCAGCTCAGCGGGTCTCCTCGTTCTGCACAGCCCGGGTCATCGAGGCCGAGCTGGACGGGCCGCGACCGTACCTGGTCAGCGAGTACGTCCCGGGCCCCAGCCTGCGCCAGGCGGTCGCCGAGGGCCGCCGCTTCCACGACGGGGACCTGCACCGGCTCGCGACCGCGGTGGCCACGGCGCTGACCGCGATCCACGAGGCCGGCGTCGTCCACCGCGACCTCAAACCGGACAACGTGCTACTCGGGCCCGACGGCCCGCGGGTCATCGACTTCGGCATCGCCAGGACGGCAGAGATGTCGCTGACCGCGACCGGTCTGGTCACCGGCACCCCCACCTACATGGCGCCCGAGGTGTTCTCCGGCGGGCGGGCGGGCGAGCCCGCCGACGTCTTCGCCTGGGGTGGGATCACGCTCTACGCGGCCACCGGCGCCGACCCGTTCGAGGCGGAGAGCCTGGGCGGGGTGATGCACCGCGTGCTGTCGTCGAACCCCGACCTGAGCGCGCTGCCCGAGCCGATGCGCCCGCTGGTGAGCGCGACGCTCATGAAGGATCCACGCGAGCGCCCAAGTGCCAGGCAGTTGCTGCTCGCCCTGGTCAGCGGCGACAGCCGACTCGACACCGCGCGGCTGCTGGCCCAGGGCGGCCGCACCGCGGGCCAGATGGCCGGGCCGGACGACGACCCGGCGCTCGGCACGCTCGCCGAGGAGTCATACGCGCTGCTCGGCCCGGCCGAGCGCGAGCTGGTCCCCGAGGTGTTGCTGCGGCTGGTCACCGTGGGTGAGTACGACGAATTGGCGGTCCGGCACGCGGGCATGGCCGAGCTCGTGGAGGGACGGCCCGCACCCGAGGTCGCGGCCATCACGCGGATCATGGAGGTGTTCGGCTACCTGCTGGGCCGGGACCAGCAGGAGGTCTGGCTGGCCCATCCCGCCCTGCCGCACGCATGGCCGCGGCTGCGCCGCTGGATCGAGGCCAACCGCGACGGTCTGGCCGCGCACCGCCGAATCCGCAGCGGCGCGCAGCAGTGGGAACAGGCGGGGCGCAAGGACGGAGATCTGCTCCAGAGCAACAGCCTGGACGGCGCTCTGCAGTGGGCGGCCACCTACCGCAGGAACATCACGCTCTCGCCCGTCGAGCGCGACTTCCTGGAGTCCTCGGTGCGCGTGACCAGGCGTCGTGCCAGGCGGGCCAGGCTGGTCGCGCTGAGCCTGGCGGGACTGCTGGTCGTGGCGCTGACGGGCGGCGGGCTGGCGGTGTGGCAGGGCAGGGAGGCCGACGCCAAGAGCGAGGAACTGGCGACGGCGTTACGCAGTTCGGAGTCGATCCGCCTCGCCGCACTGGCGGACGCGACCAGCCGTACGGACCCCCGCCTCGGCATGCTGCTGAGCGTGGCAGCCTGGCGGCTCGCGGGCACGCCACAGGCCAGAACGGCGCTGAACGGCGTACTCGCTCAGCGCGAGCAGGCGATGTTCCGCGACAGCGGTGGCGGGGCGGGCGCACTGACCTACTTCGCCGCCGACGGGCGCACACTGGTCAGCCTGCACGGCGGCCGGGCGCGCCTGCTGGACGTGCGCTCGGGCCGGCAGATCGCCGCGGTCACCGGGCTCAACCTCGGCGGCGGGCCGGTCACGGACCTTGCGCTTGCGCTGTCGCCCTCCGGCCGCACGCTCCTCGTGGCGAACGACGAGCAGGCTGGAGCGTGGGACGTCCGCACCGGCAAGGCTGTCGGCACCTGGCCGACTCCCCGGCTGTCGGACCGGATCACCAGGTGGGCCGAGGCCGTCGCCCGGAACGAGGGCACGCGGGTGAGCGTCTACGCCGGCCTCCAATGGGAGGTGGTCCCTGCGGAGCGGTCGTCCCGCACGGGTGTCGTCAGCCCCGACGGCAGGTGGAGAGCGTCGCGTGTCCGGGGCAGGCTGGTAGTGGCCGACCTCAGGAAGGGCTCGGCGCACAGGCCCGGCGAAGGGATCGACGACAACGGCTCCCCGGTCTTCAGCCGGGACGGGAGGCTGCTGGCAACGGTGTCGCGGGCGAGCATCCGGTTCTGGCGGCTGCCCGGTCTCCAGCCGCTCACCAAGGTTCAGATCCGCGGCGACGGGGACGCCGCCGTCCAGCCGATCGGCGCCTTCGACGGCTCGACGTTCCGCTATCTCCTGGGTGACCAGGTCTTCTCGCTCGACGTCGCCGACCTGACGGCCGAGGCGGGCCGGGAACCGGTGAGCGAGGCCGTGCTCAGCGGGGACGGGCGATATCTTGTCGTCTCGAACGACGATGCCGCGATCACCGTTCGCTCGCTCGCCAACGGGAAGGCCCTGCCTGCCATGCCGGGCCCCGTCGCCTTCGCCTTCAGCCCGGACAGCAGGCTGGCCGTGGTGTACGAGGGCCGGACCAGAGTCCTGGACCCGGCCACGGGGAAGGTCCTGGCCGACTTCGCGGCGGGCGAGCAGAGCTGGGAGGTCGCCTTCAGCCCGGACGGGCGGCGCCTCGCTCTCCTGCTGCCGGTGGGAGCCGGGCACGCGGTGGAGCTCTGGGATTGGGCCGCGCGCCGCAGGCTGTGGCACACGCCCACGGCGGAGCCCAAGGCACTCGCGTTCTCCCCGGACGGCCGGCGGCTGGCCGTCGTAGGCCGGGACCAGCGCCTGCTCGACACCGCTTCCGGCAGGCCGCTCGGCCAGCCGTTCGGCGAGATCGGCGCCGGCGAATCAGGCACACAGGCGTGGTTCACCCGTTCAGGGACGATCCTGATCGTGCATGACTCGCGTGGACGCGTCACCCGCTGGGACACCGCCACCCGCCGGAGCGTCGGCCTGCCGGTGCGCGGCGTCTTCGGCACGGGCGCAGCAGCCTACTCTCCCGCAGAGGACCTCATCGCGTTCCCGCAGAGCCAGGGCCGGGTGCTGCTGTTCGACCCGCTCTCGGGCAGCAGCCTCGGCCGCTCCGCCGACACCGGCGGCGGTCTGGACCCCGAGACCGGCCGGGTGTGGTCGGCGGCCTTCTCCCCGGACGGTTCACGGGTGCTGACCGCCGACGGCCACGCCACGGTCAGAAGCTTCCCCGCCGCGCCGGAGACCGCCGCCCAGGCCGTCTGTACGCGTGCCGGGCGGTCGCTGACGCGGCAGGAGTGGGCGGAGCACGTTCCCGCGCTGCCCTATCTGGAGGTCTGCCCGCGCTGAAGCCACCACCGACCTGGCGCGAGCGACCGGGAACGTGGCCGGCCTGACGAGGACGACGCCGGACGCTAGGGGCCGGTGACGTCGAGCTCGGCGCGCATGCCCGAGGCGTAGTGGCCGGGGAAGTTGCACACCAGTTCGTAGTGGCCGGCAGGCAGCTTCAGCGTGGCCCAGCTCATCGAGTGCGGCGCGATGCCCCCGCCCCCGCCTGCCGCGCAGTTGTGCGACGCCTCGCCCAGGCTGCCCGCCTCGCTGACGCGCTCGCCGGACGTCGCCCGCTTCCCGACGGCCTGCCCCGCCGGAAGCGGCAGGACGATGACCTCGTGCGCGAGCGTGCCCTTGTTGGCCACCCGTAGCGACACGGTTCCCGCCGGAACCTTGGCGGGTGCGACCTTCAGCCACATCTGCCCGCTCTGCGGCGATCCGGGGCTCACCGAGTCGCCCACGGTCACGTCCACCACGTGGCCCGCCAGCGGTGGCGCGGTGCACTCCTGCCGGAGCTGCGCCCCTGTCGCCGGTGTCGCTCCCGCGGCCGTCGGATGACCGACGGCGACCGCGATGAGCAATGCCGCCCCCACCGTTCCCGCGAGCCGTACCTTGTGCAGCCGCATCAGGCTCACCCCCCGCACATGTGCGAGTCGTGTTCCTGCTCGCCCTCGGCGAGCGTCCCTCTCTCTCAGAGTACGAGGGCGCCGGAATCGGCCGGCTCACGCCTGGGTGGTGGGGAGCACGACGATCTGGCGCAGGTTGACGTGCGGCGCCCGGCTCGTCACGTAGCCGACCAGGTCCGCGATCTCCTCAGCCGACAGCGAGCCGAGCCCGGCCACCATCTGGCCCAGCTGGTCGCGCAGCTCGGCGTTGTCGATGTGGTCGCCCAGTTCGGTGCTCGTCAGGCCGGGTTCGATGTTCGTCACGCGCACGTTCCTCGGGCCGAGCTCGGCCCGCAGGACGGCGGACAGGTGCGTCAGCGCGGCCTTCGTCGCGCCGTACACCGCGTAGTCCGGGAAGACGACGTGCGCGCCGATCGAGGAGATGTTGACCAGGTCGGCGGCGCGGCCCGCCTCGGCGGAGGCCACCAGGTCCGGGACGAAGGCCCGGATGACGCGCAGAGCGCCGGTCAGGTTCGTGTCGATCATGCGCTGCCACTCGTCGGCCCGGCCGTCGAGGACCGGGTTGGGCAGCATCACCCCGGCCCCGTTCACGACCAGGTCGACCGGCCCGTACTCGGCGTGGACGCGGCCCGCCGCGGACTCGACCGCGCTGTCGGCGGTCACGTCGACCCCCACCGGGAGGGCCCGGCCGCCGGCTGCGGTGATCTTGGCAGCGAGTTCGGCGAGCCGGTCCGCCCGGCGGGACAGGAGCGCGACGCGGACGCCGGAACCGGCGAGCAGGGTGGCGATGGCCGCGCCCATCCCGCTGGCGGCTCCGGTGACGACGGCGGTGCGGTTGCTGAGGTTGTCGTAGAACGTCATGGCTTCACCCTGCGGCGAGCCGGGCCGCTTACCCAGAGCACTGCCTTTCCCTAGGTATGCCAGTACCAGGATGACCGGGTCGAAATACGGCATGCTGGACATATGGATCAGGACCTTGGCGACTTCCTCCGCTCGCGGCGCGCCCGTATCCAGCCCGAAGACGTGGGCCTGCCCGCCGGCGGCCGGCGCCGGGTGCCGGGCCTGCGCCGCGAGGAGCTCGCCCAGCTCGCCGGGGTCAGCGTCGACTACTACGTGCGCCTGGAGCAGGGCCGCAGCCCGAACGTGTCCGACGCCGTCCTGGACGCGATCGCCCGCGCGCTACGGCTGGACGAGACCGAGAGCGCCCATCTGCGCAACCTCGTCCGGCCGGCCAGGACGGCCCGCAGGACGCAGCGGACCCAGCAGGTCCGGCCGGGGGTGCTCCGGATGCTGGAGATGATGGACGACGTGCCCGCCTTCGTCCTCGGACGCCGGATGGACATCCTGGCCTGGAATCCGCTCGCCGACGCCGTGACCGGCTTCTCGGCCCTGGACAGGCCCAACGCGGCGCGGCACACCTTCCTGCACCCCGACGCCCGCGAGCTCTATCCGGAATGGTCCGCCGTCGCCGCCGAGACCGTCGCCTACCTGCACCTGGACGCCGGGCGGCACCCGGACGACCCGCAGCTCGCCGCGCTCGTCGGCGAGCTGTCGATGAAGAGCGAGCAGTTCCGCCGGTTGTGGCCCCGCCAGGACGTCAAGGACAAGACCCACGGCAGAAAGCTGATCCGGCACCCGATCGTGGGCGATCTCGAATTCCGCTACGAGACCTTCGCCGTGCCCGGCGACGAGAGCCAGCTGCTCGTTGCCTACACCGTGGCGGCGGGCTCGCCGTCGGAGGAGCGGTTGCGTCTGCTCGCCAGCTGGCAGGCGTCCGAGCCGCCCGCCGACGTCCGCCCGCCGAGCCGGGAACCCCGGTCCCGCTAGAGGTCTCCCTGCAGCTCGACGGCGATGGCCGCGAACTCCTGGATCAGGGGAGAGCGGCGGGTGCTGTCCCAGGCCAGGCAGACCTGGTTGGGCCCGATGTCGTCCACGGGGACGTGGGTCACGTCGGGGCGGGTGTAGAAGGCGGCCACCGACAGGGGCAGGATCACCACGCCGTGACCGGCGGCGACGTGTTCCAGCTTCTCCTCGACGCTGCGCATGAGCGGCAGCGCCTGGGCGCTCGCCAGGACGCCGCGCCACTCCGGCACCACCGCGCGGTCCTGGAGCAGGTGCTCGCCCGCCAGGTCGGCGATGCCGGCACGCTCCTTCCCGGCGAGCAGGTGGCCGGCGGGCAGCACCGCGACCCGCGGCTCCGCCAGCAGCGGCCGCACCTTCAGCCCCCGCTCGTCGATGGGCCGGCGGACGTAGCCCAGGTCGACCCGGCCGTCGCGGATGACGTCGGTCTGGTCGTCCCAGCTGGTGCGGACGACCTCCACCGTCAGGTCGGGGTGGCGCTCACCGAACACGCGGACCGCCGGGGTGACGATGAGCCCCGGCATGAACCCGACCGTGAACGTGCGAGGCCCGCGCCCGGCACGCACCGCCCTGCGCCAGGCCGCCTCGGCGCCGGCCAGCAACGGGCGGGCGTCGGCCAGCAGCTGCTCCCCGGCCGGGGTCAGGTGCGTGGCCCGCCTGGACCGGACGAACAGCTGCACCTTCAGCTCCTCCTCCAGAGACCTGATCTGACGCGACAGGACCGGTTGCGCGATGTGCAGCGCCTCGGCGGCGCGACCGAAGTGCAGCCGCTCGGCGACGGCGACGAAATAGCGCAGCTTGCGCAGACTCAGGTCCATCAGCGCTCCTCGGCCTCATTGATGTCTTCAAGGTATTACAGAAGCGGAAAAGGGTCTTGGACGCCGAGGGCGGGAAGGCCGCATCGTGGAGGGCGTATCCACCACTTTCACGGAAGGTTCTCCCATGGATCTGCGCGACCAGCGGGTCGTCCTGCTCGGCGGCACCTCGGGCATCGGCCTGGCCACGGCCAGGGCGGCGGAAGAACAGGGCGCGGCGGTCACGGTCGTGTCCGGCAGGGCCGCCAGCGTGGACCGGGCCCTCGCCGGGCTGACGGCATGCGCGGACGGCAGGGTCACCGATCTCACCGACCCCGCCGCCGTCCAGAGGCTGTTCGACGAGCTCGGCCCGTTCGACCACCTGGTCTACACCGCGGGCGAGCCGCTCACCCTGATGCCGCTCGACACCCTCGATCTCGACCAGGCCAGGGACTTCTTCTCGCTGCGGTACTTCGGCGCCCTGTGGGCGGCGCGCGTGGCCCGGCCGTACGTGCGGGCCGGAGGTTCGATCACGCTCACCACCGGCACCGCCAAGGACAGACCCGGGCCCGGCTGGGCGGTGGCGGCCGGCATCTGCGGCGCCGTGGAGTCGCTGACCCGTGCCCTGGCCGTCGAGCTCGCTCCCATCCGGGTCAACGCGGTGGCGCCGGGCGTCGTCCGTTCCCCGCTGTGGTCGGCGATGGGCGAGCAGGAGCGCGAGCGGATGTACCGGGACGTCGGCGCCGCCCTCCCCGTCGGACGGGTGGGAGAGGTGGACGACATCGCCCGTGCCTACCTTTTCTTCCTCACCCAGCCCTTCGCCACCGGGACGGTCATGACCGTGGACGGCGGCTCCGTCCTCGTCTGACCGCCGCCCGGGCGGGCGCGTCCTCGTACGGGGCTTCGAGCCGCACGGTCAGGCCCTCGCGCCTGGGATGCACCACGGGCCTGGCCGTGCGGCGGTACACGTCCCTCGCCAGCGCGAGCCCGTGCGGGCCGCGTGTCAGGAACGTAACTCCGTCGCGGGCCCTCCGGCGGCGGGCGGGTAGAGAAAACTCCTACCTGGGGTGGATTTGTTCCACCGGTAGGGAGAAGAAGCGTGTGGTGGTCGCCGCTGGGTAGGTCCGGACGTGGCCCCCCGACGCGCCATCGACGGGGGGAAGACCCATGACGCAGACGATCAGCAGGAAGGTCGTCCTGGAGAAGGCGGCCCAGGACTTCGCCGACGCCAACGCCAAGCGCCCGTTCATCTACGAGCTGCCGCCCGAGCAGGGGCGCGAGCTGCTGGAGAAGGTTCAGTCCGACCCCAGCGTGCCCAAGCCGGAGATCGACGACGAGTGGATCCAGGTGCAGGGCGGCCCCACCGGCGTCATACCGGTGCGGATCGTCAGGCCCAGGGGCGCGACCGGCACCCTTCCCGTCATCTTCTACATCCACGGCGCGGGCTGGGTGTTCGGCTCGGCTCACACGCACGACCGGCTGGTGCGCGAGCTGGCCGTCCGGACGAACGCGGCCGTGGTGTTCCCCGAGTACGACCGCGCCCCCGAGGCGCAGTACCCCACGCAGATCGAGCAGAACTACGCCGCCGCCCAGTGGGTGATGGAGCACGGGCGGGAGAAGGGGCTCGACCCGTCGCGGATGGTGGCGGCCGGCGACTCGGTCGGCGGGAACATGGCGGCGGTGCTGGCGCTGATGGCCAAGGAGCGGCAGGACGTCCGCCTGCTGGGGCAGGTGCTGTTCTACCCGGTGACCGACGCCTCCTTCGACACGGGGTCCTACCGGCAGTTCGCCACCGGCTACTACCTCAACCGCGACGGCATGAAGTGGTTCTGGGACCAGTACACGACCGACCCCGGCCGGCGCGGCGAGATCTACGCCTCGCCGCTGCGCGCCACCACCGGCCAGGTGCGGGACCTGCCGCCCGCGCTGATCATCAACGGCGAGGCAGACGTGCTGCGCGACGAGGGCGAGGCGTACGCCGCCAAGCTCAGAGAGGCCGGCGTCGAGGTGACGGCCGTACGGCTGGGGGGCATGATCCACGACTTCGTCATGCTCGACGTGCTCCGCGACACCCACGCCACCCGCGCCGCCATGGACCTGGCCACCACCGCGATCCGCAAGGCCCTGCACAGCGAGTGACCGGGCCGTCGCGCTCTTGGCACGTGCCATGTCCCGGCTGGGCTCGCCGGACGCTCGGCGAGCCCGGCAAACCCGGCGACTCCGGAGCGTAGGCGACTGATTTCACTTCGATCACATTACTTGACTCATAGTCCAATAATTCGCAAGGCTCTCCTCCTGGATCGGGGCGTGACAGACGAACCGGGAGCCTGGCTATGGCAAGAGCGCGACGTCTCGCAGCGGCTGGAGCGGTGGCGGCCTTCGCAGTGGGAGGCGTGAGCATGGCGGCGGGCATCGGCACCGCGTCCGCCCAGACCGCCGAGCGGACACCGAACGCGGCGGCCACCTGCCTGCTGCCCCTCCTGCCGTGCGAGGACCCGACGGCCCTGCTGCCCGACCTGCCGGAGCTGCCCGAGTTGCCCATCCCGAACCCGCTCGACCACCGGTCGAACGCCCCCGCGCCGGACGACTCGCCGCCGCCGTCCGACCCCGCCGACTCGGAGCCCCGGCGGGACGCGGAACCCGAGCACCCGTGGAAGCCGGTCGACGAGGACGAGCGCCGGGTCCCGCACGGGCACCCCGAGACCGGCGGCGGCGGGCTCGCGCCCGGCAACCCCGTGTGGCCGTTCACCGTGGGTGGCGCCGCCCTGCTGGCCGGAGCCGGGCTGACCGGGGTCGCGCTGCGGCGTCGCAAGGGCGCGTAGGTGAGCCGGGCGCCGGGGCAGACGCTGATCTGGTTGGGCGCGGGTGCGGTCTCGCTGGCCGGGATCGTGCTGGTCGGGCTCGGCGTCAGCGGCATGCTCACCGGCGGCGAGGACGCGGCGGAGCCGGTCGCCGTCGTCACGCGCGCCCCCGCCAAGGGCGTCCCCTTGCTGGACGTGCCGCTCACCAAGGTGGCCGCGCCGATGCGGGCCGCCAGGCCCACGGCGGTCTACATCCCGTCGATCGGCGTGTCGGCGCCCCTCATGGAGCTGGGCCTGGACGCGAAGGGCGCGATCCAGAACCCGCCGTTCGACCCGCCGAACCTCGCCGGCTGGTACCGCTACGGCGCCGTCCCCGGACAGCGGGGCGCCGCCGTGATCACCGGCCACCTCGACACCAGGAACGGCCCCGCCGTCTTCGCCGGGCTCAAGAACGTCAAGCGCGGCGACCAGGTGCAGGTGCTGCGGGCCGACCGCTCGGTGGCCGTCTTCGTGGTCGACAGGATCGAGCACAGCCCCAAGAGGTCCTTCCCGGCCGCCAAGGTGTACGGCGACCTGGCCTACCCGGGGCTCCGCCTGGTCACCTGCGGCGGCGCCTTCGACCGGCAGGCGCACAGCTACAAGGACAACACGATCGTCTTCGCCCACCTGGCCGCGCCGTACTACCCCAAGAGCTGATCAGGGGTCGCGGCGCGCGCTCGGGCCCCGGGCCCCATGAGTCGCCGAGCGCGACCCACCGCCACGCGGGAGCCCGCACGCGGACCCGGTGGAGGCTGGCCCGCACGTGGCGTCGGCGGCGGTATCCCGGGTGGGCGTCGCGTGTCGCGGAGGTGGCCGGTGCTTCGGGCGTGGTCAGGAGTCGCCGAATTCCAGGTGGAGGGCCTTGGTGAAGTCGGCGATGGCCTCCTCGTGCCGCTCCGTCTCCTGGAGGATCTCGCCGCGGACCCGGTACGCCCAGACGTACTCCTCGTCGAGCTGGATCGCCCTGTCGAGGTCCTTGAGCGCCGCCTCGTTGTCGCCCAGCTCGCTCAGGACCGCCCCCCGGCTGCCCAGGGCGCGGTCGTTCTCCGGGTCCAGTTCCAGGGCGCGGTTGAGATCGGTCAGCGCCTCCTCGTACCGGTCGATCATGCGCAGCGCCTCCCCGCGCCTGCTGAACGCGCGGGCGTACTCCGGGTCCGCCTCCAGGGCCCGGGTGTAGTCGTCGATGGCCTCGGAGTACAGGTGCATGCGCTGGTACAGGTCGGCCCTGGCCAGCCACGAGTACGCCTGGCTCGCGTCCAGCGCGATGATCTTGGCGTGTTCGGCGAGGGCGTCGTCCAGGCGGCCGAGGTCCGCCAGCGCGTCCGCCTTGGCCTCCAGGATCCACGGCGACTCCGGCGACAGCGTGAGGGCGTGCTCGAAGTCGGCCATGGCGTCGTCCAGGCGGCCGAGCGCGGCGTAGGCCTGCCCGCGGGAGCCCAGCGCGTACGAGCTGTCAGGCTCCAGCCTGAGCGACTCGTCGAAGTCCGTCACCGCGGCCTCGTAGCGGTCGATCAGCCGGTGGCTCTCGCCCCGCAGCCGCCAGGCTCGGGCATTGTCCGGCACCAGCGCGATCGACTCGGTAAGGTCGGCGATGGCCGCGTCGTGTCTCGCCAGGGCGATGTACGATTCGGCCCGGCTGCGCAGCACCGAGGCCCGTGATTGGGCCGCCGCCTCCGACAGTTCGGGCCTGTCGTCGGTGCTGTCGATGATCCCCTCGCTCATGAGGGGAAATCTATCGAACTAAATCTGGATAATGGCGGCCTTTTCGCGGGTGTATTCCAACACCGCGTCGTGCCCGTAACCGCTGTCCTTGACGCCGCCGAACGGCAGCCCGGGAGGCATCTGGCGGAAGGTGTTCACCCAGACCGCCCCGCTCTGCAGATCCCGGACGAAACGGTGGGCGCGCCCCAGATCGCGCGTCCAGACACCCGCGGCGAGCCCGTACGCGGAGTCGTTGGCGATCCGCAGCGCCTCCTCGTCCGTGTCGAAGGGGATCGCCACCGCCACGGGGCCGAAGATCTCCTCCTGGCAGACGCGCAGCGCGTTGTCGGTGGTCGTGTAGAGAGTGGGGGAGACCCAGTAGCCGCCGGGCAGCCCTGGCACGACGTCGGCGCCCGTCCGGCCGCCGAACACCAGGTCGGCGCCCTCCTTCTCGGCGATCCGCAGGTACGAGGCGACCCGGTCGTACTGCGCCGACGACACGATCGGCCCCATGGTGGTCGCCAGGTCGAGCGGGTCGCCGAGAACCAGGCTCTCCGCGATCCGCCGGGTGCGGTCGAGCATCTCGTCCCAGATGTCCCGGTGGACGAGGATGCGCGAGCCCGCCACGCAGACCTGCCCCGCGTTGCCGGTGAAGACGGAGTTCACGGTGATGCCCTGGGCGGCGGCGTCCAGGTCGGCGTCGGGGAAGACGATGTTCGGGGACTTGCCGCCCAGCTCGAACGTCAGCGGCTTGAGCGCGTCGGCCGAGGCGCGGGTGATGGCCTGGCCGGTCTCCGTCGAGCCGGTGAGGCTGATCTTGTTGACCCCGCGGTGCCGGACGAGGGCGTCCCCCACCTCCTCGCCCAGGCCCGAGACGATGTTGAGGACGCCGGGCGGGAAGACGTCCGCCAGCAGCTCGCCGAGCCGCAGCACCGACGCGCTCGCCTGCTCGGCGGGTTTGACGATCACGGTGTTGCCCGCCGCCAGGGCGTAGGCGGCCTTGGCGGAGAAGGTGGAGATGGGGGAGTTCCACGGGATGATGCAGACGGCCACGCCGTACGGCTCGCGCCGGGTGAGGCCGAGCGCGTCGGGGCCCAGGATGACGGTGTCGCCCTTGACGGCGTCCAGGCACTGACCGGCGGCGAGCTGCCACAGGTACGTCATGCCCGGCAGGTCCTTGTGCAGGGTGTCGCGCAGGATCCGGCCGTTGTCGCGGGTCTCCAGGCGGGCCAGCTCCTCGGCGTGCTCGGCGAACAGCTCCGACACCTTGCGCAGGTAGTGCGCGCGGCCCAGCGCGGGCAGCGCCGACCAGCGGGGGAAGGCCCGGCGCGCCGCCTCGACGGCCGCGGCGGCGTCCGCCCGGCCACCGGCCGGGATGGTGGCCCACGTCTCGCCGGTGGCGGGGTTGACCGAGTCCAGGGTCCTGCCGTCGGCGGCGGGGACGAGCTCGCCGCCGATCAGGTTGCGGAAGTCAGGCACGCGCCCAAGCATATGCTTGCTTGCCCGAGTGGGCCAGGGGTGAGAGCGGCGCGAGGCATGGGGGCGGTGGCGCCTAAGATCGAGGGCATGGAACTGGTTCCCGGAGTGCACGTCGCCGTCACCGATCGCACCGGCGGAGTCAGCGTCGCTCCCTACGGCACCAGGAACCTCGGCGGGCTGGTCGGCGACGACCCGGCCGCCGTGCGGGCGAACCGCGCGGGCGTCGCGGCCGGGCTGGGCGTGCGGGGCGTCGTGTTCATGCGGCAGGTCCACGGTGCCGACGTCGCGTACGTGAGCGAGCCGTTCGGCGACGACGCGCCGCCGCTCGACGGCGTCTTCACCGGCGAGCCCCGGCTGGCGCTGGCCTCGCTCGGGGCTGACTGCCCGGCCGTGCTCGTCGCCGACCCCGGCGCGCGCCTGGTGGGCGCCGCCCACTCGGGCAGGCCCGGCACCGAGGCCGGAGTCGCCACCGCGCTGGTCGAGGCCATGGCCGGCAAGGGCGCCGCACCGGGGCGGATGGTGGCGCTGATCGGCCCCGGAGCGTGCGGGCGCTGCTACGAGGTGCCCGCCGACCTGCGGGAGCGGGTCGCGTCCAAGGTGCCGGAGACCTGGTCGGAAACCTCCTGGGGCACGCCCGCGCTCGACCTGCGGGCGGGTATCGAGGCCCAGCTTCGCGCGGCGGGTCTCACCGACGTCCGCCACGACGCCCGCTGCACGATCGAGTCGCCGGAGCTGTACTCGCACCGCCGTGAGCAGCCGGGCGGCCGCTTCGCCGGCCTCATCTGGCTCGCCTGACCGGCGACGCATCCGATCAGGCCGCCCGCCCAGCGGCGCGTCAGGGCCGGGGCGCGGCCGGGCGGCCGGCCCCCGGTTGCCTGGCTAGCGGCGCGAGAAGATCAGGTTGACCAGGGCGATTCCGGCCCACACCAGGAAGAGAGCGCCACCCTCGCGGCTCGTGACGACGATCGCGACCGTGGCGAGCGTCCCCAGCGCGAGCGAGACGATGGCCAGGGCCAGGCGCTGGCCATCGTTGCCGGCGCGCTTCTTGCCTTTCACGGCGGCCAGGCGCTCGTCGACCCGGCGGTCGACCTCCTTGCCCATCTTGTCGAGGAAGGACTCGACGATCGCGTCTTCGAACTCGGGGCCGAGGTCGCGACGCGCGGACACCGCCGCCCGCAGCTCATCACCGGTGCTCATATGCCGAGATATTGCGGCATATGAGGGCTATCGGGCAAGGATGTCGTCGAGGTTGTACGAAATGGGCCGCTCCAACTGCTCGTACGTGCACGACTCGGGGGTGCGGTCGGGACGCCAGCGACGCCACTGGGCGGTGTGACGGAAGCGGTCGCCCTCCATCTGGTCGTACGCCACCTCGATCACCAGCTCGGGCCTGAGCGGGATGAACGACAGATCCTTCTTGGCGTTCCACCGCGAGATCGCCCCCGGCACCCGCTGACCGCCTGTGGCCGGGCCCGCCGTGGGCTGGCCGACGTTGCTCGCGGCCTGCTCGGCCCAGTGGCCCCACGGGTGCTCGGCGAGGTCGGCGACGTACGGTTTGAGCTCCTCGACCAGCTCGGCCCTGCGCGCCATGGGGAACGAGGCCGCCACCCCCACGTGGTGCAGCCTGCCGTCGGAGCCGTAGAGGCCGAGCAGGATCGAGCCGATGATCGGGCCTGTCTTGTGCTCGCGGTACCCGGCGACCACCACGTCGGCGGTGCGCTCGTGCTTGACCTTGAACATCGTCCGCTTGTCGGGGATGTACGGCTGGTCGCCCGGCTTGACGATGATGCCGTCGAGCCCGGCGCCCTCGAACATCTCGAACCACTCGGCGGCCTGCTCGTCGTTGGTCGTCACCGGAGTCAGCCGGATGGACTGCCCCTTCTCCGGAAAGATCCCTTCCAGCCGGGCGCGGCGCTCGGCGAACGGCCTCTCCATGAGCGACTCGTCGCCGAGCGCGAGCAGGTCGAAGGCGACGAACGAGGCCGGGGTCGTCTCCGACAGCATCTTCACCCGCGAGGCCGCCGGATGGATCCGCTGCTGGAGCGTGTCGAAGTCGAGCTGGCTGCCCTGCGGCAGGACGATCTCGCCGTCGACCACGCAGCGCTCAGGCAGCTCGCGCCTGACGGCCTCGACCAGCTCGGGGAAGTACCGGGTGAACGGGCGCTCGTTGCGGCTGCCCAGGTAGACCTCGTCGCCGTCGCGGAAGATGATGCAGCGGAAACCATCCCACTTCGGCTCGTAGAACAGCGTGCCGTTCTGCTTGGGCATCGCCTTGACCGCCTTGGCCAGCATCGGCGGCACCGGCGGCCGGACGGGCAGGTTCGGCACCGGCTCGGGAACCGCCTCGCCGGCGGGCAGGTTGGGCTCAGTCATGGCTCGACTCCCTCGTGTATGCGCAGAAGAGGACCCCCTCCTCCTCAAGAATCTGGCGGAGGCCGAGCCGCACCTGGGCCGCCTCGCCGTTCAGAATGCGCGCCGCCCCGCCTCCGACCAGCTGCGGGCTCACCGTCAGGCACAGCTCGTCGATCAGGTCGGACGCGGCGAGCTGCGCGTTGATCCGCGGACCGCCCTCGCACAGCACCTTGGTCAGCCCCCGCTCGTGCAGCTCGCGCACGGCCAGCTTCAGATCCACCTGGTCGCCTCCGGCCACGATGACGTCGGCGACCTCGGCCGCGGCGGCGCGGCGGTCGGCGGGGGCGCCCTCGCAGGTGACCACGATGGTGCGGGCGGTGGCGTCGGTGAACAGCGGGCCGCCCAGGTCGAGGTCGAGCCTGCGGGTGACCACCGCGATCGGTGGCACCGGCTGCCGCCCGGCGCGGATCACCTTCCACGACTCGCGCGGCGCGACCGGGCCGTACCCCTCGGTGCGGACGGTCGCCGCGCCCGCCATCACGACGTCGGCCAGGCCGCGCAGCACCCCGAAGATCCGCCGGTCGCCCTTGCTGGACAGCCCTCCGGACAGCCCTTTCAACCACGCGGCCCCGTCGGCGCTGGAGACCATGTTGACCCGGAGCCAGGGCCGCCCGGCAGGGTAGGCGTAGGCCTGTTCGATGTCCGGATTGTCTTGGATGTCGGGATGGATGCGACGCACTCCTCTACCTTGGCACACGCCTCCGACAAACCTGCCCCGCGCCGTCCGGTGAAGTGCGTCAGGTGCGGCTGTGAACGACAGATGCCTCTGGGAGCGAGGCGCGCTTCCGGAGCGGCTCTGCGGAAACGAGGCCGCTCGCCGACATGACGCGCAACTGATCATTTCGCTGGAGTTGGGCGCACAGGTGATCACTGGACAGGCGCTTGTCTCGAGATGTTCACCCGCGAACAGAACCATCTTGACCAAGATCCACCGGCTCGCCTGACCGGCACGTGGTTCGTGCCGGTCGCCACACCGAACTGAGTTCTGCCCAACTCGCGAGGAGTGTTTGCCCGTGTCGTCTGTGGAGTCGCCCCTCCGGCAGAGCAGAGAACGCATCGATGCCCCGATGCCTCCGCCCGGACTGCTGTCCGCACTCCGCACCCACGCCACCACCCGCGGCACTCACCCCGCCGTCGTGGATGGCGACATCGTCCTGACCTACCACGACCTGTACGCCCGCGCCCGGACCCTCGCGACCGAGCTGCGGGCCACCGGCATCGGGCCGGGCGACGCTGTGGGGCTGTGCGCCCGCCGGGGTGCGCCCGCCATCGTGTCGATGATCGGGATTCTGCTGGCCGACGCCGCGTTCGTCCCGCTGGACCCCTCGGACCCGCCCGAGCGTCTGGGCATGACGGCTCGGGGCGTGGGGGTGGGCACCGTGGTGTCGCCCGAACGGTGGCACCCGGCCTTCCTGGACCTGGGCCTGCGCTGCCTGACCGCCCCCGAGAGCGCCGGCCCGCACACCGACGGTGCCGAGCCGGGCGTGGCCAAGCCCGACGACCTGGCCTATGTCATCCACACCTCCGGCACGACGGGGCGGCCCAAGGGAGTCGGGATCCGGCGGAGCTCGCTGGACCACCTGTGCCGGAACATGGGCGCCGCGTACGGGCTCGCGCCGGAGGACCGCGTCCTGCAGTTCTCCTCGATCTCCTTCGACAGCAGCGTCGACGAGATCTGCACGCCGCTGTACGCCGGCGCCACCGTCGTCGTCCGCGCCGACGACATGATCTCCTCGCCGGAACTGTTCCTGCGGCACTGCGCCGACCTGCGGATCAGCGTGGCGCTGACGACGACCGCGTACTGGCACGAGCTGGTCGACGGCATGGTCGCCGACGGCCTCCCGTTGCCGGGCTCGGTCCGCCTGGTACGCATCGGCGGCGAGCAGGTCCGCGCGGACCGGATCAAGGACTGGCGGCGGCTGCCGATCGCTCCCCGGGTGCGCCTGGTGGACGTGTACGGGCCCACCGAGACCACGGTCATCGTCACCTACGAGGACCACGCCGGCCCGCTGGCCGTGGAGTCCGAGCAGCCGACCATCGGCCGCGCCCTGCCCGGCGTGCTCGCCGAGGTCGTGAATGCGGATGGCGAGCCTGCCGAGGACGGAGAACTGCTGATCGGCGGCCCGACCGTCGCGGTCGGGTACGTCAACCAGCCCGAGCTGACCACCGAACGGTTCCTGACCACGGCCGAGGGACTGCGTTACTACCGCACCGGCGACCGGGTGCGGCGGCTCCCCGACGGGCGGTTCGTCTGCCATGGCCGCATGGATCGGCAGATCAAGGTCCGGGGCCACCGGGTGGAGACCGCCGAAGTGGAGCAGGCGCTGCTCGATCAGCCGCACGTGCGTGACGTGGTGGTCCGTTACGACGAGGCGCGGGCCTCGCTGATCGGCTACCTGCTGCTCGCCGGCCGAGACGGCGACCCGCGGGCGGCGGTCGAGGACGTGCGCCGGGGTGTGCGACGGCGGCTTCCCGCGCACGCGGTCCCGTCGCTGCTGGTCCCGGTGGAGGTCTTCCCGCTCACGTCGCGGGGCAAGGTGGACGTCGCCGCGCTGGCGGCCTTCGACGCCGCGTTCCTGGCCGGTGCCGACGGGGAGCCGGCGGACCGCCTGGCCGCTCTGGTGGCCGAGGTGCTCGACGTCCCGTCCCTCGGCTCTGCGGACTCCCTGTTCGAGCTGGGACTGCACTCCCTGCTGGCGACCCGGCTGGTCACCAGGATCAAGCGGGAGTTCGGGATACGGGTCGCCCTCGCCGACGTGTACGCGAACCCGACGGTGACCGGCCTGGCCCGGCTGGTCGGCGATGCCGGGCCCGCGCCACGAACGAGCGAGGAGCTGCACGGCGGCCCGCGGACGGACCAGGACGCTTTCGCAGGCGCCACGCGCGGGCTCCCTCTTACCGCCTTCCAGCGCGACTCGTGGTTGGCCGAGCAGCTCCAGCCGGGCACCCCGCTCGACACCCTGGGCGTGCGCTACCGGATCAGCGGCCCGGTCACCGAGTCGGACGTCGCCGCGGCCCTGCGCCGGGTGATCGCCCGGCACGACGCGCTCCGCGCGCTGTTCGACCAGGGCGACGACGGCCCGGTGATGGTCTTCGACACGGTGCCGGAAACACCGCTGACCGTCCACGACCTGACCGGCGTGCCGCCTGGGGAGCGCCCCGCCCGCGCGCGGGAGCTGGCCGACGCGCACGGCCGCCGGGCGCTGGACCCGCGGACGGGCCCGCTTCTGGCAGCGCTGCTGATCCGGCTCGACGCCGCCGAATGGGAGCTCGTGGTCGCCGTGCACCACCTGGTGTTCGACGGCTGGTCCGCCTCGGTGCTTGCCGACGAGCTCGCGGCCCTGCTGGGCGGTGGCGACGTCACGGACACCGGAGACTTCGCGGACCACCTGCGCAGGGAGGCGGAGGCCGTACGGGAGCCGTCCCGTGCCGGGTTGCGCGAGCACTGGGCCGCCCGCCTGTCGGGGGTGGACACCGAGGTCGAGCTACTGCTGGACCGGCCACGTCCGCCGGTGCGCAGCTTCGCCGGCGCGAAGATCGAGCGCCCGCTGGACCCGGCGCTGCTCGAACGCGTCGAGCGGGCCGCCCACGAGGCCGGCACCACCACGCACACGTTCGTGCTGGCCGTGCTCCAGACCCTCCTCGCCCGGCTGAGGGGCCGCCACGACATCACGGTCCTGGCCCCGGTGGCGCACCGCGCGGATCCCGGCATCGAGCGCGCGATCGGCGCGTTCATCAACGTCCTGCCGCTGCGTACGGACCTGTCCGGCGACCCCGACTTCGCCACGGTGCTGCGGCGGGCGAACGCCACGGTGCTGGACGCGCTCGACCACGAGGAGCTGCCGCTCGCCGAGATCATGGAGGCGGCCGGGGTGCGCCATCGCGTGGACCGCAGCCCGATCAGCCAGGTGATGCTGATCGTCGTGAACACCCCGTCGGCCTCGGCCACGCACGGCGGTGTCACGGTGGAGCGCCTGGGGCAGACGTTCCCCGGCCTGACGAAGCTCGACCTGACGGTGACGCTCGACTTCCCGGCCGGCGGGCCGCGGTTGGCCGTGGAGTACGCCACGGACTTATTCGAAGAGGCCACCGCGGAGGCCCTGCTCGAACAGTTCATGACGCTGCTCGGCGGCGCGCTCGACCAGCCCGGCGCCGCGTACGGGCGGCTGCCGATCCTGCCGGCCACGCAGCGGCGGGCGGTGCTGTCCGCGTGCGTCCGGCCGTCGCCGCCCGTGGCGGAAGGCGGGGCACCCGTGGCGGCAGGCGGGGTGCACGAGCTGATCGAGGGCCACGCCCGCCGCACGCCCGACGCGCCCGCGATCTTCTGCGAGGGCCGGGTCGTCAGTTACGCCCGGCTCGACGAGGAGGCCGAGCGGCTGGCCCGGCTGCTGCACGCCGCCGGAGTGACCCCGGGTGACCGCGTGGGGATCCATCTGCCCAGGGGGCCGCTGGTGCACGCCGCCGTGCTGGCCGTGTGGAAGGTGGGTGCGGCGTTCGTGCCGCTTGATCCTGATTATCCGGCGGAACGGCTGCATTACATGATCGATGACAGCGCTGCCACAGCGCTGCTGACCGGTGACGGCGGCGCGTTCACCGGGGCGAAGGTGATCGGGTACGACGATCCGGACCCGGCCGGACAGCGGCCGGCCGTCGTGGTCGGCGCCGACGACCCCGCGTACGTGCTCTACACCTCGGGCACCACCGGGACGCCCAAGGGCGTCGTGGTCTCTCACGGCAACCTCGTGCACGCCGTGGCCATGTGGCAGGCCGCGTACGGGCTGCGGGAGGGGTGGACGCACCTACAGGCGGCGAGCTTCTCATTCGACGTGTTCGTGGGCGAGAGCCTGCGGGCCCTGTGCACCGGAGGACGGCTGGTGGTGTGCCCACGGGAGGTACTGCTCGACCCCGACGCGCTGGACGGGCTGCTGCGTGGGGAGCAGGTGGCGGTGGCCGAGCTGGTGCCCACCGTGCTGCGCGGCCTGCTCGACCACGTCGAGGGCGCAGGGCGGGACCTGTCCATGCTCCGGGTGCTCGCCGGAGGCGCCGACCAGTGGTACGTGCACGAGTACCGTCGCGCCCGCGCGCTGGTCGTGCCGGGCGGGCGGGTGGTCAACTCGTACGGCGTCACCGAGGCCACTGTGGACAACGCCTACTTCGAGGGCGACACGGACGGGCTGCCGCCCCAGGCGCCGCTGCCGATCGGCGGCCCGTACCCGGGCAACCGGCTCTACGTGCTGGACCCGTACGGGGAGCCGGTGCCGTTCGGGGCGGTGGGAGAGCTGTGGATCGGCGGCCCCGGCGTGGCCACCGGCTACCACGAACGGCCCGAGCTGACGGCGGCGCGCTTCCGCCCCGACCCGTTCAGCCAGGAGCCGGGCGCGCGGATGTACCGCACGGGCGACGGCGCGCGGCTCCGCGCGGATGGCCTGCTGGACTTCCTGGGCAGGCTCGACGACCAGGTGAAGGTCAACGGCCACCGAATCGAGCTGGCGGAGGTGGAGGCCGCGCTGTCCGCGCTGCCGCAGGTGCGGGCCGCGGCCGCCGCGGTGCGGGTGGACGGGCGCGGCCGGCGGCTCCTGGTCGGCTACGTGGACCCGGCCGGCGCGCCGGTGACCCCCGCCCAGGTGCGTGCCGGGCTGCAGGACATGCTGCCGCACCACGCCATCCCAGCCCGTACGGTCATGATGGACGCGCTGCCGGTGAGCCCCAACGGCAAGGTCGACCGCAAGTCACTGCCCGACGCGCCGGAACAGGACGCGGGCGAGAAGGCCGAGCTGGAGAGTGAGACGCAGCGCGGCCTGGCGGAGGTGTGGGCGACGGTCCTGCCGGCGCGGGACATCGGCCCGGACGACGGCTTCTTCGAGCTGGGGGGAGACTCCTTCGCCGCGCTGAAGCTGGTGCGGGCCATCGAGTCGTGGTGCGGCGTCCGGGTGAGCCTGCTGGACCTGTACCGCCGCCCCACTGTCCGCCAGCTCGCCGAGCACCTCGACACGCTCTCCTCGGAACCCACCGGCAACCTGCTGCACCGCCTGACTCCGCCGCTCGCCGGGCCGGCCGTCGGGACCCTCGTCTGCGTCCCCTACTCGGGCGGCCAGGCGATCTCCTTCGAACCGCTGGCCGCCCACCTGCCTCCAGGCTGGAGCCTGTACGCCCTGCAAAGCCCGGGCCGTGACTGGAGCCGGCCGGACGAGCGGCCGCTGCCCATGGCCGAGCTGGTCGAGCGCTGCCTGGAGGAACTGCGGGATCTGCCCGGCCCCCTGTACATCTACGGCCACTGCGGTCACGGCTCCGCTGTCTCCGTGGCGCTCGCCACCGCGGCCGAGCAGACGGGGCTGCCGCTGCGCGGGGTCGCCATCGGCGCGGTGTTCCCGACCGCCCGGCTCCCCGGACGGGTCTTCGACTGGATCTACCGCAGGTTCCCGCTGGACCGCTTCGTCTCCGACCGCAGGATCGTGGCCCAGATCCGGGCCCTGGGCGGCGGGATCCCCGACTTCGCCGACGAAGAGGAGCAGGCGCTGTTCATGCGGGCCGTCCGCCATGACGACCGGGGGGCCGAGGAGTACTTCGCGCGTACCCTCACGGACGAGCGGCACCCCAGGCTGTGCGCCCCGCTGCTGAGCGTCGTCGGCGAGAAGGACCGGGTCACCGAGCTGTACGAGGAGCGGTACCACGAGTGGGAGCACTACGCGGAGCACGTCGGTGTCGCGGTCATCCCGAAGGCCGGACACGGCTTCCTCAAGAACCAGCCCGACCGGCTCGCGCGGATCCTCATCGACTGGGCCGAGCAGAACCAGGAGCAGGAGCCGGACGCCCCGCCCGGAGCGGCCCCGATGCCGGAGCCGCGCAAGCGGGTCCGGCCGAGCCTGGGCCGGTTCGGGATCGTCGCCGCCGGCCAGTCCGTGTCCATGGTGGGCAGCGCGCTGACCCAGCTCGTCCTGACCCTGTGGGTGTACCGGCAGACCGGTGACATCGCGGACTTCGCCTACATCTCCGCGGTCGCCCTGCTGCCCGGCATCCTGGTGGGGCCGCTCGCCGGCGCCGTGGCCGACCGTTACGACCGGCGCACGGTCATGCTCGTCACCGACGTCGTCACGGGTCTGGCGACGGCGGCTCTCGCGCTGCTGTCCGCCGACGGGGTCAGCATGGTGTACGTCTACCTGCTGTGCGGGATCACCTCGTTGGCCTCGGCGTTCCAGCGGCCCGCCTACGTGGCGGGTGTGGCGCAGCTCGTGCCCAAACCGTTCCTGGGTCACGCCAACGGCATCAGCCGCCTGGGCGTGGGCGCGGGCACCCTGCTCGCCCCGCTGCTCGCCGCCGGGCTGTTCGGCTCGGTCCCGCTCCAGGGCATCCTGCTGGCGGACGCGGCCACCTTCCTCGTCGCGGCGGCGTGCCTGCTGCTGGTGCGCTTCCCTGACCAGCTCTTCAAACGTCGCGAGGAGCCGATGCTGACCGAGATCGCGAACGGCTGGCGCTACATCACGCGGCGGCCCGGGCTGACGACGGCGCTGCGGCAGTTCGTCATCGATCACGTCTTCTACACCGCCGGGTTCGCCCTGTTCGTGCCCTTGATCGTGATCGAGCATGGGGTGGAGGTGCTGGGCTTCGTGCTCAGCGCGGGCGGTCTAGGGGCGCTGCTCGGCTCCCTGGCCATGAGCGTCTGGGGCGGGACGCGCCGCCGTACGAACGGCATCTTGGTGTTCATGTGGGTGAACCGGGCGGGGCAGGTGGCGATCGCGCTCAGCGGCGAGCCCTGGCTGATCGCCGTGGGCATGTTCGTCTTCTTCTTCGCCGAGTCTGTCGTCGACGGGCATTGGCTGGCCCTCGTCCAGACCAAGGTGGGGCTGGAACTGCAGGGGCGGGTGCTGGCGACGTACATGACGCTGATGATGGTCACCATGCCCCTCGGCTATGTGATCATTGGCCCGCTTGCCGACCGGGCGTTCACTCCGCTGCTCCAGCCGGACGGCGCACTGGCCGCGACGCTCGGCCCGGTGCTCGGCACCGGGCCCGGGCGGGGGCTCGCGCTGGTCATCCTGGTCAGCGCCGTGATCCTGGTGGGCTGGACCCTGTACGGGTGGCTCAACCGCCGCTTCCGCTTCCTGGAGGACGGGCTGCCCGACGCGGTGCCGGGCACCGAGATCGAGGACCGCGACACCGAGCAGCGTCGCGCCGACGAACGGCTGGTCGGCAGCGGGGTCTGACCGCCAGTCCCGACCCTCCCCATGTGTTCAAGGATGACCAGGCCGCCAACCGGCGCAAGAGGGGGCCGAACACGACCACCTATCGAGAAGTGCCCCGGGAAGGACTTCCGGGGATCGAAAGACGGGTATGAGGGCGTGTGCGTAACGTGGCGGCAGGGAATCGGGAACTCCAGTGGAGCCGTCGGCGGTGCGCGCACCCAGGGAGTTTCGAGGAGGAGCGGTGGGGCTGGTCGCTGCCGGGACATGGGTGATCACCGCGTTGGCCGGCGTCTACCTGTTCTGGCGCTGGCTGTCGGGCGGAGGGCTGCGGCGGCAGGCGTCCAAGGTCACGCCCTTCCCGGTGACGCTGGTCTTCTCCCACCCGGCGCTCGCGGTGTCGGCGCTGGCGTGCTGGGTGGGATACCTGCTCACGGGGCACCGGGCGCTGGCCTGGACGGCGTTCGGGGTGCTGGCGGCGGCGGCGCTGCTGGGGTTCGCGATGTTCACCCGCTGGCTGGGCGGCGGACGGCACGCCAGGTCGGGCGGCTTTCCCGTCCTGGCCGTGGCCCTGCACGGCGTCGCGGGCGTGACCACGTTCGTGCTGGTGCTGCTCGTCGCCAGTGTCTTCTAGGGGGTCTTCTAGGGGACGACCACCTGGCGCGGCTGCCGCAGGACCTGGATGGACCGTGACGTGACCGCCACCAGGGCACCGGCGGGCCGCTTCTCGTCGGGGAGGCGGTCGTCTGCGAAGGAGTCGTCGTTGGTGTCGAGGACCGGCAGCCAGGACGCGCCGAACTCCTCGCCCGGCAGGGTGAACGTCATGTCCTCGTGGTGGGCGTTGATCAGCAGGAGGAACGAGTCGTCGACGATGCGCTCGCCGCGCGGGCCCGGCTCGGTGATCGCCTCCCCGTTGAGGTAGACGATCAGCGACTTGGCGTAGCCGGTGTGCCAGTCGCCCGCCGTCATCTCCCTGCCCCCGGGCGTGAGCCAGACCAGGTCGCGCTTGCCGTCCTCCGGGTGGCGTCCCTGGAAGAACCGGCGGCGCTGGAAAACCGGGTGCTCGCGCCGCAGCCGCGACAGCGACCGGACGAACTGCAGCAGGTCGGACTCCGTGTGGAGCACCGACCAGTCGATCCAGGCGATCTCGTTGTCCTGGCAGTAGGCGTTGTTGTTGCCCCGCTGCGTGCGGCCCATCTCGTCGCCGTGCGAGAGCATCGGCACGCCCTGCGACAGGAAGAGCGTCGTCAGGAAGTTGCGGCGCTGCCGGTGGCGGAGCCCGACGATGCCGGGGTCCTCGACCGGGCCCTCGGCGCCGCAGTTCCACGACCGGTTGTCGTCGGTGCCGTCGCGGTTGTCCTCGCCGTTGTCCTCGTTGTGCTTGCGGTCGTACGACACCAGGTCGGTCAGCGTGAAGCCGTCGTGGCAGGTCACGAAGTTGATCGAGGCGACCGGGCGGCGGCCCGAGCTGGCGTACAGGTCGGCCGACCCGGTCAGGCGGGACGCGAACTCGGGAAGCGCGGAGTGCGTGCCCCGCCAGAAATCCCGCACGATGTCGCGGTACTTCCCGTTCCACTCCGTCCACAACGGCGGGAAGTTGCCGACCTGGTAGCCGCCGGGGCCGACGTCCCACGGCTCGGCGATCAGCTTGACCTGCGAGATCACCGGGTCCTGCTGGATCAGGTCGAAGAACGCGCTCAGCCGGTCGACGTCGTGCAACTCCCTGGCCAGCGCCGACGCCAGGTCGAAGCGGAAGCCGTCGACGTGCATCTCCAGCACCCAGTACCGCAGAGAGTCCATGATCAGCTGGAGCGCGTGCGGGGAGCGGACGTTCAGCGAGTTGCCGCAGCCGGTGTAGTCGAGGTAGTAGCGACGGTCGCCGTCGTGCAGCCGGTAGTAGGCCGCGTTGTCGATGCCCCTGAAGCCCAGCGTGGGGCCCATGTGGTCGCCCTCGGCGGTGTGGTTGTAGACGACGTCCAGGATGACCTCGATGCCCGCCTCGTGCAGCGCCCGCACCATCGCCTTGAACTCCAGCACCTGCTCGCCGCGCGACCCGGCGCTGGAGTACGCGCCGTGCGGGGCCAGGTAGGCCATGGTGTTGTAGCCCCAGTAGTTCGTCAGGCCGCGCGCCACCAGGAAGTGCTCGGGCATGTAGTGGTGGACCGGCATCAGCTCGACGGCCGTCACCCCGAGCGACAGCAGGTGGTCGATGACCGCCGGATGGCCGACGCCCGCGTACGTGCCGCGCAGCTCCTCGGGGACGCTCGGGTGGCGCATGGTCAGCCCGCGCACGTGCGCCTCGTAGATCACCGTCTGGTGGTAGGGCGTGCGCGGCGGCCGGTCGTTCCCCCACTCGAAGAAGGGGTTGACCACCACGTTCTTAGGGACGAACCGGGCGCTGTCGGCCTTGTTCATCCGCGACGGGTCGGTGAAGTAGTACGGGAAGAGCGCCTCGTTCCAGGTCAGCTCCCCGTCGATCGCCTTGGCGTACGGGTCGAGCAGCAGCTTGGCCGGGTTGCAGCGCAGCCCGCGCGGCGGGTCGTACGGCCCGTGGACGCGGTAGCCGTACCGCTGGCCGGGCAGGACGCCCGGCAGGTAGCCATGCCAGACGAACCCGTCGACCTCGGGCAGATCGACCCGCTCCTCGGAGCCGTCGTCCTGAAAAAGGCACAGCTCGACCCGCTCGGCGACCTCGGAGAACACCGAGAAGCTGGTGCCCACGCCATCCCAGGTGCCGCCGAGTGGATAGGGCTCGCCGGGCCAGACATCACGCATGTGACTTGATTGTCGCACGCGAGCACGGCCTCGCTAGAGCAGTTCGGCGTTGAGCGTGATCGTCGTGCCCGTCAGGGCCTTGCTGACCGGGCAGTTCGCCTTGGCGGTCTCGGCGGCCTCCAGGAACTGCGCGGCCGTGATGCCGGGAACCTGGCCCTTCACGGTGAGCACGATGCCCGTGATGCCCTCGCCAGGCTGGAAGGTCACGTCGGCGCTGGTCTGCAGCGACTCGGGCGGCGTGCCCGCCCCGGCCAGGCCGTGCGAGAGCGCCATCGAGAAGCAGGACGAGTGCGCCGCCGCGATGAGCTCCTCGGGCGAGGTCTTGCCGTTGGCCTGCTCGGCCCGCGACGCCCAGGAGACCTCGAACGTGCCGACACCCGAGGTGTCGAGCGAGACCGTGCCGGAACCGTCGAGCAGGGCGCCCTTCCACTGCGTGGTGGCGGTGCGAGTGGTGGCCATATCGAGTCTCCTCAACTAGTGGTCCTCCGACCCTATCGCGCGCCCGGCAAAGTCTCGTAGGACCGTCATCCGCCTCAACTTTTCCGGCGAATAATGACATGCTCGGGTCGCGGCGCTCCTGCCGCCTTGGTCCGGATCAACGGGAGTGTGGTGCCAGTGGAGGCACCGTACGACGACCGCCTGCTGCACCAGCGGGTGGTCGGCGGCGACGAGTCCGCGCTCGGGGAGGTCTACGATCGGCTCTCCTCGCTGATCTTCGGTCTCTCCTTACGGGTCACCAGGGACCGGGTGATCGCCGAGGACATCACCCAGGAGGTGTTCCTGGTCTTCTGGGAGCGGCCGCTCGCCTACGACCCCGAGCGGGGCACGCTGCGGGCCTGGCTCGCCACGATCGCGCACCGGCGCGCGGTCGACCACGTCCGCGCGGAGGAGCGGCGGCGCGTCTCCGTCCTGGGCCCCCGGCTCTTCGAGCCGGAGCCCGCCAGGCTGGAGGAGGTCGTCCTCGCCGCCGACGAGGCCGACCGGGTCCGCCAGGCGGTGACAGAGCTGCCGGACGCGCTGCGGCGGGCCGTCGAGCTGGCCTACTTCGGCGGCAGGACGTACCGGCAGGTCGGCGAGGAGCTGGGCGTGCCGGAAGGCACGGCCAAGTCGCGGATCCGGCTGGCGCTGCGCCGCCTGGCCGACGCGCTGGCCGAGGAGGAGGTGTGATGGAGCCCGTCGAGCGTCTCTACCTGGACGCGCTGATGGAGGACCCGGCGGTCCCCGAACGGTCGCTGCGCCCGCAACTGCTGGCCGGAGCCAGGGCCAGGCGCCGACCCGCCGCGCCGACGGCCGCCTGGGCGGAGCCCTACGCGGCGCGGGTCGCGGCGATGGACGCCCTGCTCGCGTCGGCGGTCGACGACGACTGGACGCGGATCATCGTCGAAGGCTGGACGTTGCAGGACCTGGTCGCCCACCTGGCGGCCAAGGACGGCCTCCTGGCGGCCTCCGTCGGCGCCCCCGTCCTGGGCCCGGCCCTCACGTCCACCGACTCGCCCGGCCGCACGGCCGACGTGCAGGCGTACGAGCGGGCCCGCAGCCCCGAGCAGACCAGGCGCGACTGGCGCGCCCAGGCCGACGCGCTCTGCCGCCACCTGGCGGAGCTGCCCGCCGGCACACCCGCGAACCTGGACGGCTTCGACGCGCCGGTCGGCGACCACATCCTGGCCAGGACCCTGGAGACGTGGATCCACACCGACGACGCCGCCACCGTCGCCCGCGCCCGCCTCCCGCTGCCGATCCCCGCCCACATCCACCCCACGGCCGACCTCTGCGCCCGGCTGCTGCCGTGGACGATGCTCCTGTCGGGCCTGGACGCCTCCGGCCGGACCCTCCTGCTCACGCTGACGGGCCCGGGCGGCGGCGAATGGCGCGTCGCCCTCGGCGTCGAGGACGGCACGCCCGGCACGGCCGCCGCCCACGTCACCGCGGACGTGGTGGACTTCTGCTTCCTCCTGGGAGGCAGGGGAGACCCGGCGTCCTTCCCTGCCGACCTCGACGGCGACCTGGCCCTGGCCAGGGACGTCCTCGCGGCCGCCCCCGCCCTGTCAGGCCCCTGACGGGCGGTCAGGGGGCCGCCGTCACCAGTTCCCTGGCGTAGTCGTCGTCGCTCTCCGTCAGGACGCGCTCGGCGCCCCGCTGCGCCCGCTCGTCGCCCCTGGCCGCGAGGCCGCGCGTCGCCTCGGCGACCGTGCGCAGGTCGGAGTCGTCCAGCCGGGCCGCCAGCGTCTCCCTGACCTGAGGGGTGTCGAGGTCGAGCCCGGCGAGCCCCGCGGTCGCCCAGTCGCGGACCTCGTCGCTCTCGTCCTCCGTCATGGCGATCAGCAGCGCCAGCCCCTCCTCGTGGTCCGGCGGCAGGACGTCGGCCAGCGCGATCGCGTCGGTCATGGTCCGCTTGTGGCCGGGACGCCCGATGATGTCGAGGACCTGCGGCAGCGCGCGGTGGTCCTGGTGGCCGAGCGCCGACAGGACGCTGCGCAGCACCTGCGGGTTGCCCTCGGTGGTGGCCATCTTCTGCAGGAGCGGGAGAGTCCGCTCCAGGTAGGGCTTGGCGTCCTCGGTGACGCCGAACTGGGCGATCGCGTCGACGCCGAACTCGCGCTCCCTGGCGTCCTCGCTGAGGCACAGATCGGACAGCGCCTCGTAGGTCTCGTCGTCGGCGCGCTTGACCAGCGTGTCGGCGACGATCCACCACGTCTCGGCGTCCTCGTCGGTGTCGCGGTGCGCCACGGCGCGGGCCACGAGCCGGTCGACGGGCGTGTGCGTGCCCGCGGCGTCCTCCAGGAGCGTGGCGATGGCCGCGTGGCCGCGCTGCGCCTGGACCTGCTCGCTCTGCGAGCCGTCGGCGGAGCGGGCGGCGACCGTGACCAGCTCGGTGCCGTCCTTGGCGAACTGGCGGCCGACGACGTACTCCCAGTCGTCCTGCGCGATCTGGTCGAGCAGCGCGCTCT
The DNA here is from genome assembly GCF_040300065.1 of Nonomuraea sp. NPDC000554. Taxonomy (NCBI): domain Bacteria; kingdom Bacillati; phylum Actinomycetota; class Actinomycetes; order Streptosporangiales; family Streptosporangiaceae; genus Nonomuraea; species Nonomuraea sp. NPDC000554. The sequence goes on along the minus strand of NZ_JBEPDC010000016.1, from coordinate 111,805 downwards.
CCAGGTGCACGCCGACCCAGTCGTTGGCGATGTCGAGCGGCGTGTCGCCGTCGCCGTCGAACTTCTCGGGGTCGGCCCCGGACCGCAGCAGTTCCTGGACGACGCCGAGGGCGCCGCGCCTGGCCGCGAGCGAGAGCGGCGTGTCGCCGTCGTCGTTGGCGTCGTCGACGGCCGCGCCCGCCCCGATGAGAATCCGGGCCGCGTCGGCGTGGCCGTTGGCCGCGGCCCAGAGCAGGGCGGTCCAGCCGCCGCTCTCCTTGCCGTTGACGTCGGCGCCGGCGGCGAGCAACGCCTCGGCGACCTCGACCCGGTCCCATGCGGCGGCCGCGCAGAGCGCCAGGCCCTCTTCCTCGCCCTCACTGGGACGGTTCGGGTCGGCGCCCGCCGCGAGCAGCTCGGCTGCCTTGTCCAACTCGCCGTTCAACGCCGCCCGGTAGAGCTGTTCCTCATGCATGACACGGACCCTAGCCTGGTCCGGCCCCGTCGCGGACCAGGCTGGGTGGCGCGTCCGGCGCCGGGTGCGCTGTTTGGTGTAGGACTATTCCTCCCAGGGGAGGAGCAGTTACGCCCCCGAACGCGATATGTTGCGACTATGACTGACCCTGGTGAGCTGCGGGCCTCCGACGCAGAGCGCGAAGCCGTCGTCGAGCAACTGCGTGTCGCCTCGGTCGAGGGCAGGCTCACGCTCGCCGAGCTGACCGACCGCACCGAGGCCGCCTATACCGCCACCACCCACGCCGAGCTGGCCCTGCTCACCCAGGACCTGCCGGCGGGCTCGGCCCCCGCCGCCGTCCCCGCCGCGCCGGGCGAGGGCAGGAAGCGGCGCTGGTTCGTCGGCATCATGGGAGACGCCAAGCGGCGCGGCACCTGGCGGATCGACCAGGAGCTCGGCGCGGTCGCCGTGATGGGCGACGTGCTGATCGACCTGCGCGAGGCGGAGGTCCGCACGGACGTGGTCGACATCACGGCCGTCTCGGTGATGGGCGACGTCAAGATCATCGTGCCCGACGGCGTCAACGTGGACCTCGACGGCGTCGCCGTCATGGGCGACAAGCGGGTGGACGTCCTGGAGGCCGCCCCCGGCATGAACGTTCCCGTCATCCGAGTGCGCGCGTACGTCGTGATGGGCGACGTCAAGGTGATCGGCGACTCGCAGGCCCAGCCGCTGCAGCGCGGCTTCGCGGCCTGGCGCGAGCACTGGCGCAGGCTCCACGGCGACGACTGGCGCGAGACGCGCAGACAGCTCCGCGACGGGTGGCGAGAGTCCCGCGACCAGCTCCGCGACGAGCGCCGCCAGCTGAGGCGCGGCTACTGAGAGGTGAGCCCCGCAGACGACAGGGACACCACCCTTTCGGTCATGCACAGTGACGCCCTGTCGCAATGACTCACCACGCGCAGTGGTGAGCAGCTCGCGCTGCTGGCGGATCGAGGCGCATTGCGCGTCCGTGACCGTGAGCCGTCACTACTGGACTGAGCTCACCTGCTCAGACAGGAGCAGGTGGCGGCCCGGCTGGCCGGGTTCTGCACGCTTCCGGAAATCCAGGCGCTGGGCGCGATCGCCTGGCTGCCCGGTACGTCTTCTTCGAGGGCGGATCGGGGCATGCGGGCGCTGACTGGCTGGCGGACCGCGGGCTGCTGCTCCCGGCGGGCGTGCCATCTACCAGAGCCACACGCGCACGGCGCAGCAGTTCGTCATCGTCGGTGAAGCGGCCAAGGCCGTGCGGATCCCGTTCGCGGACGGAGCCGAGGAACTCGGCGACGAGTTCCTCGTCGAGGTCTTCATGGGAGGCGCCGGTCACCGGTACGCGGTCGAAGGCAGGTGGGTGGCGGGCGGCCAGGAACGCCTGTTCCTCCAGCGCCGACAGCTGGAAGTCGCCGTCGTATCCGCGTAGGTAGGCCTTGCCAGACGCGGTGATCCGGCAGGGCTTGGCCGAGGGGTCACATTCGTGCACCTTGGCTACCACGACGGGCGCTCCGTCCACGATGCCGTCAATGATGGTGAGGTGAACGAGCGGCTCTTGACCGCAAGCCCCTGCTTGAGCACCTGAGGATCGAGTAGGGGAATGTAACCGCTCTTCGGTTACATTTCATGGCCGTGATGCCTTGGCGAACCGCGGACGTCCGGGCAGGGGAGAAGATCGTCCCCTGGACGATGCAACGTTCGGGCGGCCCTCGCGCGTAGTGATCGGTGAACACCACCGAACAGTGAGGACCCCCGATGCGGGATCGAGCCGACTTCGAGCGCTACGTCGAGCAACGCTCGTCGCGCCTGCTCAGGACGGCGTACCTGCTCTGCCGCGACTGGGCCACGGCCGAGGACCTGACGCAGACCGCGCTGGCCAGGGCCTGGCTGGCGCGGCGGCGCGTCGGCACCGGCGCGGGCGCTGCGAGGCCGGGCGGGTGCCTCCGGGGCTGCTGACCGGCTGGTCCGGCGCTGTACGCCCGGGGGCGAACGAGGTCAGGGCGGTGGCGATCCCGGCCTCGGCGGCCGGTGATGACGAGCGGGCCGCCGCATGGGCGGACGAGGCGCTGACCTGGAGCAGTCCGTTTCCGGCGGAGTGGACGGTCCAGGTCGCTGCGGGGGCTGGGCGGCGGTGCCGCGGCGGGGTGGTCACCCTGGACCCCGGCTCGGGTCAGGTGGTCCGCTGGGTGTGCCCGGCCAGCGCCTCCATGAGGACCAGTGGGTTGATGTAGTCGCGGTAGTGGACGATCTGCCCGTCCCTGACCCTGATGACCGCGATGACGCGCTGCGTGAACGGCGCGCCGGACGCCACGACCGTGCCGTGCGCGGTGTACTCCATGACGACCACCTCGGGGTCGGCGGTCTCGTGGATCACCACGTCGCGGTGGTCGTGGAAGGTCACGGGCAGTCCGCCGCCCATGAACGCGCGGATCTCCTCGCGGCCGCGCAGCACGTCCGGGACGCCCGGCGGGTGGTAGGGCCACTCCAGCACCACGTCGGGGGCGAGCAGGTCCAGGAATCCGGACGTGTCGCCGCCCTTGCTCACCCGCAGGATCTCCTCGGCCACCTCGCGTGCTCGCATGCGCGCTCCCTTTGTTGAACGTGTGTTTATTGAACGACCGTATAATCAATCGGGGAGTTCGGTCAACATCCGTACAATGAACCGGTGAGTCAGCACCGCACCCGGGCCGAGCAGCGGCGCGACACCGAGGCCCGCATCCTCGCCGCCGCCCGAGAGACCTTCGCCAGGCTCGGCTACGAGCGCACCACGATCCGCGCCGTCGCGGCGTCGGCCGGGGTCAACGCGGGGCTGGTGATGCACTACTACGGCAGCAAGGAAGAGCTGTTCTCGCGGGCCGCCAAACTGCCCGACGACGAGCTGCCCGCGGGGCACCCCGCCGAGGCGCTGCTCAGCACGCTGCGCAGGCGGCTCGACGACGAGCCCGTCGCCTCGCTGGTGGTGCTGCGCTCGATGCTCACGCACGCCGAGGCGTCGAAGGAGTTCCGCGCAGCCGCGTCGGGGTGGCTGGGGCGGATCGGCGACGCCATCCCGGCGCAGGACGCCGACCTGCGGGCGGGGCTGATCAGTGCCATCATCACCGGCGTCGTCATCGACCGCTACCTGCTCAAGCTGAGCTCCCTCGCCGACGCCTCGGCCGACGACATCGTCTCGCTGCTCAGGCCGTGCTTCGAAAGCCTGACCAACGACCCCCCACACTGACCCGCGCAGTGCGGTCGGCGACGCGCCGGGGCAAGCGCGGGTGGGGGATACGTGAGGCGGGCCGTGGCGGCGTCAGGAGGCTGCGGCGTCCGCGGTGGCGCGGGCGGCCGCCGTGTAGCGCTCCAGCAGGACCTGGGCGAGTTCGGGGGCGGGCCCGAGGACGTCGGCGACCACGTCCGCGCCCGCTCGCAGGGTGTTCCGGCGGACCTTGTCGGCGAAGTGGCCGGGGGCCAGCAGGTACGGCGCGACCACCACGCGGGGCGCGCCCGCCTGCCTGAGGAGCGCGACCGCCTCCTCCGGCGTCGGGCCGGCGGCCGAGGCGTACGCCGCGCTCACCGCCCACCAGCGCCGCGCTCCGGTCCCGCGCGCCTCGGCCTGGGCGGCCGTTCCCGGGCCTCTGGCCCACGTCCTGGCCAGGTCCGCGATCACCGCGTTCGCGCGGGCGTCGCTCGAACCGGCCGAGACCAGCACGACCGCCGTGTCCGGGTCGCCGGGTTCGACGCCCGCCTCCGCCAGCCGCCGCTCCAGGGCGGTCAGGAGCAGGGGGTGCGGGCCGAGCGTCGTCCCGTAGTGGACGCGCAGGCGCGGGTCGCGCGCCCTGGCCTCGTTGAGCGCCGCCGGCAGGTCCACCCGGCTGTGGTACGCCTCCGTCAGCAGCAGCGGCAGCACCACCGCCTCCGTGAGCCCGTGCAGCGCCTGAGCCAGCGTGGGCGTGGCGTGGTCGAGGTAGGCGACCCGCACCGGCAGGCCGGGGCGCGCCCGCCGCACCTCGTGCAGCAGTGCCTCCACCGTCGCGGCGGCCCGCGGATCGCGCGACCCGTGCGCCACCGCCACCAGCGGCGTCACGGCCTGAGCCCCCTCGGTCGCGGAGCCCGGGACGCCCGCCTGCGCTCCACCGGCAGGCCCGACGACCGCCAGGCTCCCACCGGCAGGCGCGACGACCGCCAGGCTCCCGTCGACGGGCCGCATGATTGCCTGGCTTCCACCGGCAGGCGGGACGGTCGCGTCCGTCCCGTCTGCCGGCGGGTGGCCTGTCCCGTCTGCCAACGGGACGGACCGGCTGGGGATCACAGGTGAATGCCGCACTCGGTCTTCCCCAGCCCCGCCCAGCGACCGCTCCGCGGGTCCTCGCCCTCGGCGACCTGGCGCGTGCACGGCGCGCAGCCGATCGAGGGGTAGTTGTCGTAGTGCAACGGGTTGATCAGCACCCCGTTGTCGGCCATGTAGTTGTCGACGTCGTCCTGGGTCCAGGAGGCGATCGGGTTGACCTTGACCATCTGCCGCTTGGCGTCCCACTCGACGACCTTGATGCCGGCGCGGGAGGCCGACTCGTCGCGGCGGATGCCCGAGACCCAGGCCAGGTACGGCTCCAGCGCCCGGTTCAGCGGCTCCACCTTGCGCAGGTAGCAGCACAGGTCGGGGTTGCGGCCGAACAGGCGCGGCCCGAGGTCGCGGTCCTGCTCCTCGACCGTCCGCGACGGCTTCACGTCGATCACGTTGACGTCGTACACCTGCCTGACGGCGTCGCGCGTGCCGGTGGTCTCGGCGAAGTGGTAGCCGGTGTCGATGAACAGCACGTCCACGCCGGGCTTGACCCTGCTGACCAGGTCGATGAGCAGCGCGTCGCTCATGGACGAGGTCAGGCAGAGCCGGTCGCCGAAGGTCGCCGCCGCCCACCGGATGATCTCGCGGGCCGGGGCGTCCTCCAGGAAGATCGCGGCGGACTCGACGATGCCCTGGAGATCGAGCGTGCCGCGTTGCTGCCTCAGTCCGACCTCGATGTCCACGAGGCTCATATGTTCACTCCGATTCCGAGAAACTTCAGCTTGAAGGCGCGCGAGCAGGCCCGGCAGAACCAGCCGCCACCCATCGCGGACCCGGCGACGTTCAGCTCGCCCTCGTAGGGCTCGAGGTCCTCGTCGCCGCAGTAGGGGCAGTGGAACGGGACCGCGCGGCTGCTCATGACAGATCCGCGTCGTCGGCGCGCTGCACCCAGTCGGAGAAGGACTCGCCGTCCTTCTTCTGGGCGCTGTAGTTGGTCACGACCCGCTCCACGTAGTCGGGCAGGGCCGCGGCGGTGGTCTTCAGACCGCGCACCTTGCGCCCGAACCCGGCGTTCACCCCGAGCGAGCCGCCCAGGTGGACCTGGAAGCCCTCGACCTGGTCGCCGTTGTCGTCGACGACGAGCTGGCCCTTGAGCCCGATGTCGGCGACCTGGATGCGCGCGCAGGAGTTCGGGCAGCCGTTGACGTTGATGGTGAGCGGCTCGTCGAAGCCGGGCAGCCGCCGCTCCAGCTCGTCGATCAGGTGCGAGGCGGTGGCCTTGGTCTCGACGATGGCCAGCTTGCAGAACTCGATGCCGGTGCAGGCCATGGTCTGCCGGCGGAACGTGGACGGGTTGACCTGAAGGTCGTTGGCCTCCAGCTCGGCCACGAGCGAGTCGACCCGGTCGGGCGCGACGTCCAGGATGACCATCTTCTGCTCGACGGTCGTGCGGACCCTGCCGGAGCCGTGCCGCTCGGCGATGTCGGCGATCAGGTGCAGCTTGTCGCCGTCGAGGCGGCCGACCTTCGGCGCGAAGCCCACGTAGAAGTCGCCGTTCCGCTGCCGGTGGACGCCGACGTGGTCGCGGCGGCTGCCGCGCGGCTGCTCGGGCGCGGGGCCGTCGGGCAGCGGCTCCTTGAGGTACTCCGTCTCCAGCACGTCGCGGAACTTCTCCGCGCCCCAGTCGTTGACGAGGAACTTGATCCGCGCCCGGTGCCGCAGCCGCCGGTACCCGTAGTCACGGAAGATCCCGATCACGCCGCCGTAGACGTCGGCGACCTGCTCGGGACGGACGAACACGCCGATGCGCTTGCCCAGCATCGGGTTGGTGGACAGCCCGCCGCCCACCCACAGGTCGAACCCCTTCTCGCCCTGCTCGTTGACGACGCCGACGAACGCCACGTCGTTGATCTCGTGCACGGTGCAGTGCGCCGGGCAGCCGCTGAGCGCGGACTTGAACTTGCGGGGCAGGTTCGAGTAGGCCGGGTCGCCGATGAACCGCTCGTGGATCTCGCGGATCTGCTCGGACGCGTCCAGCACCTCGTCGGCGTCGATGCCGGCCAGCGGGCAGCCCAGGATCACGCGAGGGGTGTCGCCGCACGCCTCGGTGGTCGACAGGCCCACGGCCTCCAGCCGCTCCCAGATGTCGGGCACGGACTCGATCTCCACCCAGTGGAGCTGCACGTTCTGGCGGTCGGTCAGGTCGGCGGTGCCCCGGCCGTACTCGTTGGCCAGGTCGGCGATCACGCGGAGCTGCCGCAGGTCGAGCTGGCCGCCGTCGATCCTGATGCGGAGCATGAAGTAGCGGTCGTCGAGCTCCTCCGGCTCCAGGATCGCGGTCTTGCCGCCGTCGATGCCGGGCTTGCGCTGCGTGTACAGGCCGTACCAGCGCATCCGTCCGCGCAGGTCGGCCGGGTCGATGGAGTCGAAGCCGTTCTTGGCGTAGATGTCGATGATCCGCTGGCGGACGTTCAGCCCGTCGTCGTTCTTCTTGTTCTCCTCGTTCTTGTTGAGCGGCTCCCGGTAACCGAGAGCCCACTGTCCTTCGCCGCGCGGGCGCTTGTGATGCCGGCTGGCAGGGGTGCTCATTGCGCGTCCTTCGGTTCATGGGCGCGCGCAAGAGTCCTCCCGCCTCATCGTCGAGGGCAGGGGTGCAAGGAGGTGTGCGACGCGCTCAGCTGTGGAAAGCAGACGGAGTTAGCGGGCGTCGCGACAGATGGCACTGCGGACACGCTGAAGGTCGACGTGGCGTCGGCCGACAAGCATGGGGTCCGCTGGCATTCTTCGAAGATACTCTGACCGTCCTGAATGTCCAAGACTGAGTCCAGAGTCTGGACGTTCTCAGCCCTGGCGCAGCCAGTCGACGTCCGGCTCGTGCGGCCGCTCCGGCTCCTGGTGCTGGCAGTCGCACCAGGACCCGCCGCGGCAGTCCGTCGCGAACGGTAGTCCGATGCGCGCGTTACTCGCCGTCCGTCTGTCCGTGCTGACAGACGAGACGACCAGTCCGGAACGCCGGTTCGCCGCGACCACTGGGGAGGCCGAGCGGCGGGATGGTCCATCGTGGGCCATGCCGTGGACCTGGATGTGTCCACGACCAAGACAAGTCCATTCGAGCGCCCGAACCTCGGTGAGCGGCTCAACGAGTTCGACGTCGTGGGTCTGGGCGAAGCAGGACCGAGCCGTCCGCTCCATGGGGGACATGGCAGAGCTGACGAAGTGGGCCAAGCAGAGGCTGGCTTTCGTGGAGGGGCCTGGCGGCGGGCCGGTCACTTTCGATCTCTCCGCCGACATCGTCTCCGAGCTGATCAGCCGAACTACGATCAGTTCGGCCGCCGCCCTGGATGGTTTGCCGGCACACAAGATTATGAGACGAACTACCGGAGTCCCTTCCTGCTCGTCCGGTGTTCCATGAACTCGCCGCTACTGCTGGAAGTCGCCACCACAACTGCTGGAGGAGCGGGGTCGAGTCCGCTGTTGTGTACCTGTTTAAGAACCCAGACAAGATTGGTGAACGGCTCCCCGAGATCCAAACGTCCTGGTACAACGGTCGCGCTGAAGCGGAGAAGGCCCGGAAGGCGTGCGAGAAACTGCGCGAGGCCCGCACCAAGGTGCGCGAGCTGACTCGCTGATCACGCGCTGCCCAGCTGGCTGTATGGGTTCATGCCGGCGACAACGTTGCCTGTCTGCACAGGCATCACCTCCCAGGGCGCCAAGAAGTTGATGGTTTGATCACACGGGTGGGCTCTGGGGGACTACGATCGACCGGACCTTTCGTGTTCAGGAGGTTGAAGTGGCCTCAAGCGAAGAAGCGAACAAGTCGGGCTTAGGGCGAAGACTCCTTGACGGTCTTTCGCTGATAGCCGGGCTGATTGCCGTGTTTCAGTTCGTCGTGTCCGACAACGTCTCATCGCAATGGTTTAAATCCGCAAGGGATTGGCTGGCGAACGCGTTAAATCTGACGGATGAGCTGGAAGCCTTTAGTGGCGCGTGGAACTCCATCGTGAGATGGGTTTTCCCGACCGTCGTCATGTTCGATGAGGCGCCTCTGTGGCGAGTCATTAGCACGGTGGTCGTATGCACCGCCATGACGTTCCTCCTGGGATTGCTCATCCCCGAGATCGTCAGACAGTTCAAGCCCTCTTTTGATGACATTGCCATTATGATCGGTGCACTAGCCCTTTATGGCGGCATTCCCGTGATGTCGTTCTCCATCGGAGGCGCGCCCGGATGGGCGTGGGCCCTGATTGGCGCTTCATTTCTCGTGAGCCTCGTTAAAGGCGTCATCACAGAGATCCATGGGGCGGCGCGTGAACATCGCCGAACTCCTCCGCGACGTAGGTACGAACGAGACGACAATGATGATTTTTGGCACAATGATCCGCCCAGCTCTCTGTAGAGGTCCATGTCGGCGACGTTCTCCGGCAGGCGGTCCGGCTTGCGTGTGTCCTTGCTGGAGTCGTTGAGCTTGCCCATCCGTATATAAAGGGCAAACTTTCCCCGATCCGTTCGGATCACTGGAGTGTGACCTTCGTCATGCTCACGAAAGATCGGCTCTAGCCCTGCCGGAGCCAGCTCGCAGACGGCTCAGGCCTCTCTTGAGCCTCAGCCCTGGCGCAGCCAGTCGACGTCCGGCTCGTGCGGCCGCTCCGGCTCCTGGTGCTGGCAGTCGCACCAGGACCCGCCGCGACAGTCCTCGTGCCGCTTGTCCTTGCAGCTCTCGCAGATCACACTGGTCATTATTTCGCGTTTTGCCGGGAGGCGCCGGGTGGATCTCATGGCCGAGCTGCTCGCCGACCTGCGGGCCGAGACGGCGTCGCTCGACGGGCTGCTGCGGCCGTTGCGGCCCGAGGAGTGGGAGCTCGCCACGCCCGCCGAAGGGTGGGCCGTGCGCGATCAGGTCAGCCATCTCGCCTGGTTCGACGACGCCGCCACCGCCGTGGTGACCCGGCCGGGCGGGCCGCCCGGGATGACCTCCGTGGACGACCTCGTCGCCGAGGCGCGCGGAATGCCGCCGGACGAGCTGTACGCGTGGTTCGGCACGGCCCGCGCCCGCAGCCTGGAGGCGTTCGCCACGTTGGGCGCCCGCGACCGGGTGCCCTGGTACGGCCCCGACATGTCGGGTGCGTCGTTCGTCACCGCCCGCCTGATGGAGACGTGGGCCCACGGTCAGGACGTCGCCGACGGGCTCGGCGTCGTGCGGGAGCCGACCGACCGGCTGCGGCACGTGGCCATGATCGGGTTCCGGGCCATGGGCTACAGCTTCCTCGTGAACGGGCTGCCCGCTCCGGCCGAGCCGGTGCGCGTGGAACTGGTGACGCCCGGCGGCGAGCCCTGGACGGCCGGCCCCGATGACGCCGGAGCCGTGGTGCGCGGGCCGATGCTCGACTTCTGCCTGGTCGTCACCCAGCGCAGGCACCTGGACGACACCGCGCTGGAGAGCGCCGGCGCGACGGCGCGGGCCTGGCTGGCGATCGCGCAGGCCTTCGCCGGGCCGCCGGGCAGTGGGCGGGCCCCCGGGTCAGGGGCTGCGTCAGGGGGAGTTCAGGGGCATGCCGGATGACGCTCAGTCCTCAACGGTGACATGCTGTAAATATGAGGACAATTCTGAACGTCATCTGGCTGGTCTTCGCCGGGATCTGGTTGGCCCTCGGTTACGCGGTGGCGGGTGTCATCTGCTGCATCCTGATCATCACGATTCCGTTCGGCATCGCGTCCTTCAGGATCGCCGCGTACGCGCTGTGGCCGTTCGGCAGGACCGTCGTCCGAGACCCAGACTCCGGGGTGTTCTCGCTGATCGGCAACATCATCTGGTGTGTGGTGGCGGGGATCTGGCTCGCGATCGGGCACGTGCTCACGTCCATCCCGCTGTTCATCTCCATCATCGGCATCCCGATGGGGATCGCGAACCTCAAGCTCGTCCCGGTCTCGCTGCTCCCGCTGGGTGCGCGCATCGTCGACGTCGACTAGGGCAGGGAATGAGGGACGTAAGCTGTCCCGAAGAGTCACTGCGAAAATACCGTTGGGTGCCATGACGTCCACCGATGCGTCCGATCGGCAGAAGCGGCGGCCCGCCGCGAACGCCCGGGCCAGGCTGAACCGGGCGCTCGACACGAAGGCGTGGGAGATCGTCCGGGGCGCCACGAACGCCGGGGTCGACTACCGGGTCACCGGGCTGGCCGGAGAGGCGGCGTTCTTCGCGCTGCTGTCGCTGCCGCCGTTCGTGCTCGGGCTGATCGGCGTGCTCGCCAAGCTCGGCACCTGGCTCGGGCCCAGCGTGGTCGACGAGGTCAAGGCGTGGGTGATCGAGCAGTCGGGGGTCCTGTTCACCCAGGAGGCCGTCAAGAAGGTGGTGAGCCCGCTCATCACCGACGTGCTCAGCGACGACGCGAGCAAGGTCTCCATCATCTCGCTGGGCTTCCTGCTGTCGCTGTGGTCCGGCTCGCGGGCCCTGTACGTCTACGTTGACCTCATCTCCGTGGCCTACGGGCTGGGGGAGAAGCGCGGCATCATCAGGACCAGGCTGATGTCGTTCGGCCTGTACGTGGTGGGCCTGGTGATCGGCATCATCGTGATGCCCGTGCTGGTCATCGGCCCCACCCTGCTCAGGGACGCGCTGCCGGCGCAGTACGGCGTCCTCATCGACGTCCTCTACTGGCCGGTGGTCGTCGTCGGCTCGGTGCTGTTCCTGACCGTGCTGTACCACGTGAGCGTGCCGGTGCGGACGAGGTGGTACCGCGAACTGCCCGGCGCGATCCTGGCGCTGATCCTCTGGATCGCCTGCGCCGCCGTGCTCAGGGCGGTGCTGGCCGCCTGGTTCTCGCCCGTGTCGGTCTACGGCTCGCTGGCCGCGCCCATCGCGCTGCTGCTCTGGCTCTACATCACCGCGCTCGCGGTGCTGATCGGGGCCATTCTGAACGCGGAGGTGGACCGGTTGTGGCCGGGGGCGAGCCGGTTGGAGAACGCGCTGCTCAAGCAGGAGTGAGTCGCCTGACTCATCCGCTATCGTCTAGGTGGTCGCGACTGGCGCATTGGGTGGGATGGACCACCGGGGAGCGGAAGGCGCGAAGGCCGTGCGCCTGGGTCTTCGCAGGACGTCAACGATGACAGGGGAGTCATGAGTTCTCTCGCGAGCGTCGACCCGCAGATCGCCGAGCTCATCAAGGCGGAGGAGCGCCGCCAGGCCGACACCGTCAAGTTGATCGCGTCGGAGAACTACGTGTCGAAGGCCGTGCTCGAGGCCACCGGCACCGTGTTGACCAACAAGTACTCCGAGGGGTACCCCGGCAAGCGGTACTACGAGGGTCAGCAGGTCATCGACCAGATCGAGACCATCGCCAACGAGCGCGCCAAGGCGCTGTTCGGCGTCAACCACGCCAACGTCCAGCCGTACTCCGGCTCGCCGGCCAACCTCGCCATCTACATGGCGTTCCTGCAGCCCGGCGACACCGTGATGGGCATGGGCCTGCCGTTCGGCGGCCACCTCACGCACGGCTGGTCGGTCTCGGCCACCGGCAAGTGGTTCAACCCGGTCCGCTACGGCGTGCGCAAGGACACCGGGCGCATCGACCTCGACGAGGTCCGCGCGGTGGCCCTGGAGCACCGGCCGAAGCTGATCTTCTGCGGCGGCACCGCGATCCCGCGCACGATCGACTTCGAGGGCTTCGCGTCGATCGCCCGCGAGGTCGGCGCCGTGCTGGCCGCCGACATCGCGCACATCGCCGGGCTCGTCGCCGGCGGCGCGCACCCGTCGCCGGTCGGCCACGCCGACGTGATCTCCACGACCACGCACAAGACGCTGCGCGGGCCGCGCGGCGCGATGCTCATGGCCAGCACCGACGAGCACGCCGCCGCGCTGAACAAGGCCGTCTTCCCCGGCCTGCAGGGCGGCCCGCACAACCACACCACCGCGGCCATCGCCGTCGCCCTGCACGAGGCGTCCACCGACGCCTTCAAGGCGTACGCGCACCAGGTGGTCGCCAACGCCAAGGCGCTGGCCGACGAGCTGGCCGGCCGCGGCTTCGACCTGGTGTCGGGCGGCACCGACAACCACCTGATCCTGCTCGACCTCACGCCCAAGGGCATCGGCGGCAAGCCCGCCGCGCAGGCCCTCGACCGGGCGGGCCTGGAGACCAACTACAACACGGTCCCGTTCGACACCCGCAAGCCGTTCGACCCGTCGGGCATCCGCATCGGCACCCCGTCGGTCACCTCCCGGGGCATGGGCGAGGCCGAGATGCGGCAGATCGGCGCCTGGATGGACGAGGTCGTCACCGCCCTGGCCAAGGGCGACGCCGAGGCGGTCATCTCCCGCGTCCACCACGAGGTCAGCGAGCTGACCTCGCAGTTCCCGGCTCCGGGCCTGTCGTAGCACCCGCTGCCGGGCGCAGGCGGCCGTCGCGGACGGTCGCCACCGGCACGACGTGCACGTCCGGGGTGCGCCGCGCCCCGGACGCGTCCGCGTAGGCGCGGCCCGGGGGCGCGGCGGCGGCCAGCCTGAACACCGTGGCGTGCCGGATCGTCCCGTCCTCCTCGCGCCAGGGCGCGGGCATGCGCAGGACGCGGCGCGGCGCGTCGGTCACGGCCGCGATCGCGTCCTCCAGCGGCAGCCCGCACGCCAGCAGCTTGGTGAGCGTGGTGGCCAGGTCGTGCACCGGCCCGGCGATGTTCCTGACGTGGATGTCGGTGCTGATGGAGTGCGGCGGGAACCCGGCCGCCACGGCGCGGGCGGCCACGTCGAAGCTGAAGCTGGCGGCGCCGTGCCCGACGTCCAGCAGCACGCCCCGGTCGAGCGCGCGGGCCAGCGCGGGCGCCGGCCTGCCGTCGGGGAGCCACGGGCGGCCGGCCTTGCCGTGGTAGCAGTGGGTGATCACGTCGCCCTCGTCCAGCAGGTCGAGCACGTCCTCGATGAGCGGCGGCGCCTCGCCGACGTGCACCAGCAGCGGCAGGCCCGCCTCCCTGGCGGCCAGCCTGCCGAGCTGGAGCGGCTGCAACCCCATCGCGCCCACGATCGCGCCGCTGGAGCGGACCTTCACCCCGCACACCAGGCCGCGGTGCCGGTCGATGGCCGCGAGCGTCCTGTCGACGTCGACGAAGCTCGGGTCGGCGGTCTCGCGCAGGTGGACCAGCCCGTGCGAGCCGATGTTGAGCCAGACCCGCACCTCGGTCTCGGCGGCCGGGACGACGTAGCGGGCCAGCCCGTCGACCGTGGCCTCGCCCGCGCTGCCCGCGTCGGCCAGCACGTGCACGCCCTGCTCCAGGCCGACCCGGTCGGCCGGGACGCTGATCTGCGTCATCCCGTCGTACACGTGGGCGTGCAGGTCCACCCAGCCGGGCCCGACGTAGAGGTCTCCCGGCCGCTCGCCGGTCGGCTCCAGGACGGCCCTCCCGTCGCCGAGCACCAGGCGGGCGGGGGAGGAGCCGATCACGTTCAGCGGTTCGTTCACGCCAGGGCCTCCGCGACGGCGACGTTGTGGAAGGTGGTGCGGATCCGGCCGATCGCGGTGGACGCGCGGCTCGGGTGGACCCGGTTGGTCAGCAGCACGGCGAACACATCCAGTTCGGGGTCCACCCAGAGGCTGGTGCCGGTGAACCCGTTGTGCCCGTAGGCGGACGGGCTGAGCAGGTCGCCGCCGCCGCATCCCCGCTGCCAGCCCTGCCAGGCCAGGGCTCTGCCGCCGGTCCTGGTCGCCGTCATCAGGGAGAGCGTCCGCGCGCCGAGGACGCCCGCGCCGCCCCGGCACAGCGCCCTGCCCAGGGTGGTGAGGTCGTCCAGGGTGCCGAACAGCCCGGCGTGCCCGGCGACGCCGCCCAGCACCTCGGCGTTCTCGTCGTGCACGGTGCCCTGGACGATCCGGCCGCGCCACGGGCAGTCCTCGGTGGCCGCCGCGCGCCCCCGGTCACGCTCGGGCAGCAGGAAGCGGGTGTCGTCCATGCCCGCCGGTTCCGTGACGCGCTCGCGGACGAGCCGGTCGAGCGGCACGCCGGCGGCGCTCTCCGCCATCAGGCCGAGGATCATGAAGCCCTGCGAGCTGTACTCGACGCCGGGCTCGGCGCGCAGGGGCAGCCCGACCAGGGCGTCGAGCAGCTCCTGCCGGGTGCGGCAGTGGCGGTAGAGCGGCTGCTGGCCGGGGATGCGCGAGGTGTGGGTCAGCAGTTCGAAGACGGTGATGCCGGCCTTGCCGGTGTCGGCGTACTCGGGCAGGTGCCGGGCGATCGGGTCGTCCAGGGCCAGCTCGCCCGTCTCGACCAGCGCCATCACGGCCAGGCCGACGATCGGTTTGGTGAGCGAGGCCAGGTCCCACAGGGTGCCGGGGCCGACCGGGTCGCCGTCCCACGACAGGGTGCCCAGCGTGCCGTGCGTCACCCGTCCGGTGGACCTGCCGTAGGCCCAGGCCGCGCCGGAGAACTCCCCGGCGGCCCGCGCCCGCGCCAGGACCTCGACGGCGGCCGTCCCGCGCGTCACGCGGTCCTCCCGAGCGCCGCCGAGACGCGGGCGGCGGCGGCCACCACCAGCGGTCCGAGCAGCGGGACGTCGTCGGCGCCGAGGCTGAGCGTGAGGCCGGCCACGCTGACCGCGCCGACCGCGGTCCCGGCCCCGTCCTGGACCACCGCCCCGACGCAGCGCACGTTGGCCTCGTTCTCCTCGTCGTCGATCGCGTAGCCACGCCGGCGCACCGCCTCCAGCTCCGCCATCAGCAGGTTCCGGTCCACGATGGTGTTGGCGGTGTTGCGCATCAGCGGCGAGGTGGCCGCGACCACCGCGCGGACCTCCTCCTCGGGCAGGTGCGCCAGGATCGCCTTGCCGATCGCGGTGCAGTGCAACGCGATCTGCGTGCCGACCCGCGAGGCCATCCGGTACGGCTGCTGCGACTCGATCTTGGCCAGGTAGACGGCCGCCGACCCGCTGCGCACCGCGAAGTGCACGGTGTGCGTGGAGTGCCGTTGCAGGTTCTCCAGGATCGGCCTGACCAGGGCGGTCACGTCCCTGTCCGTGAGCGCGGCCCCGGCCAGCGTGAGCATCGCGGGCCCGGACGCGTACGTGCCGTCGCCGCGGGTGACCGCGTACCCCTGGGCGATGAAGATCTGCAGGATCCGGTGAACGGTCGTCTTGTTGATGCCGGTCCGCTGGGCGATGTCGGCGAGGCTGCGGGGCCGGTCATGCCCCGCCAGCGCCCTGAGGACGACCAGCGTCTTCTCCACTGAGTTCATTGACTCCCGTCCGAAAAGGGTTGACGCGTTCAGCCGAAACGGGCCATATTCAACCACGTGATACGACATTTCACCAGATGAAACGGAGCGGGAATGATGTCCGACCGCGCGTTGATGGACCGTCGCCACCTCCTCAAGATCGGCGGCCTCGCCGCGGCCGGCGCCTCCCTGCCGGGCCTGCTCTCGGCCTGCGCCAGCACCAGCCCCTCCGCGACCCCCGGCGACGCCGCCGCGGGCGCGCTGCGCGTCTCGCTCGCCGCCGACGCGACCACCCTCGACCCGCACAAGCAGGGCGACCTGCCGTCCATGAACGTCCTGATCAACATCTTCGACACGCTCACCGTCAGGGACGTCGACGACAAGCTGGTCGGCGGCCTGGCCGAGCGCTGGGAGTCCAAGGACCCGCGGACCTGGCGCTTCCACCTGCGCAAGGGTGTGACCTTCCACAACGGCGAACCGTGCGACGCCGCCGCCGTGGCGTTCAGCATCCGGCGCCTGATCGACCCCGCGACCCGATCGCCCATCGTCGAGCTGCGCCTGGTCACCGACGCCAAGGTCGTCGACGCGAGCACGGTGGACCTCGTCACCAAGGAGCCCGACCCGATCCTGCCCGCCAAGCTGTCGCTGTTCGGCGGCGTGATCGTGCCGCCGAAGTACCTCAAGGAGAAGGGCGACCAGGCCTTCGCCGAGCACCCGGTCGGCACCGGGCCGTTCACGTTCGAGTCGTGGCAGCGCGACAGCCAGATCACGCTCAAGGCCAACGACGCGTACTGGAACGGCAGGCCGGGCGTGCGGCAGCTCGCGTTCAAGGTCATGCCCGACCCGTCGTCCTCGCTGGCGGCGCTGCAGTCGGGCGAGGTGGACATCGTCACCGGCCTCACCCCCGACGCGGCGCAGCAACTCGGCGACGCCCCCGGCTTCAAGGTCGTCACCTCGCCGGGCGTGCGCACCTACTTCGTCTCCCTGGACACCGAGGAAGGACCGCTGAAGGACAAGCGCGTCCGCCAGGCGCTCAACCACGCGCTGGACGTCCCCGCGCTGATCACGTCGGTGCTCAACGGCGCGGCGGAGCGCACGCCGACGCTGATCCCGCGTCAGGCGTTCGGCTTCGACCCCGCCGTCCAGCCGTTCACCCACGACCTGGCCAAGGCCAAGAGCCTGCTCGCCGAGGCGGGCCGGCAGGCCGGCTTCTCGCTGAAGTTCAGCGCGTCCACTCTGGACAAGGACGTGGCCCAGGCCATCGCCGGACAGCTCGCCCAGATCGGGGTGAAGGCGGAGGTGACGCTGCTCGACCCGGCCACCTTCAAGAGCCGCCTGGTCTCCGACAACCGCAAGGCCCTCGGCGCGATGTACTTCGTCGGCAACTCGGGCTGGACCATGGACGCGTCCAGCAACCTGCAGTCCTTCGTCAGGCACGACAGGCGGCAGAGCCGCTGGAACAGCCCGGAGGCGGACAAGCTCGTCGACAGCGAGGAGCAGTCGGTCGAGCCGGACGTCCGCCAGAAGGCGTTCGCCGAACTGCAGCGGATGCTCGCCGACGAGGCGCCGTTCCTCTACCTGTACCAGGCGAGCGTCCTGTACGCCGTCAGCGACAAGGTGCAGTGGAAGACCAACTCCAACGGCACCCTGGCCATGGCGAGCGCCCGGCTGCAGACCTCGTGAGCGGGCTCTGGACGTTCGTCGGCCGTCGCGTGGGCCACACGGTGCTCGTCCTGTTCTGCGTCGCCACCGTGTCGTTCTTCATCGTCAGGCTGGCCGGCGACCCGGTGCAGCAGATGCTCCCGCCCGAGGCCACCGCCGAGCAGGAGGCCGCCCTGCGCGCCTCCCTCGGCCTCGACCGGCCGCTGCTCGACCAGTACCTGTCCTACCTGGGCGGGCTGCTGCGTCTCGACTTCGGCCAGTCGGTCTTCTTCCACCGGCCCGCGTTCGGCGTGATCATGGAGCGGCTCCCGCTGACCGTCGACCTCGCCGTGGCGGCCATGGCGTTCACGCTGGTGCTCGCCATCCCCGCCGGGATCGTCTCGGCGGTGCGGCGCGGCACCGCGACCGACACCTCGGTCATGGCCTCGGTCCTGGTCGGCCAGTCCACCCCGGCCTTCTGGGTGGGCATCCTGCTGATCCTGGTCTTCGCGGTCAACCTGCGGTGGCTGCCCGCCTCCGGCACCGGCTCGCCCGCGCACCTCGTGCTGCCCGCGATCACGCTCGGCCTCTACTCGGCCGCCATGATCGCGAGGCTGCTGCGGTCGTCCCTGATCGACGTGCTGGGCGAGGACTACATCCGCACGGCCAGGGCCAAGGGCCTGCCGGGCTGGCGCGCGGTCACCTCGCACGGCCTGCGCAACGCGGCGCTGCCCGTCGTCACCGTCGTCGGCCTGGAGGTGGGCAGCCTGCTCGGCGGCGCGATCCTCACCGAGCAGGTGTTCTCCTGGCCGGGCATCGGACGGCTCACCGTCGAGGCGATCACCTACCGCGACTACCCGCTGATGCAGGCCACCGTGCTGTTCCTGGCGGCCGTGTTCGTGCTCGTGAACCTGATCGTCGACCTGTCCTACGCCCTGCTCGACCCCCGCGTGAGGCTTGCCTGATGACGACCGCAGTCCGGCGCGCGCTGCGCCGCAACCACGCCGCCAAGCTCGCCCTCGGCGTCATCGTGCTGGTCGTGGTCGTCGGCCTGTTCGCGCCGCTGATCGCACCGCACGACCCGAACCTGCAGAACCTGAACCTCAAGCTGCGCCCGCCGCTCTGGCTGGACGGCGGCGAGCCCGGCTACCCGCTCGGCACCGACAAGCTCGGCCGCGACGTGCTCAGCCGCATCATGTACGGCACCCGCGTCTCCCTGCTGGTCGGGCTGGCCGCCACGCTCCTGTCGGGCGTCGTCGGCTCGGCCGTCGGCGTGGTCAGCGGCTACTACCGGGGCTGGCGGGAGCAGGTGTTCATGCGCCTGGCCGACGTCCAGCTGGCGTTCCCGTCGATCCTGCTGGCCCTGGCGATCATCGCGGTGCTCGGGCCGAGCCTGCTCTTCCTGATCCTGGTGCTCGGGCTGACCGGCTGGGTGTCGTACGCCCGCGTGATACGCGCCGAGGTGCTGTCGCTGCGGACGAGGGAGTTCGTCACCGCGGCCAGGGCGATCGGCGACACCGGCACCCAGATCATGACCCGGCATCTCGTCCCCAACATCGTGGCGCCGCTCGCCACGATCGGCACCCTCCAGGTGGCGTCCATGATCGTCGCGGAGGCGTCGCTCAGCTACCTCGGCCTCGGGGTCCCGCCCAGCATCCCCACGTGGGGCAGCATGCTCGCCGACGGACAGCTCTACCTGCGCAGCGCCTGGTGGATCGCGGTCTTCAGCGGCGCTGCCATCATGATGACAACACTCGCCATCAACGTCACCGGCGACATGCTCCGCGACGTCGCCGACCCGAAGGCCTACCACCGATGAACCTGGCTACCAGCTACGTGTGCGACGACTGCCACGCCCGCGTGCCGCTCAAGACCCCCGCCCTGCTCTGCGAGGCGTGCGGCGGCCTGCTCGAGATCGACTACGACCTCGGCGCCGCCGACCCCGGCGCGATCGTGGCGCGGGCGGACGCCAACCGCCGGCTCGGCCTGTGGCGCTGGTCCGACCTGCTGCCCCTGCCCGACGGCGCCGAGCCGCTGCACCTCGGCGAGGGCGACACCCCGCTGATGCGCACCAGAAGACTCGGCCGCCACGTGGGCCTGCCCGAGCTGCTGATCAAGAACGACACCCTGATGCCCACCGGCAGCTTCAAGGACCGCGGCTTCTCCGTCGCCGTCGGCTTCGCCCGCGCGCTCGGCGTGAAGCATGCCTTCACCTACAGCTCCGGAAACGCCGGAGCGTCGTTCGCTGCCTACGCCGCCAGGGCCGGCATCGAGGCGACCGTCCTGGTGGAGGACGTGGCCAACGAGTCGAAGATCTCCGCCATCAGCCTCAGCGGCGCCCGCGTGCTCCGGCTCCGTTACCGCTCCAGCCTGGAGATCTTCGCCGGGGTGAGCGCGCTGTCGGAGGCCGGTTTCTACTGCTTCGTCAACTTCATCAACCCGGTCCGTCACGAGGGCATGAAGACCTACGCCTACGAGATCTGTGAGGCGCTCGACTGGCGCGCGCCCGACGTGATGGTGCACCCCGTCGGCACCGGCGGCGGCCTGTACGGCGCGTGGAAGGGCTTCCGCGAGCTGCGCCGTCTCGGTCTGATCGACAAGCTGCCCCGGATGGTGGGCGTGCAGCCCGCCGCGTCCGCCCCGCTCGTGCGCGCCTACGCCGAGGGCAAGACGGTCGCCGGACGGCACGGCGACGCCAACCTGACCGTCGCCCAGAGCATCGCGGGCGACGCCCCCATCCAGGGCGGCTCACGGGTGCTGCGGGCCGTCTACGAGTCGGGCGGGCGGGTGGTCGCGGTCGACGACAGCGACCTGTTCGAGGCGATGCGGCTGCTCGGCGAGGAGGGGGTGTCGGCCGAGCCGTCGGCCGCCGCGTCCACCGCCGCGCTGCTGCGGGCCCGCGCCCAGGGCTGGGTGTCGGAGCGCGACACCGTCGTCAGCGTCGTGACGGGCGGCGCGCTCAAGCAGCCCAGCGCGCTGGTGCAGGCCGCGCCGCCCCCTGAGGGCACCGTCAGGGCCGATCCGGCCGAGCTGCTGCGGATCTTCCGGGGAGGCGCCACGTGAGCGTGCTGGAGATCAACGACCTGCACGTCGAGTTCCGGCTGGAGCAGGGCACCGTCAAACCGGTCAACGGGGTGTCGCTGTCGGTCGAGGCCGGCCAGACGCTCGCGGTCGTCGGCGAATCGGGCAGCGGCAAGACCGCCACCGCCCTGTCCGTCCTGCGGCTGCACCCGTCCCCGCCGTGCGTCTACACCGGCGGGGAGATCCTCGCGGGCGGACGCGACCTGCTGAGGCTGCCGGAGCGGGAGCTGCGCGCGATCCGCGGCAACGAGATCGCCATGGTCTTCCAGGACCCGATGACCAGCCTCAACCCGCTCAAGACCATCGGCGCGCAGATCGCCGAATCCCTCCGCCTGCACCGGGACGTGTCCCGCTCCGAGGCCCGCGCCAAGGCCGTCGAGGCGCTGCGCGAGGTCGGCATCCCCAACCCGGCGCAGCGCGCGGGGGAGTACCCGCACCAGTTCTCCGGCGGGATGCGGCAGCGCGCGATGATCGCGATGGCGCTCGCCTGCCGGCCCAAGGTGCTCATCGCCGACGAGCCGACCACCGCGCTCGACGTGACCGTCCAGGCCCAGATCATGGAGCTGCTCGCCGGGCTGCAGGAGCGGTTCGGCATGGCGATCGTGCTGATCACGCACGACCTCGGCGTGGTCGCCCGCTGCGCCGACAGGGTCCTGGTCATGTACGGCGGCCGCCCGGTCGAGCTGGCCTCCGTCGACGCGCTCTTCGACGACCCCCGGATGCCGTACACGCGGGCGCTGCTGGACTCCATGCCCAGGTCGGACGTGCCCGGCGGGGCGCCGCTCGACCCGATCCCCGGCAGCCCGCCCAACCTGTTCGCGCCGCCGTCCGGCTGCGCCTTCCACCCGCGCTGCTCCCGCGCGCTGCCCGAGTGCGCGCAGCGGGCGCCCGCGCTGGTGGAGAAGGCGCCGGGGCACAGCGCGGCCTGCGTCCTCGAAGGGAGCCTGTGATGGAGGGGCCGCTGCTGTCGCTGCGCGGGGTGCGCAAGGAGTTCGGCTCGAAGGTGCTCGCCGTCGACGACGTGTCGCTGGACGTCCACGCCGGCGAGACGCTCGGGCTCGTCGGCGAGTCCGGCTGCGGCAAGACCACGCTCACCCGGCTGATCCTGCGGCTGACCGAGGCCAGCGCCGGCGAGATCTGGTTCGACGGCCGCGAGCTGCTCGGGATGCGGCAGCGCGAGCTGCTGGCCGTGCGCGAGGACATGCAGGTCGTCCTGCAGGACCCGTACGCGAGCCTGAACCCGCGGATGCGTGTCGGCGAGATCGTCGCCGAGCCGCTGGTCACGCACGGCCGGGTGCCGCGCGGGCGCAGGGGCCGGGCGCCGCTCCGCGACCGGGTCGCCGAACTGCTCGACGCGGTCGGCCTGGAGCCGGGCAGCCAGGACCGCTACCCGCACGAGTTCTCCGGCGGTCAGCGCCAGCGCGTGGGCATCGCCAGGGCGCTCGCCCTGGAGCCGAAACTGGTCATCTGCGACGAGCCGGTCAGCGCGCTGGACGTGTCGATCCAGGCGCAGATCGTCAACCTGATGAAGCGGCTGCAGGCCGAGCGCGGGCTGACATACCTGTTCGTCTCGCACGACCTGTCGATCATGCGGCAGATCGCCACCCGGGTCGCGGTGATGAACCTGGGCCGCGTCGTCGAGCTGGCCGAGACCGAGCGGCTGTTCACCGCGCCGCGCCACCCGTACACGCACAGCCTGCTGTCGGCCGCGCCAGTCGCCGACCCCAGGGTGGAGCGGACACGCAGGCGGATCGTGCTGCGCGGCGACCCGCCCGCACCGTCCGACCCGCCGCCCGGGTGCGGCTTCCACACCCGCTGCCCGGCCGCCCGCGACGAGTGCGCGGCCGTCCGCCCGCCGCTGGCCGAGCAGGACGCGCCGGGGCACACCGCCGCCTGCCTGTTCCCGGTGCGCGACGCGGCCCTGCTCGCGACGTGAGGACGCCCCGCCGTGCCGGGGTGGCACCGCGGGGCGTCCGGTGGCTGTGGTCAGGAGCGGCCGGCGTCAGCCGAGGAACAGGTAGTCGGCCTTGTAGGGCACCTTCGCCTTGGCTCCCGGCTTGCAGGAACCGGCGGGGGCGACGCCGCCGGCCGTGTTGAGCCGCAGGATCTGGGTCGCCCCGGCCAGCAGGCCGCCGCGGGAGCCCGACTGGGTGGCGTCGAGCACCAGCTCGGGGATGTTCCTGTCGCCGTTCGGCGTCTTGGTGACGACCTTGCCGCGGACCGCGCTGCCGTCAGGGGCGATCCACTGCGGCGGGCCCGCGGCCGGGGTCACGAACGAGTGCGCGATGCCGCGCCTGAGCTCGGCCGACACGCCGTACTGGGTGAAGGCGTAGCCGCCGCCGGGCTGCTCGGCGCAGGAGTAGATCTGCTCGCCGCGCAGCACGTCGGCCGTCATCGCGCGGGGGTGGCCGAACGGCTTGCCCGACAGCTGGCCGCGCACCGCGCCGCCGTTGAAGTCCAGGGTGTGCAGGTTGCTGTAGTACCGGCCCGGGTGCGCCGCGATCCGCTTGACGATCGCGGACGCGACCGGTGTGTCGCCCGCCACGCCGGTCAGGTTCGCCGGCAGCCCCTTGGCGTCGGCGAACAGGTCGGCGACCACGTCGCCGTTCCTGCCGCGCGCGCCCTTGTGGATGTGCCCGTTGGTGACCGGGGCGAGCCCCGACCAGAACGCCGTGTAGCCGATCGACGCGCCGTGCGGGCGCAGCCACCAGACGGCCCGCCCGTCGCGGTCGCCGCGCTTCTTGCCGTCGCCGGCCTGCACCTCCTGGCCGCCGTCGGCGCGGGAGGCCAGCGTGGCCTGGTTGCTGCCCTGCAGCACGCCGTTGAGGTCCACCGGACGGTCCAGCCGGTGGAACTGCCCGCGGACCGCGCCCTTGGGGTGCTTGGCGTCGTGCAGGTTGGCGTAGAAGCCCTCGGGGTCGTCGACGAGGGACTTGACCAGCTCGGGGCCGCCCTCGACGGTGCCGGTCACGCCGAGCACCGTCGTGGGCAGCGGCTTGGTGAAGAACTCCAGCTGGACGTCGCCGTTGCTGCCCTTGGCGCCCAGGTGGATGTGGCCGGCGGTGGGCGGGTCGATCTTGTTCCACCGGATGGCGAACGTCACCTGGTCACCGCTGATCTTGATCACCACGGTCGCACGGCCGTCGGCGTCCCCCTTGACGCCGACCTCGTTGGCGCCCCGCAGACCGGCGGCGAGGTACACGTCGTCACCGGAGGCGGCGTGGGCGGTGGTGGGAGCAGTGGTGGCGAGCAGGGCGGAGGCGAGCGCGGCGCCGGAGAGGGCGAGCTTGGGGAGAGACATGGCGGATCCTCGTCAACTGTCGTCCGGTAGGTACGGGAAGCAGTACGGGATCCGTATTCGACGAGGTTCAACCCGCTTGTGAGTAAAAGTACACATTCGGCGGAGGGCCGAGAAAAGCCCTCCCACCACAGGTGAGAGGGCTCGTCTCCGGCCGGATCAGATGTCGACGGTCAGCAGGGTCTTGCCGGTGGAGGTCGTCACCTCGAACTTGTCGATCTGGTCGATCTGCCACGGGCTGCCGCCGTGCATGAACAGCGCCGGCTCGGGCGCCCCCGGCACGCCGTACCCGGACGGCGGCACCGACCAGCCCGTCATGGACTTGCGCTCGCCCGACTTGGAGACCGCGACCAGCTCGCACTCCAGCGGGCCCTTGATGCCGGACAGTTTGAGCGCCGCGTGCGTCCCCCACGCCTTCGACTCCAGCACCAGCCCGCCGGTCACGCCGCCGACCCCGGTGCCGTTGATCGGCGTGCCGTCGGCGTAGAACTGCTCCGCCGGGCCCAGATGGCTCGCGTGCTCCCCCGCGATCACCGCTCCCGGGTCGCCGCTTCCGAGCTGCGTCCCGATCGCGAGACCGCCTGCCACCAGCGTGACCGCCGCCGCCACCCCGATCACGAACGTGCCCCTGCGGGTGCGCCTGTCGGCCGCCCGCTTGCGGCGCAGCAGGTCGATCACCTCGCCCTCCCCCTGATGGGAGGGCGGCGGATCCTCCTCGACCGGCCCCATCCCGGTCAGCGCGATCGCCACCCCGGACAGCTCCGTCAGCTCCTCCCGGCAGGCCGGGCAGAGGGAGAGGTGCTCCTCGAAGGCCAGCCTGTCGTCGTCCTCCAGCAGGCCCAGGGCGTAGGCGCCGACGTCAGTGTGCTCGACCCGCGCGTTCACGCCGTCACCCCTCTCTCCTCCAGCGCGACGCGTAGCGCGCGTACCGCGTAGTAGACCCGGGACTTCACGGTGCCCACGGGAATGCCGAGCGCCTCGGCGGCGTCGTTCACCGACCTGTCGCGCAGGATCGTCTCGTTGAGGATCTCGCGATGGGCCGGGGACAGCGCCTTGAGCGCCTCTGACACGACCACCTGGTGCAGCAGTGCCTCCATCTCGTCGGGCACGGGCACGCTCTCAAGCGGTCCGTCGCCCGATTCCTGGGGACGGGCTTCCCTGCGCCGCCGGTCATCGATCACGATACGACGGGCGACCGTGGCTAGCCAGGGCATGAGGGAGTCCGCTCCCGGATCGAGCTGTTCGGCGCTGCGCCAGGCGCGGATCATGGTCTCCTGGACCACGTCCTCGGCCCACTGACGGTCACCGCCTGTCAGACGCACCACGAAGGCGAGCAGCGGCCGGTGGTACTCCCGGTACAGCGTGGAGACGACCAGCTCGTCGTCTGGCCGTGTGCGCCTGATCCAGTCGCGTAAGCGCGGCTTGCCCATGGGGGCTGCTCCCTCGGCCGAGGGTGGGGGATACGTGCTCAGTCGCATCATTCCCCTTTCTGAGTGCGTCGGCAGGAAGTACGGCCGTGATCCGGTAACGGTTCAATGCGCTGCCCGGAAAGCCGGTTGCGCGGGGCTCCGGAGCTTGCGTAAAGTCACTGCCGCATCCAGAAGGAGACGACGGAGGAGGTGAAGGCAATGCGGATTGTCCTGTTCTGCGTGCCGTTCATCAATCTCCGGGTGCCCGCGTAGTCACCCGGGGTCCTCTTCGACCAAAGGGTGTCACTCCGTTGTCTTTCGATCTTTCGCTGCTCGGCTGGACCACTTCTCGCGCCGCCGAGCTGCCCTCAGGAACCGTCCCCGCGAGGGTGGCCCGCGTCGACCGCGGAGCCGCCGAGGTGATCGCGGCCGACGGCCAGCATCACGTCAGATACGCCGCCCACGTCCGCAGGGCGTCCGCCGGTGACCCGGTGGCGCTGCCGTGCGTCGGCGACTGGGTCGCGCTCAGACAGCTGCCGGAAGGCCGCTACGAGCTGGACGCGGTCCTGCCGCGAAGCACCGCGTTCGTTCGCGGCGGCGTCAGCCGCGACTCCGTCGGCGGGCTGTCCGGCGACGGCCAGGGGCAGGTCCTCGCGGCCAACGTGGACGTCGTCTTCGTGGCCGAGCCGTCCATGCACGCCACCGACTTCGCCGACCTGAACCGCGTCGAGCGGCTGGTCGCGCTCGCCTGGGAGTCGGGCGGCACGCCCGTCGTCCTCATCACCAAGTCCGACCTGTTCGAGCAGGGCCTGGAGGAGCTGCTCGCCGACGTCCACGCCGCCGCGCCCGGCGTGGACGTGCACGCCGTCTCCTCGCTGCACGGCGACGGCGTCGAACTCGTCCGCGGCTACCTGGAGGGCTCGCGCACCGCGGTCGTGCTCGGCCCCTCGGGCGCGGGCAAGTCCACGCTGGTCAACGCGCTCGCCGCGGACGGGGTGATGGAGACCCAGCAGGTGCGCGCCGCCGACGGGCGGGGCCGTCACACCACCGTCCACAGGGAGCTGATCCAGCTGCCCGGCGGCGGGCTGGTCATCGACACGCCGGGCATCCGCAGGATCGGCCTGTACGGCATCAACGAGGGCGTGGACCTGGTCTTCTCCGACATCGAGGGGCTGGCCGCGAGCTGCAGGTTCGACGACTGCGGGCACGACAGCGAGCCCGGCTGCGCCGTCCAGGACGCGCTGGAGAACGGCGAGCTGCCCGAGCGGCGGCTGCACAGCTGGCGCAAGCTCCAGCGGGAGGCCGTGTGGATGGCCTCGCGCACCGACGCGCGGCTCCGCAAGGAGCAGCAGAACAAGTGGAAGATCATTCACAAGGAGATGCGCCGCTCGGGCAGATACCGGCCGTGACCGGGTAGCACTACGGTATGGACCGCCTGTTCGCCGACCGCGCGGAAGCGGGAGAGTTCCTCGCCGAGCGGCTGGGCCACATCCACCGCCCGGTGGTGCTCGCGCTCCCGCGCGGCGGGGTGGCGGTGGCCGTCCCGGTCGCCCGCGCGCTCGAGGGCGAGCTGGACGTGCTCGTCACCCGGAAGATCGGCTATCCGTCGTTTCCCGAGATGGGCGTCGGCGCGATAGCCGAGGGCGGCGAGCCGGTGTTCGACCTGACGCTGCTGCACCGGCTCGGTCTCACGCCCGGGTCGCTGTCGGACGTGGTCGGCAGGGAGCAGCAGGAGCTGGCCCGCCGGGTGCAGGTGTACCGCGGCGATCGGCCGCTGCCCGAGCTGGCGGGGCGGGAGGTGGTCGTGGTCGACGACGGGCTCGCCACCGGGGTCACCGCTAGGGCGGCGCTCAGGGCGGTCGCCGCGGCCGGGCCCGGCCGGGTCACGCTGGCCGTCCCCGTCGGAGCTCCCGACACCGTCCTGGCGATGCGCGACGAGGCGGACGAGGTGATCGTCCTGTCGACCCCGATGGACTTCCGGGCGGTGGGGCAGTGGTACGAGCGCTTCGACCAGCTCTCCGACGCGGACGTCCTCGACCTCCTGGCCGAACGCTAGGCCGCCAGGACGGCCCAGACGAGCTTGCGCGGGCCGACCGGGGCGAGCCAGCCCCAGGCGACCGACAGCGCCTCGACCAGGCGCAGGCCGCGTCCGAACTCGGCGAAGATGTCCGGGACCGTCGCCACCGGCGCGGCCCGGCTGTAGTCGCTGACCACGCAGGCCACCTCGGGCCCGTGCGCCAGTAACCTGAGCTGAGCCGCGCCACCGGCGTGCCGCATCGCGTTGGTCACCAGCTCGGAGACCACCAGCTGGGCGTCGAAGGCCACCCGCTCACCCCCCCACGAGGTGAGCGTCCGGTCGACGAAGTGCCTGGCTGTGGAGACGCACGCCGGCTCGAACATGGCGAACTCGTGAAAAGCGAAGACCGCGTCGCACGGGCTGGTGCGTCCGTCGAGCAGAATGGACGCGAGCCACGCCGGCGGCCCGTCGCCGGTGGTGGCGGCTTGCGGCCGAGCGTCGAAAGTCGTCATCCTGGCCCCCGAAGCCCATAGTGCGGTCTGGTGATCCAAAGCCCATCTTTACGGCGCGGGCTGACCGATGCAAGACTTTTCGTGGTTTACGGATGCAAATCGCATCTGCACGTGCAGATGATCTAGGAGATCGGTGTGAGCGCACAGAGCGCTGAAGGGAGCATCCTCGGCTACTCGCCGGGGAGCCCGACAGTCCTGCGTATCCTGCTGGGCACGCAGCTGCGCAGGCTCCGCGCCGAGCGCGGCATCTCCCGCGAGGACGCCGGCTACGCCATCCGCGCCTCCCACGCCAAGATCAGCAGGCTGGAGCTCGGCCAGGTCAGCTTCAAGCAGCGCGACGTGGCCGACCTGCTCACCCTCTACGGCGTCACCGACCCGGACGAGCGGGCGCCGCTGCTGGAACTGGCCAAGCAGGCCAACGCGCCCGGCTGGTGGCACAAGTACGGCGACCTGCTGCCCAGCTGGTTCGAGGTGTACATCGGCCTGGAGGGGGCCGCCTCGACCATCCGCACGTACGAGAACCAGTTCGTGCCCGGCCTGCTCCAGGCCCCCGGCTACGCCCGGGCCGTGATCAGGCTGGCCCACGACAGCGCGCCCAGCGAGGAGCTCGACCGGCGCGTCGCGCTGCGCACCATCCGTCAGCAGCGGCTGAGCGGCGACAACGCGCTCACCCTCTGGGCGGTCATCGACGAGGCCGTGGTCAGGCGCATGCTCGGCGGCCCCGACGTGATGCGCGCGCAGATCGAGCACCTGCTGGAGATGACCGCGCAGCGCAACGTCACCGTCCAGGTCATGCCGTTCGAGCGGGGCGGGCACGCCGCGGCGGGCGGCCCGTTCAGCATCCTGCGCTTTCCCGAGCGGGACCTTCCCGACGTGGTCTACATGGAGCAGCTCACCAGCGCCCTCTACCTCGACAAGCCCGCGGAGTCGGAGCACTACGTGCAGGTCATGGACCGGTTGAGCGTCCAGGCCGACTCCCCGGCCGACTCCCGGCGCTTCCTGGAACGCCTCATCTCCGTGTGATCCACTCCATACGGGATTTTTCGCCATCGTGTATATGGCGATCAACCTGCTGCCGTATGGTCGGCGCAAGCACGGATGCACGTGCATCCGCAAGCGCGCTAGGAGCGTCCTTCATGCATGAGTTCCGCAACGGAACCCCCGCCGGCCGCCTCTCCGTCGTCTGGCGCAAGAGCAGGCGAAGCAATCCCAACGGCAACTGCGTCGAGGTGGCCGACCTGCCCACGGGGGAGATCGCCATGCGAAATTCGCGCTTCCCCGACGGCCCCGCGCTGGTCTACACGCGGGCCGAGATCACCGCGTTCGTTCTCGGAGCCAAGGACGGGGAGTTCGACGACCTGATCGTCTGACACCGGCCGGATCGCCCGGTGAAACGACGAAGACGCGCCCGCCGTCTGACATCGGCCGGATCGCTCGGTGAAACGACGAAGACGCGCCCGCCGTCCGATGGGACGACGGGCGCGTCTTTCGCGTACTGGGGCTGTGGACCAGGCCTGATCAGGCAGGTGTCCCGACCGGGTTCGCCGGAGCCTGCGCGTGGCGGGCGAGGCTCCAGTTCATCGGGACAACTGTGTGATCACGCGGCGGTCGTGCGCTGCCGGGTGGGCCGTCAGGCGGCGGAGATGCCGGCGCTGGCGGCGCGCCGCATGCGACGACGACGCTCGGAGGCGCGCTCGTCCTCGTTGAGACCGCCCCACGTGCCGTACTTCTCCGGACGGGACAGCGCGTAGTCAAGGCACTCGTTGCGGACGGGGCACTGGGCGCAGATCGCCTTGGCCTTCCGCTCACGTACGTCACGCTCGGGCTGCCGCTCTCCGTCAGGGCCGAAGAAGAGCACGAGGTCCTCACCCCGGCACGCGGCATCATCCTGCCAACCCCAGCTGGGGCGCGGGCGGGCGAGCTGCCGACGTACCTGAGACATGAGAAAACCACCTTCGTGAGAGGTATTTCGGTAATTGGGCCGCATTGGACGCTTTCGGCGTCACTGGTCCAACGCAAAGCAGGGCCGTGATGTTCCCGTGATCAGGTAAGGGCGGGCGTGGCGTACCGCACAGGCGTGAGCCTGTCCAGCGAAACCAGCCGGTAGGTGGTGATCGTCTCGGCGCAAGCCGTACCACACGGCGCCTGGAACGCCGATGGCTCAACCACAACCTGGAACCGGACGTCGCCGCAGCGCACGACTGCTTCGGTGACGTCACCGTCCGACCTGGAGGATTCCACGGCCACCGCGCCGATGGAGCACTCTCCCGTATGGGCTCGGGCGAAGTGCTCGACGGCCTGCAATGGCTCAGGGATACCTGCGCGCCCCCGGTAACGGCCGAGAATGATCTCGCCCAACCGGTACGCGTTAGCCGCTGCGATCGCAGCGGCCTGAGACATGCTGCCGTAGAAAATTCCGTGTGGCAAGCACACGAGGTTGGCGGCGTAGCGATCGCCGCCAACGTGTGATGTTTCCCACACCCTGCCGGGCAGAATATCCGCCAGTTCGCGGGCGAGGGGTAGTCCAATGCGGGCGCAACACGCATTGCGCTTGGCGTGCGTGCAGACCAGAAATACCGGCTCGTCTTCAAGTATGCAGGACTCCGGGACCACTCCGGCCACCAGCGCGTCCAAGTCAAGATCGTCGGGACCTGCGACTACTCCACCGGCCAACCAGGGGTTATCGCCTGCTCCGTAGCCCACTAGCACACGGATCCCCTGGCCCGGCGGGCGGGTTCGCCTTCCGGGGCGGCGGATGAGCTGGGGGCGTACCCCACGTTCGAGCGCCCGCCGGACGAGTTCGGAGATCTTTTCAGGAAGTTCGAAGGATTCCAGATGCGACGGCCAGGGGCCCGCGTACTCGATCAGCAACCAGAGCCGGGCCCCCACGGTGGCGCTGGCCAGCGTGGGCACGCCACCGTGGTGGCTGGCGTCCGGATGTTCACAGATCCTGGGCAACCCGAGCCCCTCCTTCGCAGTGGATTAGGTAAGACTAACCTAACGACCGCGAGACTGGCCCATCGGCGGCGCGTCCTGGACGCCCCAGGGCGGTCAGTGAAGGAGGGCGCGGGCCGTAGGGAGGGCGGCGGCGCGGTCCTCGGGGACGAGGCCGATCCGGGTTCTGCGGTCGAGCAGGTCGCCCTCGTCGAGCGCCCCTTCGTGCCTGACGGACCACAGCAGCTCGCCCTCGGTGACGCCCAGGCCGACCTCCTCGGGATGGGCCTTGACCAGTTCGTGCACGGCCCGCGCCTCGCTGCCGTACCGTTCGGCCAGTCTCGGCGGGACGTCGGCGCGCTGCGGGCCCGCCCCGACGAGCGGGAGCCGGGCGGTGCGGCTCGGCCCGGCCTGGAGGTTCCCGGCTGAGACCGCTTGATCCACCGCGTCCTCCGCCATCCGCCGATATGTCGTGAGCTTGCCGCCCACGACGGTGACGAGCGGGCCGTCGGCGAGCACCGCGTGCCTGCGGGAGAGGTCGGCCGTGCGCGTACCGGTCCCGGGAGAGCCGGCCGCGTCTCCGTCGGCGTCCAGCAACGGCCTGAGGCCCGCGTAGGCGCCCGCGACCGCCTCGCGGGGCAACGGGGTCTCGAGGATCGCGTTCAGGACGTCCAGGAGCGCTGTGACGTCCTCCTCGGGCACTTCGGGAACGTCGGGGACGGGCCCGTCCACGGGCTCGTCGGTCAGGCCGACGTGGACGCGCCCGTCGGCCTGCGGCAGCACGAGCGCGAACCGGTTGGACTCGCCCGGCATGGGCACGTGCAGCCCGGCCAGCAGCCCCGGCAGCGCCCCCGCCCGCAGCACCAGGTGCGTGCCGCGCGAGGGGCGCAGCCGCACCCGGGGGTCCAGCCCGCCCGCCCAGACTCCGGTCGCGTTGATCACGGCTCTGGCTCTGATGGTGAACTCCGCGCCGGTCAGCTCGTCGCGGACCCTGGCGCCGGTGGCCGTCAGCTCCAGGGCGCGGCAGCGGGTCAGGACGCGGGCCCCGTGCGCGGCGGCCGTCCTGGCGACGGCCACCACCAGGCGGGCATCGTCGAGCAGGCGGCCGTCCCAGGACAGCAGCCCGCCGCGCAGGCCGTCCTCGCCGAGGAACGGCGCGAGCGTGCGCGTGCGGGACGCCGTCAGGCGGGTGGGGCCCGGCAGGAGGCGGCGCGGAGTGCGCGCGGCGGCCCGCAGCCCGTCGCCGAGCCGGTAGCCGGTCATCACCAGCGCGGCCTGCGCCCTGGAGACGCCCGAGGTGAGCGGAAGCACGTACGGGTGCGCCCTGACCAGGTGCGGTGCGGTGTGCCTGAGCAGGACGCCGCGCTCGACGGCGCTTTCGTAGGCGACGCCCACCTGCCCCTTGGCGAGGTAGCGGAGGCCGCCATGGATCAGCTTGGAACTCCACCTGGACGTCCCGAAGGCCAGGTCGTGCGCGTCGACGGCGGCCACGGACAGGCCGCGCGAGGCGGCGTCGAGCGCGGCGCCCGCGCCGGTCGCGCCGAGGCCGACGACCAGCACGTCGAGCCGCTCGTCGGCGGTCTGGGCCAGTTCCCTGGCCCTCCTCGCGGCGTTCAGCGAGCTATCCAAGGTAGGCCTCCAGCATGGCCGTCAGTTCGGCGTCGAGGTCGTCGAGGGTCACCGGGCCGAGCATCGTGGGCGCCGACAGCAGGAACGACTGGGCCGCCAGCAGCACCGCCCTGGCCCTGCGGGGGTCGCCGAGCGCGGCCTCGAGCAGGTCCAGGACGGCGTCCTGGCTGGCGCCCCGCCGGTTGAGCAGGTAGGGGAGGAGCAGCTCGGGGTCGGCGTCCACGATCTTGCGCCAGAGCGGGTGCTCCCGCAGTCGCCGCACGCCCTCGACCACCGCGCCGACCGGCTCCGACAGGTCCAGTTCCGCGATCACCCGCATCCATTCGCGGGTCATCAGGTCGGCCACCAGCGTGCGCACGTCGGGCCAGTGGCGGTAGATCGTCATCCGGGAGACGCCCGCCCGGCGCGCCACGTCGGTGAGCGTGGTGCGGCGCACGCCGTAGGCCAGCACGCAGTCGCGCGCCGCGTCCAGCACGGCCTCATTGTGACGATTCGACGTCATGTGTCACAGTGTAGACGTGTCTCCACTACCGATGCACTGGTCAGGCTGGGGCGACCCGGCCAAGGCCCGAGAGCTGCCCGAGCAGGTCCGCACGCTGCTGCGCGACCTGCTCGGCGTCCGCGAGCCCGCCGTCCCCGCCGCCACCATGGAGTCGGTGCGGCTGGCCCCCGTCGCGCTGCCGGAACGGGTCCTCGCGGCGCTCGCCGGGATCGTCGGCGAGGCCCACGTGCGCACCGACCACGAGGCGCGGGTCCGGCACACACGCGGCAAGTCCACCCCCGACCTGCTCCGGATGCGGGCAGGCGACGGCTCGGACGCGCCCGACGCGGTGGTGCTGCCGGGCTCGCACGACGAGGTCGCCGCCCTGCTGCGGGTCTGCGCGGACGAGCGCGTCGCGGTCGTCCCCTTCGGCGGCGGCACCTCCGTGGTCGGCGGGCTCGTGGCCTCCCGCGCAGGACTGGACGGGGTCGTCGCGCTCGACCTCCAGCGCCTGGACCGGCTCGTCTCGCTCGACACCGAGTCGATGACCGCCACGCTCGAGCCCGGACTGCGCGCGCCCGACGCAGAACGGCTGCTCGGCGAGCACGGGCTGACCCTGGGGCACTTCCCGCAGTCCTACGAGTACGCCACGCTGGGCGGTTTCGCCGCCGCCAGGTCCAGCGGTCAGGCGTCGGCCGGGTACGGACGCTTCGACGACCTGGTCGTGGCCCTGACCGTCGCCACCCCCGAGGGCACCCTGGAACTGGGGCGGGCGCCCAGGTCCGGGGCCGGGCCCGACCTGCGCCAGCTCGTCCTCGGCTCCGAGGGCGCGTTCGGGGTCATCACCTCGCTGCGGCTGCGGGTGCGGCGCGCGCCCGCCGAGCGGGTGTACGAGGGGTGGCGGTTCGGGTCGTTCCAGGAGGGTTCGGCCGCGCTGCGGGCGCTCGCCCAGGACGGCCCGCTGCCCACCGTGCTGCGGCTCTCGGACGAGACCGAGACCATGATCGGGCTCGCCAGACCGGACGCCATCGGCGGCGGCGACACCGGCTGCCTGGTGATCGCGGGCCACGAGGGCGCGTCCGTGGCAGGACGGCGTGAGCAGGCGGCGGCCGTGCTGGAGCGGCTCGGCGGAGTCCCGCTCGGCCCTGAGCCGGGCACGGCGTGGGAGCACGGCCGCTTCTCCGCCCCCTACCTGCGCGACTCGCTGCTCGCCGCCGGGGCGACCGTCGAGACGCTGGAGACGGCCGGATTCTGGAGCAACCTGCCCAGGCTGTACGACGCGGTACGGCTCGCCCTGCTCGGGGCACTCGGGTCGCCGCTGGTCATGTGCCATATCTCGCACGTCTACGAGACAGGGGCGTCGCTGTACTTCACCGTGGTGACCGCCCAGGACGGCGACCCCGTCGAGCAGTGGGCGCGCGCCAAGGAGGCGGTGAACGCGGCCATCGTCGAGGCGGGCGGGACCATCTCGCACCACCACGGCGTCGGCCGCGACCACAGGCAGGCGTACGCGGCCGAGGTGGGGCCGCTCGGCGTGGAGATCCTGCGAGCGGTCAAGGCGCGGCTCGACCCGGCGGGCATCCTGAACCCCGGCGTGCTGGTGCCCTGACAGGCCCCGCCCCGCCCCCGCGACGGCGTCCGCGTCCGCTGCCCCCGCGTGGCTGGCCGGGCGGGTCCGTCGCCTTTGCGCCCCCGCGCCCGCCGCGTCGCTAGTCGGGCGGGTCTGCCGCCTTTGCGCCCCCGCGCCCGCCGCGTCGCTAGTCGGGCGGGTCTGCCGCCTTCGCGGCCTCCGTGGCGGCCTCGGCGGCGTCGCCGAACCTCTGCAGCGCCTCGTACACCTCCGCCAGCGTCGACAGGCAGGTGACCAGCGGCGCGCCGCGCGCGGGGCGGGCGAGCGCGACCGCCTCCAGCGCGAGCGGCAGCGCCTCCTCCGCGCGCCTGCGCCTCAGCAGCAGCCTGGCCGTGGTGCGCAGCGACCGGACGAGCAGCTGCGTGTGCTCGGCCGGGTCGCGTGCCGCCAGCTCCCTGCTGAGGGACACCGCCTTCATCGCGTTCCGCACTGCGCCCTGACCCCAGCGCGGCTGGGTCTGGGCGTACGCGAGCAGGCCCTCGACCTGCTCCACCCCCGTGGTGCTCCGCCGGGTCGCGTCATCCGATCCGTTACGGGCCATAGCAGCCCCCTTCGCGGCGACAACCGCTTGCTTGGGGCGTGAGGCTACACCATGGTGAACCTTCTGTGTTCCTAACGGTACGGAGCGTTCATGGTGTGCGCAGTGAAGATCGCGGCCAAGATAGGGACATGGTGGAAGTAACGGCTGAGCGCGGAAAGCAGCTCTCGTCCCGGGTGTCGGAGGAAGGAGCAGGCTGGTCCTGCACGCAGATCGGCACGTTCGCCCAGCTCAGACCCGGCAGGAAGGGCTTCACCTGGTTCAACGCGCGCACGCTCTGGAGATCGCGCAACGAGGTCCTCTCCGGCCTGTTCGGCGACCCGTCCGGGCAGGTGCGCCGGCGGTGGGTGGCCGAGCAGGAGGCGCGCGGCGCCGACCCCGG
Organism: Nonomuraea sp. NPDC000554; assembly: GCF_040300065.1. Taxonomy (NCBI): domain Bacteria; kingdom Bacillati; phylum Actinomycetota; class Actinomycetes; order Streptosporangiales; family Streptosporangiaceae; genus Nonomuraea; species Nonomuraea sp. NPDC000554. Next base: position 76,339 of record NZ_JBEPDC010000016.1, on the reverse strand, counting down.
CTTCCGCATCCGCCCCGAGGTCGGCGACAGCTTCGACTTCCTGCTGCTCGGCGACACGGGCGAGGGCGACGCCTCCCAGTACGCGGTCGTGCCCGGCCTGCTCAAGGTGGGCGAGGGGACGTCGTTCGCGGTCATCGCCAGCGACGTGCTGTACCCGGCGGGCTCGGGCAACGAGTACGGCGACAAGTTCTTCCGCCCCTACCAGGACTACGACGCGCCCATCTACGCGGTCCCCGGCAACCACGACTGGTACGACGGGCTTGGCGGCTTCATGCGCGTCTTCTGCGACGCCCCGCCGCTCAGGCCGAAGCCCGGGCGCGGCTTACGCGGCCTGCTGTGGCGCAAGCCGGAGCCCATCGACGAGCGGCGGCTGGCCGAGGCGCGCAAGCTCAGGAGCCGGCCGTCACAGCAGCCCACGGAGCAGGCCACGCAGCCGGGGCCGTACTGGGTGATCGAGTCGGACAGCCTGCTCGTCGTCGGCGTCGACACCGGCATCAGGGGGACGATCGACCGCCAGCAGGCCGACTGGCTGCGGCGCGTCTCGCGCGACCCGCGCCCGAAGATCCTGGTCACCGGCAAGCCGATCTACACGCGCAACGAGTACAAGCCGTCCCCCCTGGAAGGCGGCGGCACGATCGACGACATCATCCGCGACCCCGCGCACCGCTACGTGGCCGCCATCGGCGGCGACGTGCACAACTACCAGCGCTACCCGGTCAGGGTCGGCGACCGGGTGATCCAGTACATCGTCTCGGGCGGCGGCGGCGCGTTCATGCACGCCACCCACACCATCCAGCGCGTGGACGTGGCGGGCGTGCACGAGGACGACTTCAGGTGCTACCCGCTGCGCGGCGACTCCCTGTCGTTCTACAGCCAGCTCTACGCCAAGCGGCTGCGGATGAAGTGGATCTACCTCACCCCCGGCGAGGCGTCCTGCATCATGTCGCGGCAGATCGGCAACAACCCGGTCCGGCCGCTCGGCCAGGTGAAGATCACTCGCAGGATGCGGTGGGCGGCGCGGCTGCTCGGCTCCTGGCCGATGCCGTTCAGGCTGCCCGTCGCGACGGCCTTCCACCGCTACCTGTCGGAGCTGTCCGACTGGGACACCCCGCCGTTCTTCAAGCAGTTCCTGCACCTGTCGGTCACCCCGCAGACGCTCACGGTGCGCTGCTTCGCCGCCACCGGCTGCCGGAGCCAGGAACTCGACCCTCCGCTGGAGGACGAGGTGACCATCAGTTTGTCGTAGCCGTTTGGCACGCTTGGGGGGTGTACGTAGTGGTGGCGGGCGAGACCCTGCTCGCGGTGGGTGAGTCGGCCAGGCAACCGGAAGACCTGGCACAGGCCGTGCGAGAGCTGGAGGCCGGGCGGCCACGCTGGGTGTGGGCCGACACCCGCGAGGCGTACCCGCCGCTGCTGGCCGCCGGCGTGCGCGTGTCGCGCTGCCACGACCTCGCGCTCACCGAGGGGCTGCTGCTCGCCTGCGAGGGCCGCTTCGGCGAGCCGCGCTCGGCCAGGGCCGCCCACGCCCGCCTGCACGGGCTGCCGGTGCCCGACGAGCAGCCCAGCGTGCCCGGCACGCTGTTCGCGCCCGAACCCCTCGACGCCGAGGCGGTGGCCGAGGTGCTGGCCGACCAGTTGCGGCGCATCGACGCGCTGCCGGAGCCCGGCAGGTTCAGGCTGCTGGTCGCGGCCGAGTCCGCGGGCGCGCTGATCGCGGCGGAGATGGGCCACGACGGCATGCCGTGGCGGCGCGACATCCACGACGAACTGCTGACCGAGCTGCTCGGTCCGCGCCCGGTGCACGGCATGCGGCCCGCCAAGCTCCAGGCGCTGGCCGACGAGGTGTCGGCGGCCTTCGGCCACCCCGTCAACCCCGACTCGGTGCAGCAGCTCGTCAAGGCGTTCAAGACGGCGGGCGTGGCGCTGAAGACCACCCGGTCGTGGGAGCTCAAACAGGTCGACCACCCGGCGGTCGCGCCGCTGCTCGCCTACAAGGAGCTGGCCAGGCTGCACAGCTTCCACGGCTGGGTGTGGGCCGACCAGTGGGTGCGCGACGGGCGCTTCCGTACCGAGTACGTGGTGGGCGGCGTGGTGTCGGGGCGCTGGGCCACCAGCGGCGGCGGCGCGCTGCAGATCGCGAAGTCGATGCGCAGGGCCGTGGTGGCCGACGACGGCTGGGCGCTCGTCGTGGCCGACGCCGCGCAGCTGGAGCCGCGCGTGCTGGCCGCGATGGCCGGCGACGGTGGCCTGGCCAGGGCCGCCGGCGAGATCGACCTGTACTCGGCGCTGGCCAGGTCGTTCGGCGGTGAGCGCGGCAACGCCAAGATCGCGATGCTGTCGGCCATGTACGGCGGCACCAGCGGCGACGCGTCCAAGCTGCTCGCGGTCATGCGCCAGCGCTTCCCGAAGGCCTACCAGTTCGTCGAGGACGCGGCCAAGGCCGGCGAGGACGGCCGGCTCGTCCGGTCCTGGCTGGGGCGCACCAGCCCGCCGCCGTCCCAGCGGTGGAAGGAGCTCGTGTCAGGGCCCGATGGCAGCAGGGCGGCCCGCGACCGGGGCAGGTTCACCCGCAACTTCGTCGTGCAGGCCACCGCCGCCGAGTGGGCGCTGGCGCTGATGGCGGTGCTGCGCGGGCTGCTGCCCGACCCGTCCAGGCTGGTGTTCTTCCAGCACGACGAGGTCATCGTGCACTGCCCGCTCGACCAGGCCGAACAGGTCATCGCCGCGGTGTCGGCGGCCGCGGCGGAGGCGTCCAGGCTGCTGTTCGGGCCGACGCCGGTGCGCTTCCCGATGGAGGCGGTCGCGGTCAGCTGCTACGCCGACGCCAAGTGACCCGGCCCGCCGGACAGCCGCACGCCGGGTGACCCGGCCCGCCGGACGCCAGACAGTCGGCGGTCGGTTCGGCGCCGGGTGATCGGCCGTCAGACGCCGGTCCGGCGCCAGACGAGCAGCAGCCAGACTCCCGCGGCCGTCACCATCACGCCTACCGTCACGCCGAGCACGCCGAACGACAGGCCGCCCACGATCGCGCCCGCGATGATCGTGCCGGTCGCGCCGCACACGTTCATCAGCAGGTCCGACAGGCCCTGAACGGCCGGGCGGCGCTCCAGCGGCACCGACTCCGACACCAGCGCCGAGCCCGCCACCAGGCCGCACGACCAGCCCAGCCCGAGCAGGACCAGGGCCGCCGTCACCTGCCAGACCCGGTGCCCCGCCGTCCCCGCCAGCGCCGCCGCGCTGAGCAGCAGCGCCATGCCGAGCAGCAGCACCGGGATCTTGCCCGCCTTGTCCGCCAGCCACCCCACCACCGGCGACATCAGGTACATCCCGGCGATGTGCAGGCTGATCACCAGGCCGATGACGTCCAGGGTCGAGCCGTCGTGGTGGAGCTTGACCGGGGTCATGGACATCACCGACACCATCGCCGTGTGGCTGACCGCGATCATCACCAGCGCCCTGCGGGCCATCGGGGTGGTGCGCAGCGTCCGCCAGGCGTCCCGCACCGTGCGGGTGCGCCCGCCGGTGTCGTGCTGGGTGCCGTCCAGCTCCCTGGCCAGCTTCAGCGGGTCCGGACGCAACCCCACGATGATGATCACCAGGGACAGGGCGAACGCGAGCGCCGCGAACGCGAACGGGCCGGCCTTCTCCACCAGGCCCGCCCGCATCCCCAGCTGGTCGGCGGGCTCGGCCAGGTTCGGCCCCGCGACGGAGCCGATCGTGGCGGCCCACACGACCAGCGACAGGTGACGGGCCGCGTGCCCCTGCGGTGACAGGTCGGTCGCCGAGTAGCGCGCGGCCAGGTTGCCCGCGCTGCCGCCGCCGACCAGCACCAGCCCGACGAGCAGCAACGGCCAGTTGCCCATGCTGATCGCGGCCACCGAGATCGCGCACCCGACCAGCGCCGCCACGTACGCCAGGGCCAGGCCCGCCCGCCGCCCGCCCCCGCTGGACGCCTTCGCGGTCGGCAGTGCCAGCAGTGCCGCGCCCAGCACGGTCGCGGTGCCGGCGAAGCCGCTGATGACCGTGGACCCCGACAGCTCGTCGACCACCACCGAGCTGAGCGCCAGGCCGACGGCCACCCCCACGCCACCGACGATCTGCGCCGCGGACAGGACGCTGAGGGTCCGGCGCTGGATGCTGCGGATGCGATCTGCAGGGGAGATTGGGGGTTTTGTGGGGGTGCTGGTCACCTGCGAAGTCTCGCATAGTCCCCAAGAGCTGCCCAAACGCGACAGCAAACCCCTCCACCTCCACGAAACAACCCCCAGACCGCCACTCGCCCCGGGGCCGTCTTCGGGTGGTCGCTCACTGCGAGAGCCACCCCAGGCCATCCGCCCCAACTCAACCGCCTCGCGGCCGGCTTGCGGTGGGCGAGGGGGCACGACTCCGAGAGGGCCGACGGTGGTTCCCGCGGAGCGCGGGCGGTGGTTCCAGAGAGGGATGGTGAGTGCGGGGAGGCGGTGGGGGGCGGGGTCAGAGGGTGGTGATCTCGTCGCCGATCGCGATGCGGCTGGGGCCGTCGGGGATGAGGTTGATGCCGAACCAGACCTTGCCGTCCCATCTGCGGTGCCTGGCCAGGGTGCGGAGGGGCTCCTTGCCCCTGGTGTGCGTCACCGGGTCGACCGTGGTCAGGACGCACCGGTCGCAGCGCTTGGTGACCCGGAACTCCGCCTCGCCGATGCGCACGCGCTTCCAGTCGTCCTCCGCGAAGGCGGTCTCGGCGCCGTCCACCACCACGTTCGGCCGGAACCTGCGCATGGGGAGCGGCGCGGGGAGCTCCTCGCCCCGCTCGGCGGCCGTCTCCGCGATCCAGTCGTTGAGCTGGGCCAGCGACGCCGTGGACGTCAGCAGCAACGGGTAGGAGTCGGCCAGGCTGACCCGGTCGTCCGGCAGGCCGTACTCCGGGTTGACCGGACGGCTCGTCGGGTCGTCCAGCCAGGCGAGCCTCGCGGGACGTCCGAGCAGCGCGCCCAGCCACTCGGCCGCGTCGTCGCCGCAGTCGGCCAGATCCACCGGGGTGCTCCAGATGGCGACCGTCCTGCGTTCGGCGGTGGGCACGACGCGCAGGGGCGCGGCGTGCGGGCCGGTGAGCGTCAGGGTGTCGCCGTCGAGGTGTGGCAGGCAGGCCAGCATCCTGGGCACCTTGCGCGCCGTGAGCATCTCGCCGTGCTCGTCGGTGACGACGTACCGGCGGTCGCCGGCCAGCCCCCATGGCTGCACCTCGGCCTCGTCGACATCATGACCGCTGGTGGACTTCACCGGGTAGAAATGGATGCTCGCCAGCTTCATGCCGCCGAACGTACCGCACGGTCACCCCGGCGAATCGGGCGCGTTCGCAGGACGGTCAGCCGGGCCGGTGGAAGGTGTCGAAGAAGACTCTGCGAGTCTGCGCCTGGTCGTCCCACTTGAGTTCCGGCATGTCAAAAGTGATCTTGAAGGCGGTGCTGTCGTCGATCGTGACATGCCTGGTCAAAGCGTGCATCGGGACGCCGTTGGCGAGCGTGTAGGTGTACTCCCAGTCGGCGGCCTTCCAGGTGCGGTAGTGGGCCGGCTGGAGCTGCACCTGGATGTAGCCGTCCACGCGGCCGGCCGCCTCCTCACGGCCCAGCTCCGACAGGCCGCCGTCCGGCTGCGGGGGCGCCTGCTCGACCGTGATCTTCATGCCGGAGTCCTTGGGGCCGGTGAAGGTGGTCCTGCCGCCCGAGGTCGCCGCCTTCCAGTTCGCCGGGACGGCCACCGACAGCCCGGCGGGCGTGTGCTCCTTGTAGCCCTGCGGCGGGGGCGACGCCTCCGGTTGCGCGGCCGCGGCGGCCGTGGGGGAGGTGGACGCGCCCGGCTTCGGCGCGTGGGAGCCGCCGGAGGTGGCGAACAGGACCACCGCCGTCACCGCACCGGCCGCCGCGATCCCGGTGACGACCAGGCGGACCGTCGGCCGGCCGTCGCGCAGCCAGCCGCCCGTGTCCGGGCTGCGCCTGCCCTTGGTGACGCGCCCTGCCTGGCCGGACCTGCCGGAGGCGCGCCGGTGGTCGAGGTCGCGTGACAGCTCGCGCGAGTGGTCACGCAGGTCGTCCGGGGACGCCAACGGCCACGGGGTGGCTCGGCTGTCACCGCCCAGCGGCAGGATCGGCTTCGGCTCGGGCGGCGCGGTGTCCGCGGGATGCGGGACGGACAGCGCGTCCAGCACGGGACGCGGCGCCGACGGGCTGCCGAACGGCGAGCTCTCCGGATGCGGGGAGGTGCCGAAGGAGGCGGTCTGCGGTCCCGTGGGGGCGCCGAAGGGGGGTTGCTGGGGCCCGGAGCCGCTGCCGAAGGCGTCGAACCCGGCCGCCCGGGGCGACTGGCCGCCGCCGGTCCCGTCCTGGACGCTGTCGTACGCCGCATAGCCGGCCATCGGGTCGTACGGCACCCGCACCGGCCCAGAAGGCGTCTCCACGATCCGTGACGGCATCGGCCCCGACGGCTGGTCGAGCGGCGGCAGCAGGGTGGCCGGTGTCGAATCGGTCCGCGTCGGGAGCGACGACGGCGTCTCCGTCCCGCGCGGCCGTACCGAGCCGTGTGCGAGCAGCACCCGCTCCAGCAGCTCCGCGGCCTGCTCCGAGGTCAGCCGCTCGACGGGGTCCTTGCGCAGCAGCCCCTCGATCACCGGCAGGAGCGCGCCCGCCCGCTGCGGCGTGATCGGCTCCTGTGTCAGCACCGCGCCGAGGACGGCGATCGCGTCGGGCCCCTCGTAGGGCGGACGTCCCTCCACCGCCGCGTACAGCGTGGCCCCGAACGACCACAGGTCCGCCGCCTGCGTGATCGACTGGCCCGACAGCCGCTCCGGCGGGACGTACGCCGGCGACCCCATGAGCAGCCCGGTCTGCGTGATCGTCACGTCGCCCTCGATGGCGGCGATGCCGAAGTCGGTGAGCACCACCCGGTCGGCCGTGAGCAGCACGTTGCCCGGTTTGACGTCACGATGCAGGATGCCGGCCGCGTGCGCGTGCTTCAGCGCCTCCAGCACCCTGATGCCGATCTCCGCCGCCTGGACCACCGGCAGCGGCCCGCTCTGCCGCACCGCCTGCTCCAGCGACCAGGCCTGGACCAGTTCCATGACGATCCACGGCCGGCCGTCCTCCTCGACGACGTCGTGGACGGTCACGATGCCCGGGTGCGTCAGCCGCGCGGCCGACCTGGCCTCCCGCAGCATCCGCCGGTAGGCGACCTGCTTGCCCGCGTGGTCCAGCCCGAAGGGCAGGATCAGCTCCTTGACCGCGACGTCACGGGCGAGCAGCACGTCGTGGGCGTGCCACACCATCCCCATGCCGCCCCTGCCGACCGGCGACATCAGCCGATAGCGCCTGCCGATCAGTCTCCCCTGGCTCTGCGGAGCGCCGCCCTCGGCGCCTGGGCCGTGGAGCAAGCGGTCGGCCATGTCCCGTCCCCATCCTCAGCCTCGCCGGTCACACGCGCCGCCGCGCGATCCATCCAGATTATGAGGTTCGACACGATATGGCAGGTCATTCAGGAAGGGAAGCTGACCATACCTTGACAATCATCTTGACCTGCTGAAACGCGCATATTCAAAGGTTCTGCGCGGCCGAATCGGCGAGCGCGAGCAAGGCGCTCGTGAACGCCTCGGCGGGCGGGTTCACCAGGCCCGCGCCCACCTGCCCGGTCCCCGCGACCCGCCCGGCGATTCCGGTGTTGACCACGGGCAGCAACCCCGTCCTGGCCACCAGCGTGACGTCGATCCCGACCGGCGTGCCGCGGAAGCCGAGCCCGGGAATCTGATAGGCGGGATGCTCGGCCAGCGTGATCTCGTACATCGACCGCGTCGCCGCCACCGCGTCGGACACCTCCCCGCCCACGAACCGGACGATGGCCGGAGCCGCCGCCATCGCGAACCCGCCCAGCCCGGACGTCTCGGTGATCGTCGAGTCGCCGATGTCCGGATTCGCGTCCTCTGGCCCGTACGCGCCCAGGTAGAGCCCGTCGGGGACGCCCGCAGGGCCGGTGAACCACCGCCCGCCCAGCCCCGACACCTGAACGCCGAAGTCCGTGCCGTTGCGGGCCATGGCCACGACCAGCGACGAGCCGGGCACGTCCCTGGCGGCGTCGGTGCTGACCTTGCCCGCGGCCATCCCGGCGTTGAGGAAGAAGTGGTCGTTGCCGTTGACGAAGCGCAGCACCTCCGAGGCGCTGCCCGGCGCGGCGTCGACCACCGCGGGGGCCAGCTCGCGCAGCAGCAGCGAGGTAGCCGCCCGGTTGCGGTTGTGCAGCTCGTCGCCCATCTGCAGGGCCTGCGCGATCAGCGCGCGCAGGTCGATCGGCCCGGTCAGCGCGAGCGCCGCCGACAACGCCGGGCCGAGCACCCGGTCCATCCACCGCAGCCGGTCGATCACCTCCGGGCCGTAGGCGCCGTAGCGCAGCACCTTGCCCAGGCCCTCGTTGAGCGAGCAGTACGCGGTGCCACCGTGTTCGGCGTCGCGCACCTCGAACATCCACATCGACGGGCTCACCACGCCCGCCATCGGGCCGACGGTCGCGTGGTGGTGACACGGCTCCAGGCGCACCCGTCCGGAGGCGAGGCGTGCCTCGGCGTCCTGCTCGTCGTCCGCGTAGCCCTCCAGCAGCATCGCGCCGACGAGCGCGCCGCGCAGCGGGCCCGACGCGCGCTCCCAAGCGATGGGCGGGCCCGCGTGCAGGAACGTCCGCTCGGGCAGGTCCAGGACGTCCGACGCGCGCCGCACCCCCACCAGCTGCGGCAGCGCGGACGTGAGCCTGCTGACGGCCATCGCGTTCGCCTGCTCCCGCCGCGGGTCGGCGAGCACCGCCGCCAGCGCCTCACCCGTGCCGGGCAGTGGCGGCCTCCAGGCCACCGGAACGGTCTCCACGGCCTGCGCCTCGAGCGCCTCCTGGAGCAGCCCCGCACCGACCGTGACCACGCGGGGTGCGGACGCGAGCAGCCGTCGCGGCGCTGTCATAGCAGACTCCTCGCGTGGCGGGCCGCTTCGGCGTTGGACGTGAAGACCGTCGCGCCCGCCTCGCGGAACGCGGCGGCCTGCCGGTGCAGGTCCTGGGGGTCGCCCTCGGTGCCGATCAGCGCGACGACCACCGTGGCGGGGGCGCGGCTGATCGCGTGGGCCAGCGACGCCGCCGGATCGGGATCGGCGCCGTGGCCGAGCACGACGTCCATGAGCACCACGTCGCCGGGCTCCGTGGCGGCGAGAGCTTCGAGCCGCAGCGTCGGGTCGATCATCGGATGCGCCCGGCCCCTGGTGTAGGCGTCGTCGCCGTAGTCGACGAACTCGCCGCGTCCGGCGATCAGCGCCGCCTCCGAGCACAGCGTCCCGCCCGAGTAGACGCCCCTCAGCCGGCCCCCCGCCTTCTTGCCCGACCAGCCCGGCCACGCCGGCCACGCCGGGACCGACCTGCCGAGCGTCCGCAACGCCTCCTCCGCCGCCTCCGTCAGGTCCTTCTCGCCGACGAACGCGGACACGACCGGCGTGCGCAGCGTCTCCACCACCTCCCGGACGTGCCGCGCCACCTCGGGCGCGGGCGGCTTGGAGACGAGCACGATCAGCGCGGTCGCCGGGTCGTCGTCCAGCATCCGCAGGGCGCGGACCGTGGACCGGCCGCCGACCTCGGCCGACAGGTCCCTGCCGCCGACGCCGAGCACGTGACTGACCCCGGTCCCCGCGAGGTCCAGCAGGGACGTCACCTGCTGCGCGCCCGTCCCGGAAGCCGCCACCACGCCCACCGGCCCCGGACGCAGCACGTTCGCGAAGCCCAGCCCGGCGCCCGCGATCATCGCGGTGCCGCAGTCGGGGCCCATGACCAGCACGTCCCGCTCGTCGGCCAGCGTCTTGAGCAGCACCTCCTGGGCCACGGGGACACCGTCGCTGAAGATCATCACGGGCAGACCGGCCTGGATGGCGTCCATCGCCTCGCAGAAGGCGTGCTCGCCGGGGACCGACACCAGCACCAGGTCCGCCGGACGCCTGGCGGCCGAGCGGGTGGTGAGCGGCGGCTGGTCGGCCGCCTCGCCGGTGGACCTCGACAGCCGCGTCAGGTGGTCGTCGAGCTCGGCCATCGCCGTCCCGGCGTCGTGGCCGCGCAGGGCCACGAGAAGGTCGCCCGGCTCGGCCTCGGGAAGGGCGAAGCCGAGGTCGCGGGCGAGGGCGAGGTTGAGCTCCGTGGCCATGGCGACGATCGCCACGTCCACGCCGGGCAGGCCGGAAAGCTGCCTGCTGACGCGCATCAGCGTGACCGAGTCGTGGTAGACGCCCCGCCTGAGCGACACGACGTCGGACGGAACGCCACCAGGCCCGCTCACCACGACCTCCGTGCAGGCCGCTCGGCCTGCGTCGTCCTGACCTGTCGTGCGCGGCGCCCGGCCCGGCTCATCGGGGCCCGCCGAGGGCGAGGACCGCTGACAGGCCGATCGCGATGCCCTGGGCCAGGTCCGCGCCCGAGGTGTGGCCCAGACGGTGCAGGCGGCGCAGCGCCGGTTCCAGCGTCTGGCTGCCGATGAGCCCGCGCAGCACGGCGATCACCTCCGGGCTGGCCTCGCCCCGGGCGGCGCAGTGCAGGAGCGTCGCCGAGATCGCGGTGGTGCGGGCGCGGGCGTCGTAGGTGACGGCGGCCGCCAGCCAGTCGGCCAGCCAGACCGCCCGGCCCGCGCCTGCCGCCGTCCCGAGCTGCCGCAACGTCACCAGCAGCCCGGCGAGGACGTCGTCGCCGCTCGGCGTCAGCCCGGGCCCCAGCCCGACAAGCTGCTCCGCCGCGCTCACCGCCCCCAGCAACCACCCCTTCGCGCAGCTCTCCGCCAGCGCCTCGACCACGCTGTTGCCCGCCAACCCGGGAGCCCGCCAGGCGGCCCCGTCCCGCTGGCAGCCGCTCTCGGGAGGCCTCTCCAGCTGGTCGAGGGACGCCGCCAGCCGCGTGGGGGCGGCCTCGCCCAACGGCGGCGCGGGGTCCCACCAGCGTCGGGCGCGCAGGCTCAGGGGCCCCAGCTCGACCGTCCCGTCGCCCACCGAGGCGTCGTCACCCACCGTGACCCGCGGAAGGCCGGTCGACAGCAGGACCGAGTTCGGCAGGCGCGTCGCCTCACCGGTGATGACCGCGAGCACTGACGGTTCGAGATCCGTCCTGACCTCGAGATACACCCCCGCCGGGAAGGTGGCGAGCACCCTGGCGGGACGGCGCGGCGACTCCAGGACGGGCCGCGTCGCGGCGCTGGCCGCACCCGTGACATGCGTGCGCGCCCGCCTCACGTGAGTACCGACGGTCACGGAACCTCCCTACCGACCCTGGACCTGACCGTAGAACGGCCCCGCAACCCTCCGTACGGAGAAATTTGCCAACAGTCAGCGGGAAGGTTGGCTCTTCCTGACAGACCGTTTCTGGGGTCACAATCACCCCATGGAGCCCCCCGTCCGACTCGCCAGCACCGGCACGATCATTCACGGCGTATCCGTCGGCGAGGTGCTCGGCGTCTCGACCCTGGCGGACGCCCGGCTGATCGCGGGGGAGAGGGGGCTCGGCCGCATCGTGCAGCGCCTCAACGTGATGGAGGTGCCGGACATCCTGCCCTGGGTGAAGCCGCACGAACTGCTGCTCACCACCGGCTACCCGCTGCGGAACACGCCGCAGTCGCTCGGCCGCCTGGTCGCCGACCTGGACGAGCGCGGCCTGGCCGCCCTGGGGATCAAACTCGGCCGCTACGTGGACGAGCTGCCGCCCGAGATGGTCGAACAGGCCGACAGGCTCGGCTTCCCGCTGATCCTGCTGCCGAACGACGTCGGCTTCGACGACATCCTCAACCAGGTGCTCACCGACATCCTCAACCGGCAGGCCGCCGCGCTGGCCCGCGCGGAGGAGGCGCACCGGGCGCTGGTGCAGGTCGTGCTGGCGGGCGGCGGGCTGAACGAGGTGACGGCCGAGGTGGCGGGCCTGCTCGACGTGGCGGTGGCCGCGGTCGACGGCGGCGGACGGGTGCTCGCCGCGGCCGGGCCGCCCGACCACGTGGCCGCCCTGCGTGAGTCGGTCGCCCTCGCGGGCCCGCCGATCACACCGGCCCGCCCGCTCACCCAGCCGCCCGCCACCAGGTCCACCCCCACCTCGGCGGGCCACGAGCCCGCCTCCTCAGTGGGGGGCCGCGAGGCCGTCTCCGGTGCGGCGGGTCGCGGGCGCGAGTTCGTCTCGGTGCCCGTCGTCGCGCAGGGCCACCACCACGGCCGCATCGTCGCCTACAGCCCGGCCGGCGCCATCCGCGACAGCGACGTCGGCATCCTCGAACGTGCCGCCACGGTCGCCGCCCTCGTCGTCACCACGCAGGAGGCGGTCAACGCGGTCGAGAGCAAGTACCGCGCCGACTTCCTGCGTGACGTCCTCACCGGCAGGGCGGGCACCGCCGAGCGGGTCACCGCACGGGCCAGGGCGTTCGGCTGGGACCTGCAACGGCCGGTCACCGTCCTGGTCGCCGAGCTGGACCCCGACGGCGACGAGCGCAGCGCCCAGGACCGGCTGGTGTCGTGCTGGACCGCCGCGATGCGCCGCCACGACCCGCGCGGCGCGGTGGCGGGGTTCTCCCACGAGGTGGTGGCCGTGCTCGACGCCACCGTGGACGCCGCCCGAGTCGCCAAGGACGCCGCCTCCGCCTTCGCCGACATCCCGCCGGCCACGTTCTCTACCGGGACGTCCCGCCCGTCGCCCGGCGCCGACACGCTGCCGGAGGCGTACTCGCAGGCGCTGAAGGCGGCCAGGGTCGGACGCCAGCTCCACGGCCCCGGCGCGGTCGCCCACTTCGACCAGCTCGGCGTCTACCGGCTGCTGTCGCTGGTGAACGACACCGACGAGCTGCACGCCTTCGTCAGGGAGACGCTCGGACCGCTGGCCTCCGACGACGACGCCGAGAACGCCGACCTGCGCCGCACCCTGCAGGTGCTCCTGGAGACCAACCTGAACGTGGCGGAGACGGCCAGGCGACTGCACTTCCACTACAACACCCTCCGCTACCGCATCGGGAAGCTGGAACGGCTGCTCGGCAGCTTCACCGAAGACCCGCACCTGCGGCTCAACCTCACCCTGGCCCTGCACGTGCTGCGGATGCGCGGCATCTAGGGCGCCGGTTCGGATCCGCTGAACCAGATCGGCGCACCTGCCGCTGATGCGCGGCATCTAGGCTTGGGAGCCGTGGACCTGGACTTCGAACTGCGCTCCGACTACATCCCGCTGTGTGACCTGCTGAAGTACTGCGGCGTCACGGAGACGGGCGGCATGGCCAAGCACCTGATCGCCGAGGGGCTGGTGTCGGTGGACGGCGAGGTGGAACTACGCAAAACCGCCAAGATCCGCGCCGGTCAGGTGGTCACGGGCGAAGGGTTCTCGATCCACGTGGCGTAACGAGCCTTACGAAATCTCCTGCGGGCCGGCCAGGTCCTGGAGGCCGTTCGCTACTTCACCGCCCCCATCCGGGGGTTGGCGTCTGAGGTGGTGGGGCTTGTTCTGTTACGGCACGCATGGGCCGGCCGCCACCCGCCGTCCGTGGTCGGGGGCCTCCAGGAAGACGGCCGCTGACCGGCACGTGGCCGGCCGCCGTGACGGCGCTCCAATCCCAGCTCCGCACTCGAACGGCCACCCGATCGTCCCGCCGATTCGGGTAACCGTGTGCGCTGACGGGGGCAATCAGGCGACGTTACGGTCTCTGCCCGTGCGGCCGAATGGCGTTGAACCGAAGGGCGGAAGTGACGTCGGCGGGAAGTGTCCTCCCCCGCCAGCCGTACAAGCCCCTGGAAGACCGCAACCCGTGCCGGTCGGCACGCGTTGACACGGGCCCGCGTTGGTGTCGCGCTCTTCTCAAGGGACGGCACTCCACGCCGGTCGTGGTGCGGGGTGGGGAGATCATTGGGGGATATGGGAAATGTGCGAGAGGGGAGGTCTGGTCAGGGAGGGAGATTTGGCAGATCATGCCGGTGTAGTGGCACGCCGACCGACCTGATGTGCCCGCAACGACCCGGACCGACACTCTGACGAACACCAAGCCCGACGACACCAGCCCGACGACGAAGCGCAAACGACGACGAAGCTCGAACGACAGCACCGTGCAAGGGGCGCCTGCGGGGCGGTGCTCGAACCGGTGGCCCGGAAAGAGGGGCTTTCATGGTTTTGGGGTGGACCAAACACGGCGACGGCAAGCACCTGGCCCCCGGAGAGGTCGTCAGGCCGGACGAGCGGCTGACGTGGCCGCGCATGGTGGGCTTCGGCGCCCAGCACGTGGTGGCGATGTTCGGCGCGACCTTCGTCTTCCCGCTGGTGATGGGGCTCGACCCGAACGTCGCGATCATGATGTCGGGTGTCGCGACGATCCTGTTCCTGCTGATCGTCCGCGGCAAGGTGCCGAGCTACCTGGGCACCAGCGCGTCGTTCGTGGGCGGCGTGCTCGCGATCAGGGCGGTGTTCGGCGGCGACACCGCCGGCGCGGACGCCATCGTCACCGGCGCGATCCTGGTCGCCGGGTTCGTGCTGTTCCTGGCGGGGCTGGCCGTGCACGTCCTGGGCGTCCAGATCATCCACCGGATCTTCCCGCCCGTGGTCACCGGCGCGGTGGTCATGCTGATCGGGTTCGGGCTCGCGTACGTGGTGGCCGACGTCTACTGGCCGCAGGACCAGTGGATGGCGCTGGTCACGATGCTGGTGACGTTCGTGCTCGTGGTGGCGTTCAAGGGGTTCGTCGGGCGCATCGGCATCCTGATCGGGCTGGTCGCGGGGTTCGCGCTGTCGTGGCTGGCCGACCGCGTCTTCGGGCCGGTCCCGGCCTATTCGGACGGGACGCTCAAGCTCCCGGCGCATCCGCGCGTGGACCTGTCCAAGGTCGGCGACGCCCCCTGGGTCGGGCTGCCCGACTTCCACCTGCCGGACTTCAGGATGTCGGCGGCGCTGCTCGTCCTGCCCGCCGTGATCGCGCTGATCGCGGAGAACATCGGCCACGTCAAGGCCGTCGGCGAGATGACCGGCACGGACGTCGACCCGTACGTCGGGCGCGCGATCGCCGCCGACGGCGTCGGCACCGTGGTCGCCAGCGCGGTCGGCGGCTCGCCCACCACCACCTACGCCGAGAACATCGGCGTCATGGCCGCCACCAAGGTGTACTCGACCGCCGCGTACTACATCGCGGGCGTGATCGCGATCCTGTTCGGGCTCTGCCCGAAGTTCGGGGCGCTGGTGTCCGCCACGCCGTCCGGCGTGCTGGGCGGCGTCACCGTCATCCTGTACGGCATGATCGGTCTTCTCGGCGCGAAGATCTGGATCGAGAACCGGGTGGACTTCACCGACCCGGTGAACATGGTTCCGATCGGCGCGGGCATCATCCTGGCGATCGGACCGGTGAAGCTCTTGATCAGCGGCGACTTCAGGCTCGAGGGGATCGCGCTCGGCACCATCGTGGTGGTGGGCGGCTACCACCTGCTGCGCGCCATCGCGGGGCCGGCCCCCGCGGCGGCGGCGCCTCCGCCCGCCGGAACCGGGGGCGACGCCGGGTGAAGCCGCCGCCGTTCGAGCACCACGCCCCTCGCGAGCTGGGCGAGGCCCTGGACGTCCTGGCCAGGGTGGGGGCGCGCGGCAAGGTGCTCGCGGGCGGGCAGAGCCTGATCCCCATGCTGAACATGCGGCTGGCCGCGCCGGAGCACCTGGTCGACATCAACCGTGTCGCGTCGCTGGCCACGGTGGAGGCCGGCCCGCTCGGCGTCACGGTGGGCGCGCTGGCCAGGGACACGCAGGTCGAGCGCGCCCGCGCGCATCCGCTGCTCACCCGGGCGCTCCGGCTGGTCGCCCATCCGGTGATCCGCAACCGCGGCACGGTGGTCGGCAGCCTGGCCCACGCCGACCCGGCAGCCGAGCTTCCCGCCGTGCTGGCCGTGCTGGGCGGTTCCGTACGGCTGGCCCGCGCGGACCGCGCGACGCCGACCGCGGGCGGCGGCGAGGTCCCGAACGCGGCCGCAGGTGAGGGCGGGGTCGCCGTCCGGGACGTGGGCGCGGCCGAGTTCTTCGTCGGCCCGATGGAGTCGGCCGTCCAGCCCGGCGAGCTGGCCGTGTCGGCGTTCTTCCCGGCGCTGCCCGAGCGGTCGGGGACCGCGTTCTGCGAGGTGGCCAGGCGGCACGGCGACTACGCGCTGGCCGGGGTGTGCGCGGTGGTCACCCTGGACGAGGACTTCCACCTCGCGGAGGCCCGCGTCGCCTGCATCGGTGTGGGCCCGGTGCCGCTCGTCGTGGACGTGAGGGAGCTGTGCGGCAACAGGCCGTCCTCGGGCGTCGCCTGGGCGGAGGTGGCGCGGGCCGTCCAGGACCGGACGGAGCCGGAAGGCGACATTCACGCGAGCGCCGCGTACCGCCTGCACCTGGTCGGCGTGCTCGCCGAGCGGGCGCTGAAAGAGGCGGTGGCCGACGCCATGACCGGACGGTGAGAGGGAGCGGGCGGTGGAGCGCGAGATCACGCTGGTGGTGAACGGCACGGCGCGGCGGGTGCGGGTGCCCGGGCGGCGGCTGCTGTCCGACTGCCTCCGCCAGGACCTCGGCCTGACCGGCACCCACGTCGGGTGCGAGCACGGCGTATGCGGGTGCTGCACGGTGCTGCTGGACGGCGAGCCGGTGCGGTCCTGCCTGACGTTCGCCGTCAGCGTGGACGGGTGCGAGATCACCACCGTCGAGGGCCTGGCCCGCGAGGGAGCGCCGTCGCCTGGACTGAGGAGCGCAGGGAGCGCAGCGACCGGAGCGACGAGGGAAGGCGACGGATCTCAGCGACCGAGCCGCCTCCACGGAGTGGAGGCCATGAGCGCAGTGCAGCGCGCCTTCGCCGAGTGCCACGGCCTGCAGTGCGGCTTCTGCACCCCCGGCTTCCTGTGCACGGTGACGGCCCTGCTCAGGCAGAACCCCGCGCCGACCGACGAGGACGTCCTGGAGGGCATCTCGGGCAACCTGTGCCGGTGCACCGGCTACCAGAACATCGTCAAGGCGGTGCACCGGGCGGCCGAGCTCCTCGCGGAGGAGGCCTCGGCAGGGCAGGGTGAGCGGCGATGACGACCAGGTTGTTCGGCGAACCCGTCCAGCGCAAGGAGGACCCCAGGCTGCTCACCGGGCGGGGCCGCTACGTCGACGACCTGGGCCGCGACGCGCTGGTGGCGGCGTTCGTCCGGTCGCCGCACGCGCACGCCCGCATCCGCGACATCGACGTGTCGGCCGCGCTCGACGTCGAGGGGCTGGTCGCCATCTACACCTGGGAGGACCTGCCCGAGCGGGTGGGCCGCCCGCTGCCGTTGCTGATCCCGCACCCCGCGCTCACCCACGGCCGCACCGCCCACCCCCTGGCGAAGGACGTGGTCAGGCACGTCGGCGAGCCCGTCGTCATGGTCGTCGCCGGCGACAGATACCTGGCCGAGGACGCCTGCGCGCTGATCGAGGTCGACTACGAGCCGCTCAAGCCGGTCGTCGGCCTGGAGGAGGCGGCGCACGGCGCCACCCTCGTCCACGAGGACGTGCCGGGCAACGTGGGCGCGCACCTGGTGCAGGAGGTGCCGTCGGCCGCCGGGCTGGGCGCGCGCGAGGCGATCGAGGCCGCGCCGCACACGCTGGCGTTCCGGCTCGACATCGAGCGCAGCGCCAGCATGCCCCTCGAAGGACGCGGCGTGCACGCCCGCTGGGACGGCACCGACCTGCGCGTCCACTCCAGCACCCAGACCTCCACCAGCGTCAGGATGGCCGTCGCGGCGGCGCTCGACCTGCCGCTGCCGCACGTCGAGGTGATCGCGCCGGACGTCGGCGGCGGGTTCGGCGTGAAGATCGTGCACCCGTGGCCGGAGGAGGTGCTGGTGCCGTGGGCGGCGATGGTGCTCGGCCGCGAGGTCAAGTGGACCGAGGACCGGCGCGAGCACTTCATCTCGTCGGCGCACGAGCGGGGGCAGGTGCAGCACGTCCGGGTCGGGTTCGACGACGACGGACGGGTCCTCGGGCTGGACGTGACGATCCTGCACGACCACGGCGCCTACACGCCCTACGGGATCATCGTCCCGATCGTCACCTCCACCCAGCTGCTGGGCCCGTACAAGATCGGGGCCTACCGGGTCGAGTTCACCGCCGTCTACACCAACACCGTGCAGGTCACGCCGTATCGCGGGGCCGGGAGGCCGCAGGGCGTGTTCTGCATGGAGCGGACCATGGACAAGATCGCCCAGTACCTGGGCAAGGACCGGGCCGACGTCCGCGAGACCAACTTCATCAGGCCGGACGAGTTCCCCTACGACCAGGGGATGATCTTCCAGGACGGACGTCCGCTCATCTACGACAGCGGCGATTATCCGCGGATGCTCCGCCTGCTGAAGGACCTCATCGGCTGGGACGACTTCCAGCCGGGCGCGAACCGGGGCATCGGCCTCGGCTGCTACGTCGAGGGCACCGGCGTCGGCCCGTACGAGGGCGGGCACGTGCAGATCACCTCCGACGGCCGGGTGCACGTCTCGACCGGGCTGACCTCGCAGGGTCAGGGGCACGAGACCGTGTTCGCCCAGATCGCCGCCACCGAGCTGGGCGTGCCCATCGAGCGGGTGTCGGTGGTCACCGGCGACACCCGCAGGTTCGGGTACGCGGTGGGGACGTTCGCGTCCAGGGCGGCCGTGGTCAGCGGCAACGCGATCGCGCTGGCGTGCAGGAAGGTCCGGGAGAAGGCGCTGCGCATCGCCGCCGACGCGCTCGAGGCCGACCCGTCCGACCTGGACATCGCCGACGGGCTGGTGCACGTGGTCGGCGCGCCCACCGCGTCGATCCCGCTGTCCACGGTCGCGGTGCTGGCCAACCCGCTGCGTTACGCGTTCGACGAGGAGACGGCCAGGGCCACCCAGTTCGCCGCGCCCGCCGCGCCCGACAGGCCGCCCGTCGCCGAAGGCGAGGAGCCCGGCCTGGAGGGGCGCGACTACTACTCGCCGATCAGGTCCACGTTCGCGGCGGGCATGCACGCGGCGATCGTGGAGACCGACCCGCTGACCGCCGAGATCAGGGTGGTGCGGTACGCGGTCGTGCACGACTGCGGCAGGCTGATCAACCCGATGATCGTCGAGGGGCAGATCCACGGCGGGGTCGCCCAGGGCATCGGCGGCGCGCTCTACGAGCGGATGGTGTACGACGAGCACGGCCAGCTGGTCAACGCGTCGTTCATGGACTTCCTGATGCCGTACGCCACCGAGATCCCGAAGATCGAGACGGCCCACCTGGAGACGCCGTCGCCGCTGAACCCGCTCGGCGTCAAGGGGGCGGGCGAGGCGGGGGTCATCCCGGTCTCGGCGGTGATCGCCGCCGCCATCGAGGACGCCGAGGGCATCGAGATCAACCGGATGCCGATCTCACCGTCCGAGCTGTGGGAGCTCAGAGGCTGACCAGAGCCGCGCGACGGACATGCCCCGGGAAGGTCCTGGAAACGTGGTCACGAATCGGGTGGAAAGCGCTGACGTGGCATGATCTCTGCCATGGTGAACCGCTTTCTCCGCGATGGCGAGCTGCGCGCCCCCGGTGCGGGGCTGGCCGAGCTGCCCGGCTCGCCCGCCGAGCTCGACGGCGTCCGGCTGATCGACCTCGCCTGGAACCGGCTCGCCGAGCTGCCCGCCTGGCTGGGCGGCCTGACGTCCCTCGCCGAACTGCGGCTCGACGGCAACCGGCTGGAGTCCGTGCCCAGCCTCGCCGGGCTCACCTCGCTGCGCGCCCTGCACCTGGACGGCAACCGCCTCACGGCCTTCCCCGGCTGCCCGCCGTCGGTGGAGGTGCTCTTCCTGTACGGCAACGCCCTGGAAGCCCTCCCCGACGGGCTCGGCGGGAACCTGCGCCACCTGGCCGCCGGCGGCAACCGGCTGAGCGAGGTGCCCGGCTCGCTGTGGAAGCTGGACCGGCTGGAATCGCTCAACCTCGCCGAGAACGAGCTGACCGAGGTGCCTGCCGCCATCGGCGGGCTGACCCGGCTGCGCATGCTCGACCTCGGGCACAACGCGCTCACCGCGATCCCGCCGGAGCTGGGCGACCTGGACCTGACCGACTACCTGTACCTGAGCGACAACCGTTTCACCGAGGTGCCCGCCGCGCTCGGACGGCTGGACCGGCTCGCCTATCTCAACCTCACCGACAACCGCCTCACCCGGCTGCCGGAGTCGATCGGCGGCCTGGCGTCGCTGGTGGAGCTGCGGCTGTACGGCAACCGGCTGGAAGCCCTGCCCGGCTCGATCGGGCGGCTGGGCCGGCTCCGGGAGCTGCACCTGCGCGGCAACAGGCTGACCGCGCTGCCGCCGTCCGTCGCGGACCTGGGCGAGCTGGGGCAGCTCGACGTCCGCGACAACCATCTCGCCGCGCTGCCCGATCTTCGCGGCCTGGCCCGGCTCACCCACCTCGACCTGCGCAACAACCGCCTCAGGACGCTGCCGGAGAGCCTCGCCGACCTGCCCGCCCTGGAGAAGCTCGACCTGCGCTGGAACAAGCTCGACGGCGACCCCCGCGTCCTGCGCGTCCTGCGCGAGCGGGGCTGCGTCGTGCTGCGCTGACACCTTCCCGACGCGAGTCCCCGACGCGAGGTCCGCCGAGAGTTTCCCGCCGGCTGAACCGGAGGCGGCGGGGCTGCGTATCTCGGCACATGACGACATTTCCACGCCTGATCGGCTCTGTGGTGGTGCTCGGCCTGGCCGTGGCCTGCTCACCCGGCACCGCCAGCGGCGGGAACACCGGCGGCACCAGCGGCGGGAAGGTCGCCGACGCCGCCCAGCAGGCGGCGCCGCTCTCCGTCGAGCAGCTCTCCGCGAAGGTGGGCTGCAAACCACGCATGCAGGTCAACGCCGCCGACATCCGTACGGGCTACTGCAGGACCGCGGACGGGGAGTTCTTCGTCACCACGTTCAAGACCCAGGCGGGCAAGGACGCGTGGATGGACATCGCGCCCGAGTACAACCCCCACCTGGTCGGCAACCTCTGGACCGTCCTGTCCAGCCGGAAGGTGCTGGAGCTGCTGAAGGAGCGCCTGGGCGGCGACCTGCATCTGAAGGACCACCGGACCAACAAGATGCAGACGGTCCGCTGACAGGCGGGCTGGGACGGTCAGGGGTGTCCCAGCCACACCCGCGCCGGCGGCTAGCGTCTGGTCGTCAGCTCGTACTGCGCGTGGACCTCCGCCGGCGACACCACCCTGTCCAGGAACATCAGGCCGTCCATCCGGCAGTTGCAGGGATTGTTCTCCCTGGTGTTCTGCGGATAGCTCCCACCGATCTTGATGCCCCTGGGGTCTGACGGCGAGGTGACGTCCGGTTCCGGCGGGCCCTCGACGCCCCACGGGTCGCCCGCGAGCGTGTAGAAGCCGTCGAGCGGACGTCCGTTCCTGTACAGCCGCATCGTGGCGTTGTCGAAGTCGAACGAGGCGGCGAGGAACACCCACCGGTCCTGCGGCAGCACGGTCTGCCACGGGTCGCGGGCGGCGAACGTCTGGGAGCTGGAACCGTCCACGCGCCTGCCGAGCGCGACCACGCGCAGCTCGCCGTTCACCGTGATCAGTTCGAGCAGCGCCCGGACGTCGTGCCCCTGCGAGGTGCCGGTGAGCACCCCGGCCAGCCCGATCGCGCCGTAGAAGTCGCTCGGGTCGGCCGAGTTGGAGTTGGGACTGGGGTTCTGGCCGGTCATCTTGAACCAGCCCATGACGGTGGCGCCTCTGACGCCGTTGAAGGCGTGCAGAGTGGGCACGCCCGTCTCCGAGTACACCCCCGCCTTCCAGTCGTCGTTGCCCGCCACGGTCGGGTTGACCTGCTGGAGCTGGATCGAGTGGGTGCTGCCCCGGTAGGCGCCGTCCTGGACGCGCATGTCCGCGCCGCCGTTGATGAGCGTGATGTCCGTGCCCGAGCGTCCCTGGTCCCGCTCCCGCGCGGCGTCGTCGGCGGCGGGGTGCTCGAAGTCGTAGTACGCGACCAGGTTGCGCTGGAGCGTGGGCAGGACCTCGGGCCGCGACCTGGCCTGTGCCGGGCTGGACGCCAGGACCAGGACGGCCACCAGGACGGGCGAGAGGTACCGGAGCCTCATCGCGGACCCATCCGGGCGTCGGTGATCTTCCAGATCTTGCCGTTGGCCTTCGACAGCAGGTACAGCTCGCCCGCGCCGTCCCGGCTGAAGCGCAGGTCCACCCGGGTGTCTCCGGCGAGGTCCCGCATGGTCACCTGCTTGCCGGTGCTGTCGAACAGCTTCGGCTCGTAGATCGTGGCCCGCTGCGGCAGCCGCTCCTGCCTCATCTGGGCGGCCAGGGTGAAGAAGACGCGGCCGTCCACGATGTCACCGAAGACGTACTTGCCGAACAGCAGCGGCAGGCGCAGCCCGCGATAGACGAACCCGCCGGCGATCGCGTGACCGCTGTCGGCCGTGCAGCTGTGGCCGGGAGGCGGGTCGTGGTCGTAGGCGGCCACCGGGTAGGTGTAGCCGAACTGGGCGTCGTCCGCGGGCAGCGTGTACAGGTGGCAGCGGTCGTCCTTCCTGAACTCGAAGGCGCCCTCGCGCTCGCTCCACCCGAGGTTGTCGCCGGACCGCACCTCGTAGACGGCCTCGATGGCGTGCTCGCCGATGTGGCCGAGGTACAGCTCCCTGGTCATCGGGTCCCAGCTGAAGCGGTGCGGGTCGCGCATGCCGTACGCGTAGATCTCGCCGATCGCGCCCGGCTTGCCGACGAACGGGTTGCCGGACGGGACGCCGTACCTGCCGTTGGCGCTGTTCGTGCCCGCCGGGTCGATGCGCAGCAGCTTGCCCTGCGGGGTGGCGAGGTTCTGCGGTTCGGA
The DNA here is from genome assembly GCF_040300065.1 of Nonomuraea sp. NPDC000554. Taxonomy (NCBI): domain Bacteria; kingdom Bacillati; phylum Actinomycetota; class Actinomycetes; order Streptosporangiales; family Streptosporangiaceae; genus Nonomuraea; species Nonomuraea sp. NPDC000554. Next base: position 53,528 of record NZ_JBEPDC010000016.1, on the reverse strand, counting down.
GGTCGACGAGCCGCGCCCGCCGTCACCCGAGGCGACGTAGAGCAGGCCGTAGTCGGGGTCGCCCGGGTGGGCGGTCGGGTTGAAGTCGATCTGCTGGACGCCGTGGACCTGGCCGTTGAAGCCGAGCCTCAGCACCTCCCGGTGCGTGCCGCTGAAGGTGTCGGCCTTGGGGTTCGCGGCCGTCCACTCCGTGATCACGCCGTGGAACCTGGTGTCGGTCTGCGGGGTCAGGTCGGGCGTCTTCGAGGTGAGCGCCGCCCCCCACTCGGTGTGGACGGTGTAGAACTTGCCGTTCTTGGCGAACTGCGGATGGAAGGCGACATAGCCGAACCCGGCGCCGAGGCCCCTGCCGGAGACGAAGTCGGGCGCGAACGTCGCGGCGACGTCCAGGTACGTCTCCGGCTGGCCGTTCTTGAGCAGGTAGAGCTTGCCGTTGAGGTCGTTGACGAACTGGCGGCGGGTGCCGTCGGGGATCTCGCCGATGTTGTTGATCCGGGCCCAGCGCATCAGCCGCTGGTCCGTGGGCGCCGGGATCGGCTCGCTCTTGGGGAAGGCGGCGATCTCGCGGAGGGTCAGCGAGAGCCCGGACGCCGTGGGCCTCTCGGGGATCGGGTCGTCGAGCGCGGTGCCTGGCGGGACGTCCGCCAGCGCGGTCGCCTGGGGCACGGACAGTGCGGCGACCATGAGCGCGGAGATGAGAAGACGTAAACGCTTCGACATCCTGTTCACCACCGGGGGGTTGAGCGGAAAGCGCTTACCGGCGACGGTAGGAGCAGTCCTCGCGATCGTCAAGTAACAAAAGTGACGCTTGACGACGGGACTGACAGCCTGTGCCGGGCGGCGCGGGGTCAGGGTTGCTCGGTCAGTTTGGTGTCGTCGCCGGGGCCGCCGGTCAGGACGTCCCGGGGGGAGTCGCGGTAGAGGCGGTCGTCGCCGTGGCCGCCTTTGAGCACGTCCGCGTCCGCGCCGCCGTACAGGGTGTCGTCGCCGTCGCCGCCGAGGATGACGTCCCTGCCGTCGCCTCCGCAGAGCACGTCGTCGCCGCCGAGACCGCGGATCACGTCGTCACCGCCCAGGCCCGCGATGACGTCCGGGCTGGGCGTGCCCGTCAGCAGGTCGCGTCCGGGCGTGCCGGTGATCGTAGTGGGCAGGCCGCCGCAGATCGGGGTGCCGGTGACCTTCATGTCGCGCATCCGGCCGATGTTGTCGAAGGAGCCGAATCCGACCCGGCCCGAGGTGAACGTCCGGTCCGTGGCGGTGATGAGCGGGGTGGGGGAGTCGTTGACGAACACGGAGATCCGGCCGGTTCCGGTGCAGTGCCGGACGCGCACCTTGTGCCACTCCATGTCCGTCACGGCGGGCGGCGCGCCGACGTGGCCGTTCCACTGGTCGTCGATCCGGAGCCGGTCGGCGTTGTTCACCACGAAGATGCCGTTGTGCGGGTAGATGGTGTTGTCCTGAGAAAGGTGGACGTAGTAGAACTCCGTGTCCGACCGGTAGCCGAACACGATGATCACGTCCCGGTTGCTGATGCTCGTCGGCGTGTCCAGACGCACCTCGGCGTCGATCTGCACCGAGCCGAACGCCGGGCCGCTCTTCAGCACCGCGTACTCGAACGGACGTCGCGGCCCCGGCCGCGACACCCCGGCCTCGGCCAGGATCACCTGGTCGCCCGGGAACTGCCACTTCGACGGCGTCACCGGCGCCCAGTCGCCGCCGGCGTTGACGCCGTCCACCACCCCCCGGCCCACGTCGCAGTCGGCCTGCGCGGGCGGGTCGGCCTGCGCCCGCGCGGCCGGGACGGACGCGGTCAGGGCCAGGACCAGGGTCAGGGTGGTCAACGTGAGGGTGGAGGAGGTCAGACGGCGTAACGCGTGCATCGGGATCCTCTCTGCGGGGCGTCAGTCCCTGTGCGTAGCGGCTCCTAGCAGGTCACGGATGTGGCCGGTCGCGGACGAGAACGCGGGCTGCGACATCGTCGCCGCGTAGTCGCGCGAGGCGGGCAGCTCCACCTCGATCACCTCGGCGATCGTCCCCGGCCGCGGGGTCATGACGACGACCTGGTTGCCCAGGTAGACCGCCTCGGCGATGGAGTGCGTGACCAGCAGCACCGTGGTGCCCGTCTCGCGCCAGATGCGGTGCAGCTCGACGTTCATCTGCTCCCTGGTCAGCGCGTCGAGCGCGCCGAACGGCTCGTCCATCAGCAGGACGGGCGGGCGGTGCAGCAGCGCGCGGCAGAGCGCCACCCGCTGCTGCATCCCGCCCGACAGCTCGTACGGCATCGCGTCCTCGAACCCGGACAGCCCGGTCATCTCGATCAGCTCGGCCGCCCGCGCCGCGGCCTCCCGCTGCGGCATGCCGCGCATCTCCGCCTGGAGCAGGATGTTCCTGCGCGCCGTCCGCCACTCCAGCAGGGCGGCGCGCTGGAAGACGTAGCCGATGTCGGGCCGCGGCCCGCCGACCGCCTCGCCGAGCAGCCGCACCGCGCCCGTGGACGGCCTGATCAGCCCCGACACCAGCTTGAGCAGCGTGGACTTGCCGCACCCCGACGGGCCCACGATCGAGATGAACTCGCCGGGCCGGACGTCGATCGACACGTTCTCCAGCGCGAGCACGTCGCGCTTCTTGCTCCGGAACCGCACCGCCACCTTGTCGATCTCGACGGCCGGCTTCTGCTGGGTCATGGTCATTCCTTCGGCGCCACGCTGGAGTCCCAGTAGGCGTTCGGCGCCTGCGGGTTGGAGACCAGGCCGGCCTGGGCGAAGGTGTCGATCGTCTTCTGCCAGTCGGCCTCGGCGTTCACCCCCGGGGGCCGGCCCTGGGTGGCGTCCGTGTGCAGCAGCGTGGTGGTCGTCTTGAACTGGTCGGCCAGCACCTGCGCGGGCGGTAGCTGCTCCGAGGCGCCCGCCATGGCGTCCACCGCGGCCTGCTGCGCCTTCTCCGCCGCCGCCCACGCCTCGCTGGTGGCCGCGACCATCCGCTTGGCCAGGTCGGCCTTGCTCTGCAGGAAGCTCGTCGAGGTGAGCAGGCCGTTGCTGTAGTAGTTCAGGCCGAACTGCGAGAACCGCAGGTACGACACCGGCTTGCCGGCCTTGTTCTGCATGGTCGGCCCCTGGTCGGAGGCGTAGCCGAGCAGCGCGTCCGTCTGGCCGGACATCACCGCCGCGATCTTGCCCGCCGGGTCGGTGTTCTGCATCTTGACGTCCGTCTCGGACATGCCGTTCGCCTTGAGGAAGACCGGGAACGTCTTGGTCAGCGCGTCACCGGCGGTGGAGGCGATCGTCTTGCCCTTGAGGTCGGCGGGCTTGGTGATGTTCTTCTCCTGGAAGAACTGCACCGAGGCCGGGGTCGTCTGCAGGAAGACGCCCAGGCTCTTCACCGGCACGCCCTGGCTCACGCCGCCGAGCAGCGCGGGCGTGTCGGCCCAGCCGAAGTCGGTCTGCCCGGCGCCGGTCGCCTGGACCGTCTTCTGCGAGCCCTGCCCGGCCTGGATGGTCAGGTCGATGCCGTGCTTCTCGAAGATGCCCTGCTTCTTGCCGTAGTAGAACGGCGCGTGCTCGCCGTACGGGTACCAGTTGAGCGTGAGGGTGACCTTGTCGAGCTGCTTGCCCGACGAGCTGGTGGTCTTCTCCCCGTCGCCGGAGCCGCACGCGGTGGCGAGCAGGAGGAGGGGAACCACGCCGGCGATCAGCATGCGAGTCTTCATGGGGTCCTCAGAACGTGACGGTGACGGCGTCGCCGCGGCGGCTGGCGTGCCAGGGGAGCAGCAGCCGCTCGGCGATCTCGACGGCGACGAAGAGCACGACGCCCAGGAGGGACATGACGAGCAGTCCCGCGAAGAGCATCGGCGTGTCGATGTTCCCGTTGGCCTGCAGGATGACGGAGCCGAGTCCCTCGTTGCCGCCGACGAACTCGCCGACCACGGCCCCGGTGACGGCGAGCGTCACGGCCACCTTCAGTCCGGAGAACAGGAACGGCAGCGACGCGGGGAACCGGATCTTGGCGAACGTCTTGGCCGGGCCGGCGCCCATGGTCGAGGCGAGCTGGAGCATCTCGGGGTCCACCGACTTCAGGCCGGTGACCATGGAGATGACCACGGGGAAGAACGCGATCAGCACCGCGACCACGATCCTGGGGGTCAGTCCGAACCCGAGCCACACCACGAACAGCGGCGCGATCGCGATCTTGGGGATGACCTGCGCGAACAGCAGGAGCGGGTAGAGGGTCTTCTCCACCTCCGCCGAGGCGACCATCAGCACGGCCGCCGCGACGCCGACGACGACGGCGATCGCGAAGCCGAGCACCGTCTCGTAGGCCGTCACCAGCGTGTGATGCCCGAGGTAGCCGGACTTCTCGGCGATCACCTGAAGTGTCGCTCCAGGCGACGGGACGAGATACCGCGGCACGATCCCGAACTCGGTGATCGCCCACCAGACGGCGTAACAGGCGGCGAGTAAGGCGAACGGCCGCCAGGAGCGTTCGAGTAGTTCCACCGTGCGGTCGCGCGAGCCTGGACGCTCGCGCCGCACGATTCCGTCAACGGTCTGTACCACGATCGAAGGTCTCCCCCCATCGCGTGCCATCAGGCCAGATGCGAGAAAGCGCTATCTGAAAGCGCTTTCCTGTGGTACGGTAGCCCCGCTCGGACAAGCGGTCAATGGTCGTTAACTTCCTGTTACAGGAGGCCGGGTGACCGAACGCACTCACGTGACTCTCCAGGACGTCGCCACGGCCGCCGGGGTCTCCCTCGCCACCGCGTCACGCGTCCTGAACGGCACGGCCCGAGTGCGCGAGGACCTGCGCGGCCGGGTCGAGGCCGCCGCCTCGCGGCTCGCCTACACGCCCAACGCGCACGCCCAGGCGCTGGCCAGGGCGTCCAACGAGACGGTCGGCGTGATCTGCCACGACGTCAGCGACCCGTACTTCTCCGGCATCGCCAGGGGCGTCATGCGCGCCGCCGCCGACCGCGACCTGCTGGTCATGCTGGCCAGCACCTTCCGCGACAGCGCGCGCGAGATCGCCTACGTCTCCATGCTCCGCGCGCAGCGGGCCCGCGCCATCCTCCTCATCGGCTCCGGCTTCGAGGACCGGCGCTGGGAACGCGCCATGGACGTCGAACTGCGTCCCTACCTGAACGCCGGCGGCCGGGTCGCCGTGGTCAGCAGGCACCGCAGCCTCCGCGTCGACACCGTCCTGCCGGAGAACCGCGAGGGCGCCGCCGCCCTGGCCGGCGCCCTCCTGGCGCTCGGGCACCGGCGCTTCGCGATCCTCTCCGGCCCGGCCCGGCTCAGCACCGTCGTGGACCGGGTGGGCGGCTTCCGCGACGCCCTGACCGCCGCGGGGCTGGAAGCGGCCGAGGTGGTCGAGGGGGCGTTCACCCGGGAGGGCGGCTACGAGGCGGCCCGCACCCTCCTGGCGCGCGGCCTGACGGCCACCTGCCTGTTCGCCACCACCGACGTCATGGCCGTCGGCGCCCTGGCGGCCCTCCGCGAGCACGGCCTGTCGGTTCCGGGGGACGTCTCGCTGGCGGGCTTCGACGACATCCCCGTGGTGCGCGACCTCACCCCGCCGCTCACCACGGTCGCCCTGCCGCTGGAGCAGATGGGCGAGCGCGTCATCGCCCTCGCCCTCCGCGACGGCCCCCGCTCCCGCCGCCGCATCGAACGCGTGGCGGGCACGGTGATCCTCCGCCAGAGCACCGCCTGAGGGGCGTCAGAACTCGAAGCAGCGGGCGAAGGAGGCGAACAACGCCATCGCCGCGACGAGGAAGGAGATCGCCGCGACAGCGATCCCGAGGAGGATCGACATCGCCACGCCGGGCTTGAAACCGAGGATGAGAGCCGCCCCGATGAGCGCCGAGCCGAGGGCGTGCCCGGCCACCAGCAGCGGGAAGATCCCGTAGCTGTCGCACCGGCCGAGGAAGAGCCCCACCGCGAGCGCGACCAGGGCCAGGCCGGCCAGCCCGAGCAGCTTCGGCGTCCATCGCCTCATCGGTCGCTCACCTCCCTCTCGACGTCCGTCTCAGACGGTTCGACGCAGGGGAGGAGCGGGAGGTTCGGCCGCGTCAGCGTTGTCCGGCGCCGTCGCCGGCCACGCCCGGCTCGGTGAGACGCTCCGGATCGACGACCCTCTCATAGAGGGCCCGGCTGACACCGGACTTGAGCGCCGCGTCCTTGAGCGTGAGGTTCTCGTCGAGCGCGCGATGCGCGATGCGCGCGGCCCGGTCGTAGCCGATGACCGGGCTGAGCGCCGTCACCATCATGATCGACCTGTCGACGTTCTCCTCCAGCCTCGCCGCGTCGAGCCGCGCGCCTTCGACGAGGTAGGTGCGGAAGTGGTCCATCATGTCCGCCAGGATCCGCGCCGAGTGCAGGACGTTGCTGATGATGACCGGACGGAAGGCGTTCAGCTCGAAGTTGCCCTCCGCACCCGCCATCGAGACCGCGCTGTCGTTGCCGATCACCTGGATGGCGACCATCAGCATCGCCTCCGCCTGAGTCGGGTTGACCTTGCCCGGCATGATCGAGGAACCCGGCTCGTTGGACGGCAGGATCAGCTCGTGCAGCCCCGTGCGGGGGCCCGAGCCGAGCCAGCGCATGTCGTTGGCGAACTTGAACAGCGACACCGCCAGGGCGCGCAGCGCCGTGGAGACGCGGACGAGAGCGTCGCACGAGGCCTGGGCGGCGAACTTGTTGGGCGCGCTGACGAACGGCTGCCCTGTCAGGTCGGCGAGCTGCGCGGCGACCTCGTCGCCGAACGCGGGCGGCGCGTTCAGCCCGGTGCCGACCGCCGTGCCGCCGATGGCCAGCCGGTACAGCCCGGCGAGGGTCTGTTTCAGGTGGTCGGCGGCGTCGTCGAGCTGGGCGACGTAGCCGGACCACTCCTGGCCGACCGTCAGCGGGGTGGCGTCCTCCAGGTGGGTACGGCCGATCTTGACCGTGTGCTCCCACGCGCTGCTCTTCTCGGCGGCGGCGTCGCGCAGCCGGCCCACCGCCGGCAGCACCTGGCCGTCGATCGCCTGCACGGCGGCGATGTGCATGGCGGTGACGAACGTGTCGTTGGACGACTGCCCCATGTTCACGTGATCGTTCGGGTGCACGGGGTCCTTGCTGCCGAGCCGTCCGCCGAGCAGCTGGATCGCCCGGTTGGAGATCACCTCGTTGACGTTCATGTTCGACTGCGTGCCCGAGCCGGTCTGCCAGACGTACAGCGGGAACTCGCTGTCGAGCTCGCCCCGGATGACCTCGTCGGCGACCCGGACGATCACGTCGGACTGCCACCGGGGCAGGCGGCCCGCGCGGCGGTTGACGATCGCCGCGGCCTTCTTGATGGAGCCGTAGGCGTGGTACACGGCCTTGGGCATCCGGTCGTCGCCGATGTCGAAATGGATCAGCGACCGCTGGGTCTGCGCGCCCCAGTAGTGGTCGGCGGGCACCTGGATCTCGCCGATGGAGTCGCTCTCGGTACGGGTGCCGGTGGCGTCCAGGCCGATGGGGACGTCGTGGATCCGGGGCGCCGCCCGGTGCCGGGTGGTCATCGTCACTCCCCCCGGACCGGCCGGTACTCCGGCTGCCACATCGCGTCCTGGACCTGCTGGACGGGGTCGTGCAGGTCGACGCGGGCCAGGTTCTCCTTCGCCGCCTGCTTCGCGACCGCGACGGCGACCGTGGCCGAGACCTCCCTGAGGTTCTCCACCTGCGGGAGCAGCGACGCGCCGGGAGACGAGACGTCCACCAGCCCGCTGACCGCCTCGGCGGCGGCCCGCAGCATGCCGTCGCTGACCCTGCGCGCTCGCGACACGATCGTGCCCAGCCCCAGCCCCGGGTACAGCAGGGCGTTGTTGGCCTGGGCGATGGCGTGGGTGACGCCGTGGTAGGTGATCGGGTTGATCGGGATGCCGGTGGCGATCAGGGCCCGTCCGTCGGTCCAGTGGATGAGGTCGTCGGGCATGGCCTCGATCCGGTCGGTCGGGTTGGAGATCGGGAAGATGATCGGCCTGTCGACGCCCGCCGCCATGGCCCGGACGATCTGCTCGGTGAACGCGCCGTGCGCCGTGGAGGTGCCGAGCAGCATGGTCGGCTTGACGCGGTCGACGACCTCGGCGAGGCGGATGCCGCCGCCGTCCCTGCTCCAGCCGGCCACCTCGGAGGCCGGGCGGGCGTACGGAACCTGGAAGTCGCGCAGGTCGGACAGGTCATCGGTGAGCAGGCCCTGCTTGTCGACCGCCCAGATCCGGCGGGTGGCCGCCTCGCGGTCGAGGCCGTCGCGCGTCATCGCGTCGCGCAGCTGGTCGGCGATGCCGATGCCGGCCGTGCCCGCGCCGAAGACGACGATGCGCTGCTCGCGCATGGGGGTCGCGCAGGCGCGGGTGGCGCCCAGCATCGCCGCCAGCACGATGGCGCCGGTGCCCTGCATGTCGTCGTTGAAGGTGGGGATCCGGCCGGTGTACCGCTCCAGGATGCGCCGTCCGTTGGACGGGCCGAAGTCCTCCCAGTGCAGCATCGCCTGCGGGAACAGGCGGGTGGACACCGAGACGTAGGCGTCGATGAAGTCGTCGTAGCGCTTCCCCCGCACCCGCGCGTGCCGCTCGCCGACGTACAGGGGGTCGTTGAGCAGCGCCTCGTTGTCGGTGCCGACGTCCAGCGCGACGGGGATGACCCGGGCCGGGTCGATGCCGGCGGCGGCGGTGTAGACGACCAGCTTCCCGGTGGCGATGCCGGCGCCGCCGCCCACCCCCCAGTCGCCGATGCCCAGGATCTCCTCGGCGTCGGAGGCGACGATGAGGTCCACCTCGTCGGAGTCGAGGCCGTAGTTGCGCAGGTCCTGCTCGATGCCGTCGACGTGGTCGATGGACAGGTAGACGCCCCGGGGCCGGCGGTACTCGTGGCTGTAGCTCTTGATCGCCTGGGCGACCGTGGGGTCGTACACGATGGGGAGCATCTCCCGCAGGTGATCGGCCAGCAGCCGGTAGAACAGCACCTCGTTGCGGTCCTGGAGCGCCGTCAGGAAGACGTTCTTCTGCAGGTCGGTCGGTTGCGCCAGGTACTGGACGTACGCGCGGCCCGCCTGCTCGTCGAGCGTCTCGATCACCGGCGGGATCAGCCCGTTCAGCCCCAGGTTCTCCCGCTCCTCGTGGCTGAACGCGGTGTCCTTGTTCAGCAGCGGATTGTCCAGGACGGCCAGGCCGCCTTCGGAGGTGACGTAACCCCCCTGGTCCTCCGCGTATCCGCGGTGCCTTCCGTTCGCGTGCCTGTGGTGGCTCATCGACATCGCTATCTCCTGGTGGAACGGGTTTCCGGGATGAGGAGGGCGAGGCGGTCTCTCTGTCAGGCTCTCCCCGGCCGCGACGCGTGGGCAACCAAGTGGCTATAAAGACCCTTTTTGCTGGTCGTGTCGGGCGGTCTGGGTGTACATCTAGGCGCGGGCCAGTGCCACGCGCTTGCGGAACACCCAGTACGTCCAGCCCTGGTACACCAGGACGAAGGGAAGGGCGATCAGGCCGATCCAGCTCAGCATCGTCAGCGTGTACGGGCCCGAGGCGGCCTCGGCGAGGGTCAGGCCGGGCAGGGGCGCCCCGCGCAGCTCGGCGAAGACGGCGACCGAGGTCAGGACGATGGCCGCCGCCGTGGCGGTGAACGCCCAGCCCTCGCGACGGCGCCAGATGAGCGCCGCTCCGGCGGCCAGGGCGGCCACCGCGGCCAGCGCCGGGACGGAGCCGAGCCGGGAGAGCGCCACCACGGCCAGCGGGACCACGGCGACGGTCGTGGCCAGGGCCGCCGTGCGGGCGCGCCGGCGTACCGGGCCGTCGGTGCGCAGCGCCAGGAAGACGGCGCCGTGCAGCAGGCACACCGCCAGCGAGAACGCGCCGCCCACCAGGGATGCGAGGACGCCGTCGTACAGCAGGTCGGCGAAGACCGCGCCCCAGAGGAACGCCGGGAGCGCGCTGCCGATCACGATGCCCAGGTCGCACCAGAACGGGTTGTCGACCTTGCCGCGCCACTCCAGGCCGACGCCGCGGACGATCAGGCCCACCAGGATGAGCACGATCGGCAGGTAGAACGCGCTGAACAGGCCGGAGTACCAGACCGGGAAGGCGGCGAACATGGCGCCCACCGCGGTGATGAGCCACACCTCGTTGCCGTCCCAGACGGGGCCGATGGTCTGCAGGCTCTGGCGGTGCTCCGCGCCGTTCCTGCCCACGAACGGGGCGAGCAGGCCGACGCCGAAGTCGAAGCCTTCCAGCACGAAGTAGCCGGTCCAGAGGAAGGCGATGATGACGAACCACAGGTTGATCATGGTCTGCACCTCAGTACATCAGGGACGGCTCGAGCTTCTCGGCCGCGGGGACGGGCTCGACTTCCTCGGGGCCCTTGCGGACGTGCTTGGTCAGCAGCACGCCCTCGGCCACCGCGAGGCCGCCGTACAGCAACGTGAAGACAGTCAGCGAGATGGCGACCTCGGCCAGGCTCACGCCGGGCGACACGCTGGCGGCGGTGAGCAGCTCGCCCGCGACGGTCCACGGCTGGCGGCCCACCTCGCTCAGCAGCCAGCCCGCGGTCACGGCGAGCAGCGGCAGGGGCAGGGCCAGCAGGAGGATCCTGGCGAACCAGTCAGGAACCGCCCGCCTGCGCCGGGTCAGCCAGAGCCCGAGCACCGACAGCGCGACGGTGGCCATCCCGAAGACGATCATCAGGCGGAAGGACCAGAACACCACGGTCTGGTCGGGACGGTAGTCGCCGGGGCCGAACTGCCGCTCGAACGTGCGCTGCAGGTCTTCCATGCCCGGGACGGTGGCGTTGAAGTCGTTGGTCGACAGGAAGCTCAGCACGTTCGGGATCTCGATGCCGGGGACGATCGAGAACGGCGCGCCCGCGGTGTCGTGCTTCAGGCCCTCGGCGGCGGCGAGCTTCATCGGCTGCTGCTCGTAGGTGAGCTTGGCCGAGGTGTCGCCGCTGACCGCCACGACGGCCCCCGCGATCGCCGTCATGACCAGCGCCGCCTTGGCGGCGCCGCGCCACATGTCCTGCCTGGTCTTCAGCAGCCAGTAGCCGCTCACCGCCAGCACGAACCCGCCCGCCACGATGAAGGCCGAGGCGATCACGTGCGGCACCTGGGCGAGCGCCGTCGAGTTGGTCAGCACCGCCCACAGGTCGGTCATCCTGGCCTTGCCGTCGACGACCTCGTAGCCGACCGGGTGCTTCATCCAGGCGTTCGCGGCCAGGATGAAGTACGCCGACAGGTTGGACCCGATCGCGGCGGCCCAGATGCAGGCGAGGTGCACCTTCTTCGGCAACCGGTCCCAGCCGAAGATCCACAGGCCGAGGAACGTGGACTCCATGAAGAAGGCGAGCAGCGCCTCCAGGGCCAGCGGCGCGCCGAACACGTCGCCGACGAAGGTGGAGTACTCGCTCCAGTTCATCCCGAACTGGAACTCCTGGACGATGCCCGTGACCACGCCCATGCCGAAGTTGATCAGGAACAGCTTGCCGAAGAACTTCGTCAGGCGGAGGTAGTGCTCCTTGCCGGTCCGGTGCCACGCGGTCTGCAGCCCTGCCACGAAGATGCCCAGGCCGATCGTCAGTGGCACGAACAGGAAGTGGTAGACGGTGGTCACCCCGAACTGCCACCGCGCAAGATCAAGTGCGTCCATATCCCCAACCCCGGTTGTTAGCTCTACAGGCTGTAGTTCATCTACTAGAAGTAGTACTACAGCTCGTAGAGCAACGCGATGCGATCTTTGTCACACCCGCGTGCGCCTGATTTCGGTGGTCCCACGATGGCCCAGGTGAACGGGCTGCTGCGTCAGCCCGCGGGTTGATTCCCCCGTACCTCCCGCGGCGGACTCACCCCAACCCCGCCTACCACCGATCGGCCGCGCCCGCCCGGATCCGTCTGCCGCCGGTTGGCCGCGTCTTCGCTCGGATCCGGGCCGCTTGCTGGGAGAACCCGGGGTGCGCCGGCGCGCCCTGTCTTGGGCGCCCGGTGTCGTGTGGGGCCGGTGTCAGCGTGCGGTGGCGGCGTCCAGGTACGCCTGGAGGTTGCCCAGCTCGAAGCCCCGCCGCTTGATCTTGTTGACCAGGATGCGGAAGTCCCTCGACAGGTTGGGCCGGAAGTGGAGCAGCAGGATGTCTCCTGGGCGCAGCTTCTTGTCGGGCACCTGGTAGGCGATCTTGCCGCCGGGCTGCACCGTGGCCGTCCAGAGCAGGACGGACGTCAGCCCGCAGCTCTTCGCCGCCCTCAGCGTGTCGGTGTTGTAGTTGCCGAACGGCGGCCTGAACAGGGTCGGCCTGACGCCCAGCTCCTTCTTGATCACCTGTGAGGATCCGCAGATCTCCCGCCGCTGCGCGTCGTAGCCGAGGAGGCGCAGGTTCGGGTGGGTGAGCGTGTGGTTCTCGACGGGAACCCCGGCGTCCTTGAGCGACCGGAAATATCCCCACTTCCCGGCTCCGACGTACCGACCGGGCCCGCCTGCCGGGTCGGGCGTCCCCTTCGCCTCGACCGCGTCGCGCATCGCGAACGCCGTGATCGGGATCCGTCCGTCGCGCACCTGCTTGACGAACCCCGGGTCCTGCTCCCAGCCGTCGTCGATGGTCAGGAAGACGACCTTGCGCTTGGTCGGTATCGAGCTGATCACCGGGGGCAGTGGACCGGGCTGCGCGATCCGGCCCACCTCTCCCTCGCGCGGCAGCGTGCCCGGCGGTCCCTTCGGCCTGCGTGCGGGGGCCGTCGCGCTGGGGGACGCGGCCGCGTCCCGGCCGGTCTCTCCCTTCGGCGGTTCGCTCGCACACCCCGCCACCAGCCCCGCGGCCATCGCCACAACCGCAACTCCGGCGGCCGCCCGCACCACACCGGCCGCGTTCGCCGCGCCGGGGCCGCTTCCGTCCGCCGTGGCGGACGTACCGGGAGCTCCCGGTGGGGCGCTTCCGGACGCCCTGGGTGGTCCGGGCATGGCTTCGTCGCACGTCCCGGACCTGTCGGTTAAGGCGGCGTTGCACGTCCCGCTGGACGCGTGTGCGGCCTCGTGTGTCGCTTCCGTCGCACCGTGGTCTCTCGTTCGCCCCCTGAACATCTGCCACATTTTGCCAGCTTCGATCACCGCGGCGGCTGCCTGATGATTGATCGCCCCTCTGGCAGGTGTTGCCCTTAGTGACGGCGGTGGCGCTGCTTAGAGTGGCGGTGTGAAGGTTGCAGGCAGTGCCGTGATCGGCGTCGAGAGAGATCGCGTGTGGGCGGCGCTCCAGGATCCAGGGGTGCTGGTGCACACCATCCCGGGGTGCGAGCGCCTGGAGGAGACGGGGCCGGACACGTACCGGATGACGGTCAACGCCGGGGTGGCCTCGCTCAAGGGCGTCTACCAGGGGGAGGTCGTGCTGGCCGATCCGCTCGCGCCGGAGAGCTTCGTGCTGCGGGCGCGCGGGCAGGGCGCCCCCGGCACGGTGGACGCCACCGTGCAGGTGCGGCTGAGTGAGGTCGAGGGCGGGACGCGCGTCGACTACGACGCGGACGCGGTGGTCGGCGGCATGATCGGCGGAGTGGGCCAGCGCATGCTCGGCTCCGTCGCCCGCAGGACGGCGGGCGAGTTCTTCGCCGCCGTGGAACACCACCTCCAGGCCCCGTCCATCGTCGGAGCCCTGGAGCATGCCGGCTCCGCCAACGGCGTCCTCCCGTCCGGGGAAGCGGTGCCCGAGACGGTGGGTGCGGTGGCGCCAGGAGCCGGTGGCCGGCTCTCCGCGCCGCTGGGGCCCGTGTACGAGCGTCACGCCAAGCGTCACACCGAGACACGGCCCTGGGTGATGTTCGCCTCGTTCGGCATGGGCGCGGGCGTCGCGCTCACCGGCGTTGCAGTGGGCTGGCTGCTCGGACGCGCCAACCGCCCCCGAACCCGCTGACCCCGCCACCGCAGGCCCGGCCACCGCAGGCTCGGTCGCCGCAGGCCCGGCCACCGCAGGCTCGGTCGCCGCGGGCCCGGTCGCCGCAGGCTCGGCCGCCAGAGGCCCCGAGCCGGAACGCCGCTGAAGTGCCTGCGGCGGGCCTTGCTGCCGTAGGGTCTCCGGCGGCGAGAGCCGAGGCGGTGTGGGGCCGTCCCGTGGGCTCACCCGCCCGGCTGAACCGCCGTCCCGTGGGCTCGCTGCTCTCCTCCCCGCATGCTTGGCGGTCGTGAGCGCTCGGCAGGGCGGGCGGGGGTTGGCCGCCCGTGAAGGCCGCGTCCCTAATGAGACGATTTCGCGACTCTCGCGGAAAAGGATCTCCCGGCGTAGCGTGGCACATATGCGGCAGGCACATGCTGAAGACGCGCGGACCGAGGCCAGGCGAATCGTCCGTAACCTGCTGGGGGAGGAGCGCCCCACCGCCGACACCTTGATCGCCGCGACGCGTCCCGTCCTGGGTGACGACCGGACGGAGCGCTGTCTCGGCCTGGCCCTCGGCGCCTCGCTCACCAGGCGTTCCAGCGAACTGGCCGCGGTCGCCGCGCTGCTGGTCGGCACGCGGGAGCTGGGCGCGTCCTGGTGGGGACGTCCAAGGGGCGGCAAGCTGCCCGCGCCCGACGAGGCGCTGGGCTCGGCCGTCGCGATCGAGCCGTGGACCGACCTGACCGCGCTGGAGATGCTGGCCGCCTGGATCGCCGACGACGCCGCCGACGAGCTCTGGGGCCGGCCGGTGGCCGAGGTGGACCTGAACTCGTGGCAGGCCGAGGACCGCTTCGTCCTGCCGACTGGGGTGAAGCCGGGGCAGCGGCTGGTCGTCCACTTCGACGCGGGCGGACGGCTCGACGCGGTGGTGACCCGCCGCCAGGACGACGAGCTCGGCTCCAACCTGGACTTCCACTCGTTGCGTTACTCCCGTCCGGCCGAGGCCCAGTGGAGCTGGGGCGTCGCCGCGGGGCTCGGCCCGCACCGGCTGCCGGGCGAGGACCCCGACCCGTACGCCCGCGAGGTCGCCTCGGCGGCGGTCGGCGTCCTGCGCGCCTGGGCGATCCGGCACGGCGCCACCCACGAGCAGCTCGGCGAGCGGTGGCAGACGGCCGGTGACGTGGTGGCCGCGATCGAGCGGGTCGACTGGATGTGGCGCAGCGGCGAGTGGTTCGGCTGGTGGCGCGGCGCCTCGGCACTCGTGGACGACTCCGCGTACCTCCCGTACCGGCTGGAGGAACTGGCCGCCGGGTAGCGACAAGGGCGCGGACGGCCGCCAGCGCCGACCAGCTCGCGCACCCGGCACCGCTCCGTGGCCTCGGGCCGGTCGGTCGGCTGTCGAACGGGGACGCGGTCGTCCGGAATGGGAGTGAAGGCCCGATGGTTGCCATCGATCGTGAAAGTCGAAATATTTTCCGACGTCGCCTGCCCCTGGTGCTACATCGGCCACGTCCGCTTCGGCCGCGCGGCTGAGCGGTTCCGCGCCAAGGGAGGCACGCTCGACGTGACCATGCGTCCGTTCCAGCTCAACCCGGACGCCTCTCCCGAGGGGGAGCCGCTTGTCTCCGCCCTGGAGCGCAAGTTCGGCGCGAACGTCGAGCAGATGAGCGTCCGGGTCACCGCGGCGGCCTCGGCGGAAGGGCTGGACGTCCGCTTCGACCGCGCCATCAGCGCCCCGACGTTCGAGGCGCACCGGTTGATCGAGGTCGCCGGCCGTCAGGGCCTCGGTGAGGAGATGGCCGATCGGTTGTTCCGCGCGTACTTCGCCGAGGGGGTGAACGTCGCCGACCCGGCCGCGCTGGCCGGACTGGCCGCCGAGGCGGGCGTGGACGACACGGGTGAGGGCGCGGCCGAGGTCCGCGAGCAGCTCGGACGTGCCAGGCGGCTCGGCATATCAGGGGTGCCGTTGTTCCTGTTCGAGGAGCAGTTCGCGGTCTCGGGGGCGCAGCCGGAGGAAACGTTCGCCGCCGCCATCGATGAGGTGGCCGCGCGCACGGGGCAGACGCCGATTGTCCAGCTCGCCGATCAGGGGGATGGCTGCGACGACGGCTACTGTGCGGTCTGAGCGATGATTTCCTCGGCCACCCAGGCGGCCGCGCCTGGCGGTCACGGGCGCGGCAGGCTGAGCGCGAAGTGCGTCAGCCCGGCCGCGGTGAGGTCGCGGGTGGCCCCGGGGTGGTCGTGGTACGGAATCGGTGGCAGCACTTGGCTCCGCCGCCCGTTCGACGGCCCGTCCGTTTCGAGCGGGCCGACATCACAGCTCAGGCGGCGGGAGCCCGGGGCGTGAGGCGGACCTCGAAATCCGCGTCCAGGGCGCGAGCCAGACGCTCCAGAACGGGCAAGGTGGGGATGGTTCCGCCCATGCCATTGCCGACTGCGTCATGCCGGCCTTGGCCGCCCCGTACGTGACCCCGACGGGGGCGGTCTCGATCATGGAGCAGCTCACTGATTGTCAGTAAGGCTGACGATTGCCGTAGTGCGAGAATCGTCCTGTGTCGAGACGTCGTCTTGGTTACCTGCTGAAGCACGCCCAGCTGCGCCTGGCCGAGCTGACCGGTCCCGCGCTGGCGCCGTACGGCATCGACGGCCGCGAGCTGGCCGTGCTCAGCGTCCTCGAAACCGAGCCCGAAACCGGGCCCCGAACCGAGCCTGAAACCGGGCCCCGAACCGGGCCCGGCACCGGCGAGCCGCTGTCGCAGCAGGAGGCCGCCCAGCGGCTGCGCATCGACAGGACCACCATGGTCGCCATGATCGACGCGCTCGAGGCCAAGGGGCTGGTGGCACGCAGGCCGCACCCCGGCGACCGGCGCAAGAACGCCGTCGAGCTGACCCCGCGCGGGCGCGACACGCTGCGTGACGGCGGCGTGGCTGTCGACGGCGCAGAACGCGCGTTCCTGTCCGGTCTGACGGACGACGACGCGTCCCTGCTCAGAGATGTCCTGAGCAGGCTCGTCTAGGTGCCCTCGCCGAGCAGGCCCGCGCGGTGGTGGCGGCGGCAGAGCACCTGGTAGCGGACGGGAGAGGCGTCGGTGTCGCCGATCATCACCTGCTCGCCGGTGCGGACCAGCTCGCCGCCGACGATCCTGGCGTTGAGCAGGCCCGGACGCCCGCACCAGCACAGCACCTCGACCTGCAGCCGGCACACCTCGTCCGCCAGTTCGAACAGCCGCTGCGCCGCCGGGAACATCACCGACCTGAAGTCCGAGGCCAGCCCGAACGCGTAGACGTCGATCCCGTGCTCGTCGACCAGGTCGGCGAGCTGCTCGATCTGCCGCACCGTGTAGAAGCACGCCTCGTCGCAGATCAGGTAGTCGATCCGGTGCCGCGTGGTGACGAGTTCCACGAGGTCGAGCGTGTCGTGGACCTCGATGGCCTCCAGCCCGAGCCCTATCCTGCTGGTGAGCCTCGGCTCGCCCGACCGGTCGTGCTTGGTGAGCACCAGCCCGCGCCTGCCCTGGCGGCCGTGGTTGTAGTTCATCTGCAACGCGAGCGTGGACTTTCCGCAGTCCATGGGGCCGAAGTAGAACTTCAGCACGGCGTCGCGGGCGCCGGAAGGCGCGGTAGAGAGGGCAGACAGTTCGGTCACGGGGTGCCACCTTAGCGGTTTGGCTTGTTCCATGACCTCGTGGGAGATTTCTCTCCTTGAGTCTCAGGAGGAACGGTGGTCACAGAGAAGCCCCCCGCGCTCGACGTCCTGATGAAGCCCGACGATCTCACGGCGGCCCAGGCCGACGCCGCGAGATGGCGGTACGGCTTCTTCGTCGTCGTGACCGGGATCGTCGCGATTCTCGTCGCGTTCGCCGCCGCCGTCTTCGCCACCAGGGAGTTCGCGCCGATGTTCGCGGGCGTCGCCGGAGTGGTCGGCACCATCATCGGTGCCTACTTCGGCGTGCAGGCGGGCCAGTCGGGTAAGGCCAGAGTTGAGGCCGAGCTGTCGAAGGCCCAGGAACTGGTGGTCCGGCTCGCGGCGTATGTCGGTACTGAGAACGCGCCCCGCGTCATCGACGAAGTCCTCGGCCGTCGCAGGAGCTGAGGAGCCATGAGCAGCGTCCGTATCGGAGTCGACACCGGGGGCACGTTCACCGACGTGGTGGCCGTGAACGAGGAGACCGGTGAGATCGTCACCACCAAGACACCCTCGACGCCCGCGAACCCGGCCGACGGATTCCTGACGGGCATCGGCAGGCTGGGCCCGCTCGACGTCGGCTCCGTCGTGCACGGCACCACCGTGGCCACCAACCAGCTCCTCGAAGACCGCATCGCGAACCTCGGCTTCATCACCACCGAGGGGTTCGAGTTCATCCTGGAGATCGCCAGGCAGAGCGTCCCTGACGGCTACGGCAACTCCTACTTCTGGGTGAAACCGCCCAGGATCGTGCCGGTCCACCTGGTCCGGACCGTCGGAGGGCGGCTCGACCACCTGGGCGCGGAGGTGCGCCCGTTCTCCGAGGAGCAGGCCGTGGAGACGGCCCGCTGGTTCCGGGCCAAGGGGATCACCGCGATCGGCGTCTGCTTCCTGCACGCGTACGCCAACCCGGAGCACGAGCGGCGGATGCGCGACGTGCTGGCGCGCGAGCACCCGGAGGCGGTCGTCTCGCTCTCCAGCGACGTGCTGCGCGAGTACCGCGAGTACGAGCGGTCGGTCACCACGCTGGTCGACGCGGCGGTCAAGCCCGCCATGCGCGGCTACATCGCGAACCTGTCGAGCCGACTGGGCATGCCGTTCTCGGTGATGAAGTCCAACGGCGGCGTGCTGTCGGCCCCCGAGGTGGTGAACCAGCCGATCACCACCGTGCTGTCGGGTCCCGCCGCGGGCGCGCTGGGGGCCGCGCTGATCGCCTCCACGGCCGGGCACCCGTCCGTGATCACCCTGGACGGCGGGGGCACCTCCACCGACGTGGCCGTGGTGATCGACGGGGAGCCGTCCGTCACCACCGAGGGGTCCGTCGGCCGCTACCCGTGCAAGATCCCGATGATCGACATCGTCACGGTGGGCGCGGGCGGCGGCTCGATCGCCTGGATCTCGCCCGAGGGCACGCTCAAGGTCGGCCCCAGGTCGGCGGGCGCCGACCCGGGCCCGCTCTGCTACGGCCGGGGCGGCACCGAGGTGACGGTCACCGACGCGCACGTCTTCCTCGGCCGCATCCCGCCGCACCTGCTGGGCGGCGAGATCCCGCTCGACGCCGACGCCGCCCGCGCCGGCATCCAGGCCCTGGCCGGCAAGCTCGGCCTCACCCCCGAACGCACCGCGACGGGCATCCTGGAGATCAGCGCGTTCAACCAGAGCAACGCGATCCGCCAGCTCACCGTCAAGCGTGGCCTGGACGTTCGGGACTTCCCGCTGGTCACCTTCGGCGGCTCGGGTCCGCTGCTGGCCTGCCGGCTGATCGACATCCTCGGCCTGCCCGCCGTCGTCATCCCGCCCGACCCGGGCAACGTGTCGGCCTTCGGCCTGCTCACCGTGGACGTCAAGAACGACTACGTGCGCACCCACGTCACCCGCGACCTGCGGCCCGACACCGCCGCCGAGATCCTCGGCGAGCTGGAGGGCGAGGCGGCGGAGGCGCTCGACCGCGAGGGCTTCGCCGACCCGGTCTACGCGCGCAGCGCCGACCTGCGGTACTACGGCCAGGCGTACGAGGTGCGCGTTCCCGCGCCCGCCGGAGCCGTGGACGAGGCCTGGCGGGAGGAGGTGGTCTCCCGCTTCCACGACGCGCACGAGAAGCTGTACGGCTACGCCTACCGTGACGACCCGCGGCATGCCGTCGAGTGGGTCAACCTGCGCGTCTCGGGCATCGGGCCGATCAGCCGCCCGGCGATCAGGCGGCCGGCCCCCCGGGAGGGCGAGCCGGTCACGACGTCCAGGACGGTGCACTTCGACGAGCCGCACGACACCACGGTCGTCCAGCGGGTGTCGCTCGGCCCCGGCGCGGTCGTCGAGGGCCCCGCGGTGATCGAGGAGTACGGCTCGACGATCCCCATCCACCCAGGTTTCACCGCGAAGGTGGACGAGTACGGCAACGTGGAGGTGCGACATGGCTGACCCGATCCTCGTCGAGATCGTCGAAGGCACGCTCGCCTCCGTCGAGAGGGAGGTCGAGACCGCGATCGCGCGCACGGCCCGGTCCCCGATGATCCGTGACGCGCACGACTTCCGGGCCGGGATCCACGACGCGGGCCTGCGCAAGCTCACCGGACGCTCCTACAGCGCGCTCGTCCAGCCGGTGGTCCGCGACTTCCCGATCGACACCATGAAGCCCGGCGACGTCTACTTCCACAACGACGTCTACCTGTCGGAGGGCGGCATCGGCCACCTGCCCGACCTGTGCGTCACGGTCCCGGTCTTCCACGAGGGCGAGGTGGTGGCGTTCGTCCAGGCGTTCGGCCACCACGACGACATCGGCGGCTCCGTCCCCGGGTCGATGCCGTCGCACGCCAGGTCGGTCTTCGAGGAGGGGCTGATGGTCCCGCCGATCAGGCTGTGGGAGGAGGGCGTGCCCAACGAGGCCGCGCTGCGCATCATGACCCGCAACTCGCGCATGCCCGACTCGCTGGCCGGCGACCTGGACGCCGAGTGCTCCGCCTGCCTCATGGGCGCCCGCCGCCTGTCCGAGCTGTTCGACCGGTACGGCAGGCAGGCCGTCCAGGAGTGCTTCGACGCGATCATCGACAAGACCACGGAGACGTTCCGCAGGGAGCTGCTCTCCAAGATCCCCGAGGGCACGTACGTCTGGGAGGACTACGCCGAGCACGACGGCGTCGACGCGCCGCGCCTGCACACCCAGCGCATCACGCTCACCGTGGACCACGCCGCGGACTCGCCGCTGACGATCGACTTCACCGGCACGTCGCCGCAGGCCAAGGGGCCGATCAACCACGCGGGCGACTACGCCGACGGCGTCTTCCTGAAGAAGTGGCTGGCGCCCGTCCTGCGCAACCTCGCCGACACGCCCGAGCGGATGGCCGAGCTGGACGTCAACGAGGGCGTCGTCCCCCTCATCAAGATGATCTTCCCGGAGAAGGGCACCCTGCTCACCCCGGTCTTCCCAGCGCCCACGAACGCCCGCACGTTCGTCATCCTGCGCCTGCTCGGCGTGCTGGCGGGCGTCCTGTCCAAGGCGACGGGCGGCCGCATGCCCGCCGACCAGGAGACGATCCGCTACACCGGCGTCTACGGCGACGGCGGCGACGGTCTGCCGTATCTCATGCGCGAGGTGCTGGGCGGCGGCTCGGGCGGCAGGTGGTACGCCGACGGCGAGGACACCATCCACGTGGTGCCCGACTCGCGCAACATCCCGGTGGAGTTCGCCGAGGCTCGCTGGCCGTTCCGGGTCGAGCGCCTGGCCCTGGCCTGCGACTCGGGCGGCCCCGGCATGTTCAGGGGCGGGCTCGGCTACGACAAGCACATCAGGATGCTGCGCGACGCGTCCTACATGTCCATCGCCGACCGTTCCATCCTGTCGTGCTGGGGCGTGAACGGCGGCCTGGCGGGCCGCCCGTTCCGGGTGGAGATCGCGGGCAAGGAGATGGACGGCCTGGTGGACGACCACCCGGTCCAGGCGGGAGAGCTCATCCGCATCCGCACCACGGGAGGCGGCGGCTGGGGCTCCCCCTACGACCGCGACCCGCGCGCGGTGGCGGCGGACGTCCGCGACGGCAAGGTCTCCATCGCGGGCGCGCTGGGCGACTACGGCGTGGTCCTCGACGGCGACCGCATCGACGAGGCGGGCACCGCCGAACTCCGGGCCCGCCTGCGCACCACCACCGGCCGGTTCTTCGACCGCGGCCCCGGCTACTCCCGGCTCTCCGGCGGCAGGACCCACGCGGAGGTCGACGAGCTGTAAGGAGGGCCGGCTTTCGCCGAGAATGGTCTCCATTTCCCTACGGAATGGAGCAATCGCGTGCGTATCGCCCTCGCCGGTCTCGCGACCAGCCATCCTTTCACCGACGCCAGAACCCTCGCCCGGCACGCCGAGCTGGTCGTGTGGGAGCCCGACCCGGAGCGGTTGCGGCGCTTCACCGAGGAGCAGCCTGCCGCCACGGTGAAGGGCAGCCTGGACGAGCTCCTGGCCGCCGACCCCGACGGGGTGGTGCTGACCGTGCCCAACCCGCGGGTGCCGCGGGCGCTGGAGGCGGTGCTGGAGACCGGGGTGGCGTGCTTCGTGAACAAGCCCGCCGCCGCCACCCGGGCCCAGCTCGACGCGCTCGACCGGCTGGACGTCCACGACAGGGTGCTGAGCAGCTCGGTGCTCAGGTTCGCCCCCGCGTTCGCCGCCGTCGAGCCCGTCGAGCCCGCCGAGGTGCTGGCCGTGCGGGCGACCGTCCGGCACGACGTGGGCCTCTGGGCCACCGGCTACAACCCGTGGCAGGACACCCCGGACGAGGGCGGCGGGACGATGGTCACGATGGGCATCCACGGCGTGGAACTGCTCGTCGCGCTCCTCGGCCCCGACGTGCGGCTGGCGGGCGCCGCCGGAGCCGTCCGCCACTACACCGGCCTGCGCTCGGAGGACACCGGCGTCATGGCTTTGCGCTGGGAGAGCGGCATCACCGGAACGGTGGAGATCCTCGGCGTCTCCGACGGCGAGTCCTACACCGTCACCCTGCACAGGCGCGACGGCGCCGAGTCGATCGTGATCGAGAGCGGCGAGGACCCGGTCAAGGGCCTCGGCTACGAGGGGACCATCGAGGCGTTCCTGGCGATGGTGGCCGGCGCGCCGAGCCCGGTGCCGTGGAAGGAGACGCGGGCCGTCCTGGACGTCCTGGTCTCCGCCCGGGAGGCCGCCCGTTGACATCCGAACTCCCTCCCGGTTACGGTCTGGACCGTAAATAACGGGAAGGGAGTCCGCGTGCGGACCACAGCGGAACTCGAAGAGCGCCTGGCGCGTCCCAGCGCCGGGCTCGTCGACGATCTGGCCGAACTCGACGGCGACATCATGATCCTGGGCGCGGGCGGCAAACTGGGCCCCAGCCTGGTGCGGCTGGCGCTCAACGCCACCGGGCGCGACAGGCGCGTCATCGCCGTGTCCCGCTTCTCCGAGCCCGGCCTGGCCCAGGCGCTCCAGGAGGACGGCGCCACCGTCATCCCGGCCGACGTGGCCGACGAGCGGCAGCTCCGCGACCTTCCCGACGTCCCGAACGTCGTCTTCCTGGTCGGGGCCAAGTTCGGCACCCAGGGCCGCGAGCACGCCACCTGGTTCACCAACGCCTACCTGCCCGGACGGGTCGCCGACCGCTTCCGCGACAGCCGGATCGCGGCCCTGTCGACCGGCAACGTCTACCCGCTCGTGCCCGTCACCAGCGGCGGCTGCACCGAGAGCACGCCCGTGGGCCCCGTCGGCGAGTACGCGATGAGCTGCCTCGGCAGGGAGCGGGTGCTGTCGCACTTCTCCGAGACGTACGGCGCCCGCCTGTCGCTGATCCGCCTCAACTACGCGGTCGAGCTGCGGTACGGCGTGCTCGTGGACCTCGCCCAGAAGGTCCTGGCGGGCGAGCCCATCGACCTTGCCACGGGCCAGGTCAACGTGGTCTGGCAGGGGTACGCCAACGAGGTCGTCCTCAGGTCGCTGCGGCTCGCCGGCACGCCCCCGTACGTCCTCAACCTCACCGGCCCCGAGCTGGTCTCCGTGCGCCAGGCCGCGCAGGACCTCGGCGCGGCCCTCGGCAAGGAGCCGGTGTTCACCGGCGAGGAGGCGCCCACCGCGCTGCTGTCGAACGCCGGCCTCTGCCACCGGCTGTTCGGCTACCCCGAGATCACGCCGGCCGAGCTGATCGAGCACACCGCGCGCTGGGTCGCCGGCGGCGGGCCGCTGCTCGGCAAGCCCACCAAGTTCGAACGCCGCGATGGCCGTTTCTGACTTCCCAGCCACCGACCAAGGGGGACCTCACGTGCTCAGCACGGCTCAGCAGGCGCACACGTCCGTACGCGACCTGTTCAGGCGCGGGCTGGTGATTCCGGCGCACCCGCTGGCGCTGACCGAGGACAGGAAGCTCGACGAGCGCCGCCAGCGAGCCCTCACCCGCTACTACCTGGAGGCCGGCGCGGGCGGGCTGGCGGTGGGCGTCCACACCACCCAGTTCGCCATCCACGGCACGGACCTCCTGCCGCCCGTCCTGGAACTGGCCGCCCGCACGGCCGGCGCGTACGAGCGCGAGGTGGTGCTGGTCGCGGGCGCCACCGGGCCCACCCGCCAGGCCGTGGCCGAGGCCGAGCTGGCCAGGTCGCTCGGCTACCACATGGTGCTGCTCAGCCCCTACCGCGAGCTGGACGAGGACGCGCTCGTCGAGCGGGCCCGCGCCGTGGGGGAGGTGCTGCCGGTCATCGGCTTCTACCTGCAGCCCGCCGTCGGCGGCCGGCCGCTGTCACGGGAGTTCTGGACGCGCCTGGCCGCGATCGACTCGGTGGCCGGCATCAAGGTCGCCCCCTTCGACCGCTACCGGACCCTCGACGTCCTGCACGGCGTCGTCCGCGCGGGACGTGCCGGTGACGTCGCCCTCTACACCGGCAACGACGACCACATCCTGGCGGACCTCATCACCCCGCACCGCGTCGTCGTCGACGGACGCGAGGTCCAGGTCGAGTTCGTCGGCGGGCTGCTCGGGCAGTGGGCCGTGTGGGTCGGGCGGGCGGTGGAGCTCCTGGAGCAGGCCAAGCTGGCCCGCGCGGGCGGCGACGACGCGTCGATCAGGCGCCTGCTCACCCTCGACGGCCACCTGACGGACGCCAACGCCGCCATCTTCGACTCGGCCAACGCCTTCCACGGCTGCATCCCCGGCATCCACGAGGTGCTCCGCCGCCAGGGGCTCCTGGCGGGACGCTGGTGCCTGGACCCCGCCGAGGACCTCTCGCCGGGGCAGCTCGCCGAGATCGACCGCGTCTGGGCGGCCTACCCGTGGCTCCGCGACGACGACTTCGTCACCGCCGGTCTCGACCGTTGGCTCTCCTGACCCCTCGCGGCGCTTCCGGGCCCGCCCCCGACTCGTGCGGGGCGGCGCCCGGAGGGAGGCGCGGGGTGTCAGAGGGTGAGGCGGTAGAGGGTCAGCGGCCGGCCGCTGGAGCCGCTGGTGAGGTTGCCCGTGCGCTCGGCGAGACCGGCCAGCTCCAGGCGGTGCAGCATGCGGCGGGCCGTGCGCTGCTGGACCGCCAGGCGGTCGGCGATCTCGCGGGTCGTGAGCGGTTCGCCGCCGGCCGCCGCCCGAGCCTCCATGAGCTTCTCCAGCGTGAGCACCGAGAGCCCGACGCGCCGGGCGATCACCGCGAGGTTCTGCTCGCCCGCGGGCGTCGCGGTCACCGACTCCAGGACGATGTCCGTGTCGGCCCGGAGCGACAGCACCGCGGCGACGTCCCCGATGCGGCGGGCTCGGGCGAGCGCGCGGCGGGCCAGGCTCTCCGCCTCCGCCGCGCTGCGGCCCAGCCCGAAGCCGACCCGCACGACCTGGTTCTGCGCCGCCAGCCGCGCCAGCATGGGCAGCCCGGTGAAGCCGCCCGTGGCGTCGTGCAGCGGGCCGCGGGTGGTGACCAGCAGGTGGGTGCCGCCGCGGAAGGCCGCCAGCGTGCCGCCGAGCGCGGTGGCCTCGCGCAGCAGCCCTTCCTCGTTCTCCACCTCGACCAGGCCGAGCGCGATCTGCGCGTCCTCCTGGGCCTGCCCCTCGGTCGTCAGCAGGAGCTGCCGCAGCGCCACCCGGATCGAGTGGACCGACGGGGCGAGCCGCAGCACCTGCATCTCGTCGCGCAGGGCCTCGTGCACCGAGCTCAGGCAGGTGATCACGGCGTGCGAGCCGCGCCGGTGGAAGGCGACGGCCTTCTTGGACGTCATCTCCGGGCGGTAGGGGAGCGTCCGCAGCTCCTCCGTCGGCAGCCCGGCCTCGGTGAACGTGGCGTGCACGTCGGCGGCCGAGAGCGTGTCGATCGACAGGCGGGTCACGTCGCGGCCCTCGTGCTGGAGGCGTACCAGGGCGCTGAGCAGCGTCGCGCCCGAGTAGTCGACGAACGCGGCCGGCCGCGACAGCACGTCGGCGTCGCGCGACAGCATGTACGGCACGATGCCGGTGAACAGCCACCCCTCGACGGCGGAGGCGTGCGCGTCGACGATCGCGGGGGCCTGCGACTCGTGGTCGTAGTCGAGGCGGAGCGCGCTGACGCCCGGCTGCTCCTCGCACGTGGCCGCGACGTCGTCGACCAGGTCATGCGGGCCGACGACCCCGATGACGATTCCCACCGCGCCTCCCTCTCGCTCATTACGGTCAAGACCGCAATTATAACCTGTGAGGTGTCCAGTGAAGTTCCCGTTGATGGCGGAAGCCGACGGCCGTACCCTCGGCGACGAGGAGGTGGCCGCCGCCGAGCGGGTGATCCGCTCGGGCATGCTCAACTCCGTCTGGGGGACGGAGGTGCGGGCGCTCGAACGCGAGACGGCCGCCCTGTACGGCCTGCGTCACGCGATCGCCTGCAGCTCGGGCACCGCGGCCCTCCATCTGTCGGTGGTGGCGGCCGCGCCGGACCCCGGGGACGAGATCATCACGACGCCGATCACGGACTTCGGCACCGTGGCCCCCATCTTGGCGCAGAACGCCGTCCCTGTCTTCGCCGACGTGGACCCGTCCGACGGCAATCTCGACCCGGACGCCGTCGCCGGCCTCATCGGGCCGCGTACCAGGGCCATCATGGCGGTCCACCTGTTCGGGGCGCCGGCCCGCGTGGACGAGTTGCGCGCCCTGGCCGACGCCCACGGCCTGGTGCTGATCGAGGACTGCGCCCAGGCCTGGCTCACCGAGCTCCCCCCTGCGGGACGGCCGGCGGGGACCGTCGGGCACGTGGGATGCCTCAGCCTGCAGCAGTGGAAGCACATCACCTGCGGCGACGGCGGGATCGTGGTCACCGACGACGAGGAGGCGGCCCGCAGGATGCGGCTGTTCTCCGACAAGGGGTGGGACCGGGCCGCCGGGCGCTCGCACGGCAGCTTCGGCCTCAACTACCGGATGACGGAGCTGCAGGGCGCCGTCGCGCGGGCGCAGCTGGCCAAGCTGCCCGCCGTGGTCGCGGCTCGCCGCCGCACCGCGGAGCGGCTGCTCGACGCCCTGGAAGGCGTCCCGGGCCTGCGCCTGCCCCGCCGGGAGGGGCACGCCTGGTGGCTGTTCCCCGTCGTCCTCCCGGACGGCGGCGCGCCGGAGCTGGCCGCCCGTCTGGTCGAGTCGGGGATTCCGGCGCGGGCCGGATATCTGAACGAGCCGTTGAACCGCGCCCCCGTCTGGGACGCCCCCATCTACGGGACGTCCCGCTACCCCCTGGACGGCTACCGTCCCAACCCCTGCCCGGAGGCGGAACGCCTGGTCACGGAGGCGCTCCTGGTCATCGACTGGAACGAGAACTACACGGACCACCATGTCGCCCACATAGCCCAAGAGATCACGAAATTTCGGGACCTGTCGTAGTCACGGTTCGGAGTCGGGGATTGACCCGGCGAGAAGCTGTCACTAGGTTTCGGTCAGGACCGGTATTAGTCGAAAGGATGCCGCCGATGAGAAAGTACGCGGCAGTCGGCGTGGCCGTCGCCCTGAGCATCGCAGCCGCCGGGTGCGGATCCAGCGGCTCGGACAAGGCCGTCGTCACCCTCTGGATGTACCCCGTCATCGGGGACCAGACGAAGAGCCTGGCGTTCTGGGGGAAGGTCGAGAAGGACTTCGAGGCCAAGAATCCCACGATCGACCTCAAGATCGACCAGCAGCCCTGGGAGGGCCGTCAGGAGAAGGTGACGACCGCGCTGGTCTCGAAGAAGGGGTTCGACGTCGTCGTCCTCGGCCCCGACCAGATCCCCCAGTACGCCCAGCAGGGCACGATCGAGCCGGTGGACGACGTGGTCGCCCCGGCCAAGGCCGCCTACCTGCCGAACTCGCTGGCCGCGCTGACCGTCGGCGGCAAGGTCTACGGAGTCCCGATCTACCAGACGATCACCGCCCCCATCTACAACAAGAAGCTGTTCGCCGAGGCGGGCGTCACCAAGGTGCCCGAGACCCTGGCCGAGCTGAAGGAGGCGGCGCCCAAGCTGGCCGCCAAGAAGGTCGCCGTCCTCGACTACCCGGGCAATCCCGAGATCAGCCTCAACCAGAGCTTCTACCCGATCCTGTGGGCCAACGGCGGCAGCGTCTTCGCCCCCGACGGCAAGAGCGTCGCCTTCAACGGCCCAGAAGGCGTCGAGAGCCTGCAGTTCCTGCTCGACCTCAAGGCGCTGGGCGGCCTGCCCGCCAACGTCGCCAGCAAGGGCAACGACATCGAGGGCGGCGCGCTCGCCTCCGGCAAGACCGCGATGTACCACGCCGCCACCGCCCTCCAGGTCACCCAGCTCGGCACCGCGATCGGCGCCGAGAACGTCGGCGTCGGCCTGCCGCTGGAAGGCAGGAAGCGGGTCGCGTTCGGCATCCCGGGCGCACTCGTGCTCGCCAGGCACGCCGAGAACAAGGACGCGGCCAAGAAGGTCGCCACCTTCCTCGCCTCTCCCGAGGTCACCGCGCAGCTGGCGAAGGAGTCGGGCTTCTACCCCGCGCGCACCGACGTGACCGTCCCCGACCAGTCGGAGGCGGCCAAGGAGTTCGCCAAGTCCCTCCAGTACGCCTTCCCCGGCGACGCCCACCCCAAGGCCCGGCAGATCATGAGCGTCATCGGCCCGCACGTCCAGGCCGCCCTGCTCGGCAAGGAGGACGCGAAGACGGCGCTCGACGCGGCGGCCAAGGAGGCCGACACCCTGCTGTCCAGCGGCGGCTGAGCGAGGAAAGGATCGCTGGTGCGTCAACGCTTGCGGGACCCGGTCACCGGCCTGCTGTTCGTGCTGCCCGTGCTCGTCCTGTTCCTGGTCTTCCGGATCTTCCCCTCGCTCGGCGCGGCGGGCATGAGCCTGACGAACTGGAACATCGGCGGCGACTGGGACTTCGTCGGCGCGGACAACTACGCCAGACTGCTGGACGACGTCAACTTCTGGATCAGCCTGCGCGTCACGCTCGTCTACGTGGCGATCTACGTGCCGCTCACCGTGCTGGTCGCGCTCGGGACGGCGCTGCTGCTCAACAAGGTCGTCTTCCTGCGCGGCCTGTTCCGGGGCATGCTGTTCCTCCCGTACGTCACGAGCTTCGTGCTCGCCGGCATCATCTGGCGGTGGATCTACGACTTCGACGGCCTGATCAACGGCCTGCTGGCCAAGGCGGACCTCGGGCCGGTGGCCTTCCTGGAACAGGCGTCGCTGGCGCTGCCCGCCATCGCGGTGGTGTCGGTGTGGAAGGGGTTCGGCTACTCGATGCTGATCCTGCTGGCCGGGCTGAAGTCGATCCCGTCCTCGTACCTGGAAGCCGCCCGTGTCGACGGCGCGTCCGCCTGGCAGCGGTTCCGGCGGATCACGCTGCCGCTGCTCAGGCCGACGCTCTTCTTCGTCCTGGTGATCGAGACGATCAGCGCGTTCCAGACCTTCGACACCGTCTACGTGATGACGGGCGGCGGCCCGGCCCGGGGCACCTACCTGCTCATCTACGGCATCTACCACAACGGCTTCAGGTCCTTCGACTTCGGCTACGCCGCCACCTGGGGCATGGTCCTGTTCGCCATCGTGCTGGTCATCTCGCTGATCCAGCGCCGCTTCCTGGACCGGGGGAACACATGACCATGACGCGAGCCGGAAACGTCCGGGCGGGAACGGCCGCGGCGACGGCGGTCCGCCCTCGGGCGCGCACTCGCCGGCCGTGGCGCCGGTGGCCGCTCGTGGCGCTGCTCGCCGTGCTGTCGGTGCTCACGGTCAGCCCCTTCGCGGCCATGGTGGTGGTGGCGCTCACCCCGGCGGGCAAGCCCACGGTGCCGGCCCAGTGGCCGGAGTCGCTCACCCTGGACAACCTCGTCCAGGTGCTGTCGGCCTCCGGCTTCGTGGGGTGGACGATCAACTCGCTGGTGTACGCGCTGGTCTCGGTGGTGATCATCCTGATCACCTCGTCGATGGCCGGTTACGCCTTCGCCAAGAAGCGCTTCCCCGGACGCGACGCGATGTTCTGGACGTTCCTCGCCACCATGATGGTGCCGTTCCAGGCGACGCTCATCCCGACGTTCGTGCTGGTCAACAGCCTCGACGGGGTCGACACGTTCTGGGGGCTGATCGTGCCGACGCTGGCCAACTCGCAGGCGGTCTTCCTGATGCGGCAGTTCATCCTGGGCCTGCCGGACGAGCTGTTCGACGCGGCGAAGGTCGACGGCGCGTCCGAGCTGCGCGTCTACTGGACGATCGTGATGCCGCTGACCAAGCCCATCCTGGCCACGCTCGGCGTGTTCGTGTTCCTGTGGCACTGGAACGACTTCCTGTGGCCGCTGGTCGTCGGGCAGAGCGACGCGACCCGCACCCTGACGGTCGGGCTGACCACGCTGCGGACCGAGGAGACGCAGCTCGCCGTCCTGATGAGCTCGGCGGCGGTCTCGGTCGTCCCGTGCCTGCTGGTGTTCTTCCTGTTGCAGCGCTACCTGGTCAACAGCATCGCGATGACCGGCCTCAAATAGGCTGCCGCGTGTGGACATCTCGGCACAGACCCTGCGTGACCGGCTGAGCGGCGCCCTCATCGCCGCCGCGGCCACCCCCATGACGGAATCGGGCGAGGTGGACGCGGACGTCGTCGCCCGCTACTTCGCGAGCCTGGTCGCCGACGGCGCCGACGCCCTGGCCGTCCTCGCCCACACCGGCCGCGGCCCCTTCCTGTCGCCCGGCACCCGGGCCATGGTGGTGGAACGCGCGGTGGCTCTCGGCGTCCCCGTGATCGTGGGTGTCGCCGGCGGCGCGGGCGAGGCCGGGCGGCAGGCGCGGGTGGCCGCCGAGCTGGGTGCGCACGGGGTGCTGGTGTTCCCGCCCGCGGGTGACGGCGAGGACGGCGGCAGGGTGGCCGTGCACGAGGAGGTGTGGCAGGCGGCCCGCCTGCCCATGATCGCCTTCGACCTCTACACGCGCCCCTGCCCGCCGGACGTGATGCGGGAGGTCCTCCGCCACCCCGGCGTGGCGGCACTCAAGACGGCCCTCCTGTCGGACGCGATGGGCTGCCAGCGGGCGATCGCCCTCACCAGGGAGGCGGGCAGGCTGGCCATCACCGGCGAGGACCGCATGTTCGGCCCCTCCCTGCTGTGGGGCGCGCAGGCGGCGCTCGTGGGCATCGCGGCGGCGACGGTCGAGGCGACCGCGGCGGTCATGACCGCCTACCGGGGCGCGGACCTGCGCGCGTTCGAGGACGCGTCCGCCCGCCTCGACAGGCTCGCCCAGGCCACGTTCACCGCTCCCATGGAGGGCTACGTCCAGCGGATGCTGTGGCTGGCGGCGGCGGAGGGCCGGATCCCGGAGACGCACGCGCACGACCCCTACGGCCCCGCCCTGCCCGCCGGCGAGCGGGAGGGAGTGGTCGAACACCGCGGGCACCGGTCGCCGGCAGGCGCGCGGCGCGACGACCGGCACCCACCGGCGTAGCAGGGCGTCAGGAGGCGCGCGGCGCGAGCTGTGGCAGGGCGGCGGCGTCAGTCGACGCTAGCGAAGGTCGAAGCTGGCGAAGTAGGTGGCGGACATGTCCTCGTCGCCGTGCCCCTGGGCCTCCGCGCGGCGCAGGCGCTCGCCTGCGGCGGCCACCACGTCGAGCCTGACCCCGGCCGACTCGCCCGCCGCCGTGATCAGCCGGGTGTCCTTCTCGGCGTTGCGCACCGTGAAGCTCGGCTCGAAGTCCCCCTCCAGGATCGCCCGCGCCTTGAGCTGGAAGTAGGCGCTGTCCATCGGCCCGCCCGTGACGACCTGGCGGACCAGGTCGGGGTCGAGGCCGAGCCCCTTGGCGAGCGCCAGGGACTCGGCCACCACGGCGGTCAGCGAGATGCCGTAGCTCACCGTCGCCATCTTCAGCCGCGTCCCCGCCGCGCCGGCTCCGTCCTCGTCCAGCCAGAGGGTGCGCTGCCCGAGGGCGGAGAAGAGCGGGTCGAGCGCCTCGCGGGCGGCGGGCGGGCCGGCCGCCAGGATGATCAGCGTGCCCTGCTCGGCGGGCTGCCTGGTGCCCTGGACGGGCGCGTCGACGTAGGTCAGCCCGTGCTCGGCGGCCAGCTGGGCCAGCCGCTTCGTCCCGGCGATCCCGGCCGTGCTCATCTGCGCCCAGATCTGCCCCTCCCGCAGGCCCGCCGCGGCCGAGGTCATCGCCTCGTGGACCGCGTCGGCGTCGCGCAGCATCGTGATGACCACGTCGGCGCCCGCCACGGCCTCGGCGGGCGAGCCGGCCACCACCGCCCCGTCGGCCTCCAGCGGCAGCGCCTTGTCGATCGTGCGGTTCCAGACCCGGACCTGCGCGCCCTGCTTGAGCAGGTTGCGGGCCATGGGCGCGCCCATCAGCCCCGTGCCGAGCAGTGCCACGGTAGGCATGTGTCCTCCAGGACGTGAAGCGCCGGCCTATGGTGCACCGGCTGTCGTACCCGGAGGCGGGGGACGCATTCAGCGGTGGCCGCTGATCGCGATGCGCACCAGGTTGCGCCCGCGCACCCCGTACAGGGCCCTGCCGGACGGGTCCAGCGCGAGCTTCGGCTCGCCGCCGAACCACTGCCCCGCCAGGCCCTCGACGATCGTCTTCGCGGTGAAGGCGGCGAGGTCCAGCTTGTAGACCCGGTCGCCGTCGCCGCAGTAGGCGACGCGGCCGGTCACGAACAGGTCGCCGCCCTTCGCGCCGACCTTGAGCGTTCTGGTGACCTTCCTGGTGCGCGGGTCGAACTCGAAGACGTCACCTGTGCTCGCCATCCCGTACACGAAGTCGGGACCCAGCGCCAGGCTGGTGATCGAGCGCGCGCCGGGGACGGGCTCGACCTGCCAGAGCAGCTTCCTGCCGACCAGGTCGAACGCCGCCAGGCGGGCGGTCGTGGTGACCGGCGGCAGGCCGAGCCCCTCCTGGATGAGCGTGCCGAGGTAGGCGGTGCCGTGCCGGGCCACCACCGAGTAGACCGTCTGCCGCTCGACGACCGGCCGGTGGGTCGCGTACGTTCCGGTTCGCGGGGAGTAGAGCGACAGCGCGCCGTTCATGTGGCCGGGTTCCGGCTGGGTCGGCATCACGACCAGGCCGGTCCTGGCGTCGTAGGCGAGGTCGCGGGGGCGGTCCTGCTGGTTCCCCGTGCGGGCGAGCAGCCGCGCCTCGGCGTCGCCGGCGTGGTGCGCGTACAGGGCCGCCTGCGTGTAGACGCCGAGGTAGGTGGTGTCGCCTACGGTGAGCAGGGTCTTCGGCTCGCCCGCGATGCCGAGCCTGGTGACCTTGCCGGTGGCCAGGTCGTGTACGTCGGCGCCGCCCTTGCCGCCGACGTACACGCGCCGCCCGTCGCTGTGGACCGACATCGGTTCCTCCGGCGCGGCCTTGAACCCGCGCTGGACGAGATTGCGGTACTCCAGCCCTCCGGTCGCCGG
Organism: Nonomuraea sp. NPDC000554; assembly: GCF_040300065.1. Lineage (NCBI taxonomy): Bacteria > Bacillati > Actinomycetota > Actinomycetes > Streptosporangiales > Streptosporangiaceae > Nonomuraea > Nonomuraea sp. NPDC000554. The sequence continues at coordinate 20,197 of NZ_JBEPDC010000016.1, read as the reverse complement.
GTCGTAGACGAAGACGGCGCTGTCCTGGATGCCGTAGACGCGCCCCTCGTGCGCCAGCAGGCGGTGGGTCGCGGCCTCGAAGTACGGGACGCCGAGCACCTCGAGCTTCCCGGTGGCGAGTTCGCAGCGGTAGAAGGTGCCCGAGGGGCGTCCGGCGAAGTAGACGTACCCGTCGTGGATGAGCACCGCGACGACGTACTTCTCGCCCGGGGCGCTCGCCTTGACGACCCGGTGGCCCGACGGGTCGGCCTTGTCCAGGATGACCAGTTCGGCCAGGGAGTTCATGCCTCCGGCGAGATGGGTGTCGGACATCGCCATGCTCGACACCCAGTCGCGGTCCGCCAGCTCGGCGGGCAGCAGGTCACGCTTCTCGCCGGTGGCCCTGTCGATCGCGATGAGGTGGGCGTGGGAGCCGATGCCCGCGTAGACGTACCTGTCGTCGGCCTGGATGCTGCGGACGTACGCCTCGCCGGGCGCGGGCTGGCCCAGGTCCCGGCTCTGGCCGGTGGCCGGGTCGTACTCCCACACCCGCCCGGGTTCTGAGGTCCCCATGTAGACCTTGCCGTCGGGGGAGGAGGCCATCGTCCAGATGTAGTGGTCGGGGTACTCGGCGACCTTCGTGACCGTGCCCGCGACGGTGTCGAGCCTGTACAGGTCGGACCTGGCGTGGGTGCCCACGTAGACGTCGGTGCCGACCTTGCACATGGCCCAGACGCCGACGCCGGTGGGGATGTCGACGTGGGCGGTGACCGCGTCCTTGGCGAGGTCGTACGCGCCGACGACGTTCGGTGACAGACCGCGCGACCCCGCGTACAGGACGCCGCCGACGAACTCGCCGTTGCCGAGCGGGCTGGCGACGCTCGCGGGCCCCAGGTCCGTGAGGTCGCCCTCGCGCGGCCCCGTCGCGGCTCGCGCCGGCAGGGCGTCGAGGGCGGGGAGAGAGGCGGCGGCCGCCACCTGGAGGAAACGTCGGCGGGGGATCATCGGCAACTCCGGGGTGAGGTTCGCCGCACGCTATAACGGACCGGGCCGTAATGTCTAGATCTGGAACAGCTCCGCGGCGTTCCGCCAGGCGACCCGCTCGGCGGCCTCCCCGGTGAGCCCCGCCGCCGCGACCGCGCCGAAGGCCGACGACGGGTCGATCAGCGTGGCGTCGGTGCCGAACAGCAGCCGCCGCCCGTCCACGGCCGCCACCACCTCGGCGATGCGCCCGGCGGGCGCGTGGGACCAGCACGGCTCGAGGTAGAGGCGGTCGCAGGCGTTCGCCGCCTCGATCGCGTGCCGGAACCCGTCGGCGCCCATGTGCCCGGCGATCACCCTCAGGCCGGGGGTGTCCAGGCACAGCCGGGCCAGGTCGAGGACCGAGGTCCCCCAGGTGTGCACCAGCGCGGGAAGGCCCCTCGAGGCGACGAGGGCCAGGGCGTCGCGCGTCTGCGGCGAGGTGACCGGCGAGGCCGTGTAGTCCGTGTGGATCTTGACGCCGACGAAACGGCCCGTGGGGAGCAGTTCGTCCAGGTCCCTGGCGGCCTGGTCCAGCCTGCGCGGGTTGACCGTGACGTAGCCGAGCAGCCGGTCCTGGCCGTCGAGCCGTTCGGCGAGGGCGCGGTTGCCCGCCCCCGCGTCGTAGATGACGGCCTCGGTGGCCGAGACGATGGCCCGGTCGATGCCGTAGCGGTCCATGGTGGCGAGGTTGGCCTCGGCGACGTCCATGGTGAAGAACCACGGGCCCCAGTGGGCGTGCACGTCGATGATCATGACAGGAGCCTCCTGGCGTTGCCGCCGGCCACCGCCGCCACCTCGTCGGCCTTCAGGCCGCTGGTGGCGAGCCGCAGCAGGGGGACGAGCGGTTCGCAGTGCGGGGCGCGCGAGCCGTAGAGCAGGCGGCCCGCGCCGATCTCGGCGGCGGCGGTCTCCAGCGCGTCGGGGGAGTTGAGCAGACGGGTCGAGGTGTGGAAGCCCGGCTCGTCGGCGGCAGCCACGAGGAAGTCGCCCAGGTGGTAGAAGTGCGTGTCGAGGAAGACGACCGTGGCCTCCAGCCCGGCGAGCGGCTGCCAGAACCTGCGGACGTCCCCGCCGGTGAGGATCGTCAGGCCGTGCTGCGCGGCCCGGCGGGCGACGTGCCTGACCGAGGGGAATCCGGCCTCGACGCCCTGCTCGTCCGGGAAGAGCCTGATCGCTCTGACGCCCGACGCCGCGAGCCGCTCGACCTCGCGCGCCGCCCCGAGGGCGTCCCGCAGGTCCACGGCCCCGACGGGGACGAACGGCGACGCGCCGCCGGACGCCAGGGCGAGGGTCTCGTCGTTGCCCGAGCGGGTGTCGAAGAGGGCCGCGCGCAGGCTGGCCACCGCGCCCGCCCGGATGCGGTGCGCCGCCAGCGTGCCGAGAACCGCGTCGGGGGTGCCGGGCGGGCCGTCGCGGTCGGGGTAGGCGCCGACCAGGACGTCGACGTCCAGCGCCACCTCCAGCTCGCCGATCAGGTTCCACGCGTCGAAGGGGGTAGCGGCCCCATCCCTAATCGCCATGCGGGACATCATGCCACTGATGACCGGCCTTGAGAGAGTTACGGTCTAGCCCTAAATCGAGCACGCCGCTCTTGACCCGAACCCCCGAGCCGACATAAATTTCGGCCTGTGCCGAAACTTGTCATCGACGCCCACCGGCTGGTCGGCCCGGTGCCGTTCGACGACCTGCCGGAGGACCCGCGACCCGAGATGGCCCGCCTGGGCATCGACCAGGCCTGCGTCACCCACACGCTGAGCCTCCACTCCGCCCCGGCGGCGGGCAACCGGGCCCTGCTGGAACGGGACGACCCCCGGCTGGTCCCGGTGCCCGTCGTGGTGCCGGGAGTGCCGGGGACGTCCGAGCCGTCGGAGCCGGCCGAGGTGCTCGGGTGGGGCGTGCGCATGGTGCGGCTCTGCCCGGAACGCCACCGGTTCGACCTGACCGGCCCCGTCGCGCTGCGCTGGCTGTCGGAGCTCGGCCTGCCGATCGCCGTCGACCTGGACGAGACCTCGCCCGCCCAGCTCCGCGCCCTCGCCGACCGGCTCCCCGGCCAGCGCGTCCTGCTGCTCAACCCGGGCTACCGCAGGCTGCGCGAGCTGGCCGAGCTGCTGTCGGAAGTTCCGGACGTCTGGGTGGAGATCGGCACCGTGAACACCCAGCGCGGCGTCGAGTGGCTGGCCGAGCGGTTCGGCGCCGGGCGGCTGGTGTTCGGCACCGGCGCCCCCGTCATGGACGACTGCGGTCCGCGTTTCCTGCTCGACCACCTCGACCTCGCGCCGGACGAGGTCGACCTGATCGCCTCGGGGTCCCTGGGGAGGCTGTGGTGACCGTCCTCGACGCGCACGGCCACGTCGGCCCGTGGCCCGACTTCCTCATCCCGGACTCCACCCCGGAAGGGCTGCTGGCCACCATGGACGCGCTCGGCGTGACCGCGATGGGCATCAGCCACCTGCTCGCCGTCGGCCCCGACGCGGTCAGGGGCAACGAGCTGGCCATGGACGTCGCCCGCCGCTTCCCCGGCAGGTTCGGCGTCTGGCAGGTCTACAACCCGCACCACCGCACCCCGCTCGTCCAGGACGGCGTGTGGGGCGTCAAGCTGCACCCGGACGTCCACCAGTGCCCCCTGGACGACCCCCTGTACGAGCCCGTCTGGCGGCTCGGCCTGCCCGTCCTCGTCCACGGGCAGACCGGCTCGCCGTGGAGCGACCCTGAGCGGTTCGCCGCCGTCGCCGCCCGCCACCCGGACGTCCCGCTGCTGATGGGGCACACCGGCCTGTGGCAGCACGGCTTCGCCCGCGCCGCCCGCCTGGTCGCCGGCCACCCGAACGTGTTCCTGGAGGTGTGCGGCTCGAAGATGACGGGCCGCTGGATAGCCCGGCTCGCCGCGCTGGCCGGCGCCGAGCGCGTCGTGTTCGGCTCGGACGCCTGCTTCCTCGATCTGCGGACCGGCCTCGGCCGCGTCGCGCTCGCCCCGCTCGGCCCAGCGGAGCGCGCCGCCGTCCTGGGCGGAAACCTGGCCCGCATCCTGAAGGGACCCGTTCCGTGACGCTCGCCCTCCACGGCGGCACCCCGGTCCGCGCCGCCCCCTGGCCGTCCTGGCCGCCGCCGCTCGACCCCAGGCAGCGCAAGCTGGTCACCGAGGTGCTGGAGAGCGGGCTGTGGGGCGCCACTCAGGGCGGCGCGGTGGTCGCGGAGCTGGTGGCGGAGTTCGCCCGCAGGGCCGGGGTCCCGCACGGGGTGGCGGTCGGGAACGCGACGCTGGGGCTGTTCGCGGCGCTGCGCGGGCTGGGCGTGGGGGAGGGCGACGAGGTGATCGTCCCGGCCTACACGTTCGTCGCCTCCGCCACCGCCGTCCTGCTCACCGGCGCCACCCCCGTCATCGTGGACGTGGACCCCGCCGACCTGCACCTGTCGCCGGAGGCGGTCTCCGCCGCGCTGACCGGCAGGACCGCCGCCGTCATGCCCGTCCACCTCGCGGGCAGCCCGGCCGACATGGACCCGCTCGCCGCGCTCGCCGCCCGCCACGGCCTGCTCGTGGTGGAGGACGCCGCGCAGGCGCACGGCGCCGCCTACCGCGGCCGTCCGGTGGGCGGCCTGGGCGACGCGGGGGTGTTCAGCTTCCAGGCGAGCAAGGCGATGACGGCGGGGGAGGGCGGCCTGATCGTCTGCCGGGACGAGACGGCGCACGCGGAGATCTGGTCGGTGTGCAACGTCGGGCGCAGGCCGGGCGGCGAGTGGTACGGCCACCCGTCCGTCGGCTGGAACCTGCGGCTCACCGAGCTCCAGGCAGCGCTCGTGCTGCCCTGGCTGGACCGGCTCGACGACGAGATCGACCGCAGGAACGCCTTCTGCGCCGCGGTGGAACGCGAGCTGTCGGGGCTGCCGGTGAGCGTGGTGCCACGCCCGCCCGGCACCACCCGCGACTCGCGGCACCTGCTCATGCTGCGCGTCGAGGCCGCCGTGGACCGGGAGTTCCTGCTGGCCGCCATGGAGGCGGAAGGAGTCCCGCTCGACGCCGGGTACCCGCCGCTCGGCACGCTGGCCGCCCTGACGGGGGAGGGCGCCAGGGCCGAGCCGTGCCCGGCGGCGGAGGAGGCGTCCAGGACGGTGGTCTGGGTGCGCCAGCCGATGCTCATGGCCGAGCCTGCCGCGGCCGCGCACGTCGCCGAGGCCCTCGCCAAGGTGCTGTCTTGATCTACTTTGTAAAGGCGTCTGCTCGGGAGGCCCGCCGGATCGACCCGCAACCACGTGACGCCGCCATGGCAGGATGGTGGGCCATGGGCCCTTTGCGGATCACGGCGGTGCGGCACGGTGAGAGCGAGGCGAACGTCGCCTACCGGCAGGCGGGCACCGAGCCGTTGGTCTACGAGCGCGGCGACCACGAGGTGACGCTGACCGACCTCGGCAGGCGGCAGGCCGCCGCCCTGGGCCGCCGGCTGGCCACGTTACCCGCCGAGGAGGCGCCCGAGCTGGTGTGGTGCTCGCCGTACCTGCGCGCGCTCGACACCTGGGAGACCGCCCTCGGCGCGTGGGGGATCGAGCCGCTCCCCGTGACGGTCGACGAGCGGCTGAGGGACCGCGAGTGGGGCGCGTTCGGCCCCTACAACGAGGCGGCGATCGCGCAGCGCCATCCGGAGGAGCTGGCGCGGTTGCGGGCCGAGGGCGAGTACGGCTACCGGCCGCCGGGTGGCGAGTCGTTCGGCGACGTGGCCGGCCGCCTGCGCGCCTTCCTGGAGGCGCTGCGCGGGCAGTCGGACGGCCGCCGCGTCCTGATCGTCGCGCACGACGCGGTGGTGCTGATCCTCCGGCACGTCATCGCGGAGACTCCCGACGCGGACCTGCCGGCGATCGACGCGTACGCCCCCATCGGCAACGCCTCCGTCTCCACCTGGCACGCCGTCGACGGCCGCCTGGAACTGCTGTCCTTCAACGACACCACGCACCTGCGCTGACCCCGGCGCCCCCGCCTTCAGCCGCGCGGTGTCAGCAGCCGAGCTCGCGGACGTCGGCGCGGGCGCGGGTGCCGTCCTCGGCGAACCAGGCCTTCTCCGCCTCCATCCAGACCCGCCACTGGGGTTCGAGCTCGGGGCCGTCGCGGTCGAGCACCCGTCGCAGGCGCTCCTCCTCGGGCGCCTCCAGCCAGATCGTGAAGGCCAGCAGGTGGGCGATGGACCTGCGGGCCGTGCCGACGCCCTCGATGATCAGGACGGGAGCGGGCGGGACGGTGACCAGTTCGGCGTACTCGGCGCGGTGCCAGTCGTAGCGGCGGAACGCGCCGGGCCTGCCCTGCTGGAGGGGGCGGAGCACCTGCTCGTCGAGGGCGTGGAACCAGGCGTCGGGGCCGCCGTCCCAGGGGATGGGGAAGTCGTCGCTGTGGATCACCTGGCAGCCCAGCTCGGCCGCCAGCTTGGTGGCCAGCGTGGTCTTGCCGGACCCGGCGGGGCCGTCGACGGCGACCAGCCGCACGGGGCCGCACGACGGTGGGAGAGCCCGGATGCGGCGGACAGGCGATTGCACGCACCCCAGGGTAGGTGACGGGGGCAGGGAGGCTGAGAGAATGTTCTTTCGCCTCGAACGCAAGCTGGAGGTTGATCTTGCTCGGACCCCTCGGCGACGTCGTCGTGCTCGACCTGTCCCGGGCCCTGGCGGGCCCGCACGCCGCGCAGATGCTCGGCGACCTGGGCGCACGTGTGATCAAAGTGGAGCATCCGGACGGTGGTGACGAGTCTCGCGGCTGGGGGCCGCCCTTCGTCGGTCCCGAACACGATATTTCCACCTATTTCCTGGCGGCCAACCGGAACAAGCAGTCCATCGCCGTCGATCTCAAGTCAGCCGAGGGCAAGCGGCTCATCGAGCGCCTGGTACGGCAGAGCGACGTGCTCGTCGAGAACTTCCGCACCGGCGTGCTCGACAGGCTCGGCTTCTCCGTCGAGCGTCTGCACGAGCTGAACCCACGCCTGGTCGTCCTGTCGATCACCGGGTTCGGCCACGACGGGCCCGAGGGCGGGCGTCCCGGCTACGACCAGATCGCCCAGGGCGAGGCGGGCCTGATGTCGCTGACCGGCCCGTCCCGCGACGAGCCGTATCGCGTCGGAGCCTCGATCGCCGACCTGCTCGCGGGCATCCACGGCGCGTACGGGGTGGTCTCGGCGCTGTACGAGCGCGAGCGCACCGGCAAGGGGCGCGTGGTGCGCACGTCGCTGCTCGCGGCCGTCACGGGCGTGCACTCCTACCACGGCACCGCCTGGACCGTCGGCGGCCAGGTGCCGGGCGCCAACGGCAACCACCACATCTCGATCGCCCCCTACGGGGCGTTCCACTGCGCCGACGGGATGGTACAGATCGCCGTCGCGAACGAGGGGCAGTGGAAGAAGGTGGCAGCTCTGCTGGACATTGACCCTGATGTGGCGAAATATGCCACCAACAGGGAGAGGTTCGCACACCGGGATGAGCTGATCGCCGACATGGAGAAGGCCCTGGCCGCTCACGACCGCGCCCACTGGCTGGCCCGGCTGGGCGAGGCGGGGGTCCCGGCGGGGGCGATCCGCTCGATCGACGAGGTCTACTCCTGGGAGCAGACCCGCTCGCAGGGCCTGGTGGTCGAGGTCGACCATCCGGTGCTCGGCCGCATCGAGCTGCCCGGCCCGCCGCTGCGCTTCGACGGGCTGGAACAGGGGGAGCACACACCGCCCCCCGCGCTCGGCCAGGACGGTGACACGGTGCTGGCCTGGCTCGAAGAGCGGGAGCGATGATCGAGATTTGGTGGCACCGGTCGGCGCGCTCGTGCGTCAACATTGCATCGTTGGTTGACACTAGGGAGCCATGGTGAGCCGTCCGGACGCGCGCACACTGATCGAAACGGTCCTCGACAGGGGGTCGTGGAAGTCGTGGGACGCGCCGCCCGCCGATCCGGCCGAGCCGGGTTCCCCCTACGCCGACGAACTGGCCGCGGCCCGGGTGAAGTCGGGTTACGACGAGTCGGTGATCACGGGCGAGGGCACGCTCGACGGGCGCAGGGTCGCGATCGTGGCCTGCGAGTTCTCGTTCATGGCCGGGTCCATCGGGGTGGCGGCGGCTGAGCGGTTCGTGGCGGCGGCCGAGCGGGCCACCCGCGAGGGGCTGCCGCTGCTGGCCGCGCCCGCCTCCGGAGGCACCCGGATGCAGGAGGGCGCGCTGGCGTTCGTCCAGATGGTGAAGATCACCGCGGCGGTGCAGGCGCACCGCGCGGCGGGCCTGCCGTACGTGGTCTACCTGCGGCACCCGACGACGGGCGGGGTGTTCGCGTCGTGGGGGTCGCTCGGCCACGTCACGGCGGTCGAGCCGGGCGCGCTCGTCGGCTTTCTCGGGCCGAGGGTGTTCGAGTCGCTGCACGGCTACCCGTTTCCCGAGGGCGTGCAGGTGGCGGAGAACCTGTTCCAGCACGGGCTGGTCGACGCGGTGGTGTCGGCCGACGACGCCCGGCAGATCGCAATCAGGGCCCTCGCCGTGCTCTGCGCCGACACCTCGAGCCTCACCGCCGGGGCGGCGCCCGAGGAGGACCTGCGGCCCGTCGAGGCGTGGGAGGCCATCACCCGCTCCCGCCGCGACGACCGGCCGGGCGTCCGCACCCTGCTCAAGCTGGCCGCCGCCGACGTGACCCCGCTCAACGGCAGCGGCGAGGGCGAGAACGAGCCCGGCCTGCTGCTCGCGCTGGCCAGGTTCGGCGCCGCCCCGGCCGTCGTGCTCGGCCAGGACCGGCGCAGGCAGCGGTCCAGCTCGCCGCTGGGCCCCGACGGGCTGCGCGTGGCCAGGCGCGGCATGCGGCTGGCCGCCGAGCTGGGGCTGCCGCTGGTCACCGTGATCGACACCGCGGGCGCCGACCTGTCGAAGGCGGCCGAGGAGGGCGGCCTGGCCGCCGAGATCGCCCGCTGCCTGGCCGAGCTGGTCGTGCTCGACGCGCCGACGGTCTGCCTGCTGCTCGGCGAGGGGGCGGGCGGCGCGGCCCTGGCCCTGCTGCCCGCCGACCGGGTGCTGTGCGCGCAGCACGCCTGGCTGTCGCCGCTCCCGCCGGAAGGGGCCTCGGCCATCCTGTACCGCAGCGTGGACTTCGCGCCCGAGATCGCCCAGGCGCAGCGCATCCGCGCCACCGACCTGCGCCGCGACGGCATCGTCGACCGGGTCATCCCGGAGCGGCCCGACGCCGCATACGAGCCGGAGGCGTTCTGCGAGCGGGTGGGGCGGGCGCTGGAGTACGAGATCGCCGGGCTCCTGTCGGAGAACCCGGCGACCCGCCTCGAGGCCCGTCTGGCCCGCTACCGAAGGCTGGGCACCTAGGAGTCGACTACGGGACGGGAATCCGCTCCACCCTGATCGAGAAGACCTCCTCGCGCGGCACCACGACCTCGTAGGCGCCGTGGTCGACCAGCCAGTAGCCGAGCGCCTCGGCCTTCATCCCGCTGTGGCCGGTGTAGGCGATGTGCAGGCCGTCCTCGTCCTCGTCCAGGACGACGCACGGCTCCCCGCCGAACGCGGCCACGGTGCGGACCAGCACCAGCCATTCCACCTCGGCGCGGGCGACCACGCGCCGCCAGTAGCCGGACGCGGGCTGGAACCCGTCGAGTTCCTCCTCGCTGAACAGCACCACCTGGTCGCCGTCGGGGCCGAGCGCGGCGGGCAGGGTGTGGTCGCCGTAACGGGCCACGAAGCCGGAGGCCACCGGCGTGATCTCGTCGTTCATCAGGCGGGCCGCCAGGTGAGGCCGTCGTAGTGGGCGAACGGCCGCTCTCGCTCGTCGGTGACGTGCACGATCTCGGCGCCCGCCGGGATCGGCATCGGCGGGGTGTGGAACTGCGGCACGACGTGTTCGCGCGAGGTGGTGAAGCCGTTGCCGGCGAACGGCGGCACGTCGCCCCAGTCACCGCCCATGTGCGGCCCGTACGGCACGGCGTAGGTGTCGATGTCGCGGGCGTACCATCGCATGACGTACAGCTCGGGCACCTCCGCGAACAGCTCGGAGCCGTCGAACGACAGGTCGAGGCCGAGGTAGAGCTGCCTGGGCGTGGTCAGCCGCGCGCAGTCCTGGACACGGTAGACGTAGCCGGAGATCACGTTGCGTTTGCCCGACAGGTACGGCACGAGCAGACGCGGCGGGACCACCTTCTGCATTTGCGTTCTGCTCACTGTTCCACTTTACGATCGCTTGACCCCGAGCACCCGGTGTTCCAGGCATGGCAGGCTCGCCCGCGCGGCGGCGGTCGCCTCCTGGTCCACCTCCACCACCTGGACTCCCGGCGAGGTGCCGAGGTCGGCGCGGACCACTCCCAGCGGGTCGACCAGCATGCTGCGGCCGACGCCGAACCCGTCGGTGGACTCGGCCGGGTTGGGCGCCTGGCCGACGGCGGCGGTCCACACGGTGTTCTCCAGCGCCCTCGCCCGTACCAGGGTGATCCAGTGGTCCTCCTTGAGCGGCCCGGAGGCCCAGGCGGCGATGACGGCGAACAGGTCCGCGCCCTGGTCGACCAGCGCCCTGGCCAGTTCGGGGAAGCGGACGTCGTAGCAGGTGACCAGGCCGACCCTGAGCCCGGCCAGATCCACGACCACGGGTTCGGAGCCGGGCGCGACCAGCTCCGACTCCTTGGCGCCGAACGAGTCGAACAGGTGGATCTTCCGGTAGGCGGCTTTGACCGCGCCGGTCGCGTCGAGAGCGACGGCGGTGTTGTGGACGCGGTTCCCGCCCGGCTCGAAGACCCCGGCGATCACGGCGGTGCCGTGGCGGCGGGCAGCCTCGGCCAGCCCGGTGACGAACGGGCCGTCGAGCGGCTCGGCCAGTTCGGTGATGTTCCTGCCGTAGCGGGTCAGCGTGGCCTCGGGGAAGATCGCCAGGTCGGCGTCCTCCGCCCTGGCGAGCGCTTCGCGGGCCCTCTTGAGGTTGGCCGTGGGGTCAGGTGACACCGGGATCTGGCAGAGGGCGATTCTGGTCACGGCCCGACTCTAACCGGTTCGGCACCGGTCGAAACCAGGTCAGGCGCCGCCATATCCATTCGAGTGGACCGTACCGGTATCTCGCCAGCCACCATCTGCTGAAGAGGATCTGCGCGGCGACGGTGGCCGTCGCCACGACGACGACGGACCAGCGGGTGGGGTCGCTCTTCAGCCACGGGGTGGTCAGGAAGATGATCAGGGTGCCGGAGACGTAGTTGGTGAGCGCCATCCGTCCGAGCGGTTCGAGCAGCGCCGACAGCCAGGGGCGCAGCACCAGCAGCAGGCCGGTGGCGTAGGCGGCGGCCCCGGCCAGCGCGGCGACGCCGTAGACCTGCCAGTCGCCGGTGGCGGCGTGGGCGGCGGTCAGCAGGGCGGAGGCGAGCGCGCTCACCGCGAACACCGGCAGCAGCAGCCATCGGGGCGGGCGCAGCTCCATCAGCGCCATGCCGACCAGGAACAGCCCCGGGATCAGGAGCGGACCGCCGCCGACGAGCACCGCCCAGCCGACGACGGTCAGGCCGAGCAGCAGCACCGGCATCCCGCCGGCCAGGAACGAGACGGGCAGCAGCACGGCCGTGCCGTAGAAGGCGTAGTCGGTGAGCACCTCGCCCCCGTAGAACGTGTGCTGGATCAGCCCGAAGCAGAACAGCCAGGCGAGCCGCCCGAGCAGCACCCAGCGGCCGGCCCGGCGCCAGAAGAGCACGAAGCTGATGCCGAACAGCACCGAGAAGATCGGGAAGAAGCGGCCCTGGAAGAGGGCGTCGATCACCCAGTCGACGCCGGTGGCCGGCTGGTGCGGGAGGTGCTGCCAGGTGTTGACCACCATGATGCCGCCCACCGCGAAACCGCGGAGGGCGTCGAGCTCGCGCATGCGTGTCACAGGAACCAGGCGAACCACCATACGAGGAATCCGGCGGCGACGACGGCTGCCACGCACTGCGGCCAGCGACGTCGGAGCGCGAGCGCGGCCAGCGTCAGCGCGGCCGACCCGGCGGCCACCCACGTGTACGCAGCCACCAGGGCGGGCACGCCGACGCCCAGCGCGGTCTCGTTCTGGGCGGCCAGGCTGTAGACCGACTGGCCGACCAGGCCGCTGAACGCCGTCCCGGCCAGCCCGGCGAACGCCGTGACGGCCCTGCCCCGGAGTGCGCCCGCGACCAGCTGCACCAGCGAGACCAGGGCGAACAGCGCGAACGGCGCCGCCAGCCAGGGGGAGAGCGAGATCTGGTACGGGGCGCCGGTGATGTGCAGGTCGGCGGGTTCCAGCCGGGGGTGGACGGTGGCCTTGTCAGGCGCGCAGTCGGCGACGGGACGGGCCGCGTCGGAGTTGGAGGCGTCGGAGTGGGTGGGACTGGAGTGGGTGGGGGCGGCGACGAAGGCGGCGATGTGCCGGCGTCCGCACGCGTTGGCGAGGAACACCGCGTGTCCCGTTCCGGCGAACTCGACGAAGCGGGCGTTGGACAGCGCCTCGGCCGCGGGTTTGCTGGTCCTGGCCGGGGTCGTGGGGTCGAACTGGCCGCCGACGACGAGGACCGGCGCCTGAGTGGTGGCGTTGCCGGCCGCGGATGTGGGGAGCTTCCAGGCGTCACACACCGCTTTATCGGTTTGGACGGTGAAAAGTCGGGACTTGGTGGTGAAGGTGTTGAACGGGACCTCGTCCTGGCACTGCACCGCCTCGTACAGGCCGAACTCGTGCGAGGCCAGCCCGTCGCCCACCGCGTCGGCCAGCGGGCGCAGCACCTCGTCGCGCCCGCTCGCCAGCGCGCCGACCAGCGGCGGCGCGACCGCGATCACGTCCGCCCCGTGCAGGGCCTCCGCCATGATCGTCGCCACGTCGTCGCCGGTCAGCCGCGCGGTGAACGCCGAGCCGAGCAGCGGATCCCTGGTCGGGACGTGAGCCGGGGACGCGTTCAGCCTGGCGACCGCCGCGTCGAAGCGGTCCTTCAGCCCGAGGCTCGCCAGGGTGTCGCCCAGGTTGCGCTCGGCGTCGTCGTACCAGTTCACGCTCTCCGGCAGGAACGAGTCGAGCACCACCGAGCGCACCGCGCCGGGGTCGGACGCGGCCACGTCCAGCATGACCCGCGTCGAGTAGCTGACGCCGAACAGGTTCCAGGACGGGTAGCCGAGCGCCTGGCGCAGCGCGACGACGTCCGCGGCGATCTCCCTGGTGGTGTAGCCGCGCAGGTCCACGCCCTGCAGTTCGAGCCGGCGGCGGCACTCCCCGGCGGCCGCGGCGGTGCCGTCGCCGGAGCCGCGTAACCGGTCCAGCATCGCCTCGGCCAGTTCGGGGCAGCCCAGCCTGGGCTTGGAGTACCTGCTGCCGCGCTGCTCGACCGCCACCACGTCGCGGTCGGGGAACATCTGGCTGAGGAACGTCGTCAGCTGGATCGACGACGAGGCGGGGCCGCCGCTCATGTAGACGATCGGGTCGGGTTTGCGATCCTTGGCGGTGGAGACGTGGACGGCGTAGCCGACCCGGATCTTCCTGTCGGGCGAGTCTCTGCGCTCGGGCGCCACCAGGAAGCCGCACGTGGTGTTGTCCGGCATGGCGACCGGGCAAGGCTGTTTCTCGACGTCGCCTGGGGCCGTGGGGGGAGTGACGCTCAGCGCGAGGGCTAGCAGAACCCGAGAGATCACAAGGACGAGACTAGTGTGGGTGCGTGACCGAACCACTAGTTTCTCGGATGCGCGCTTTCGGCACGACGATTTTCGCGGAGATGAGCGCGCTCGCCGTGCAGACCGGGGCGATCAACCTCGGGCAGGGCTTCCCCGACACCGACGGGCCCGCCGCGATGCTCGACCGCGCCGTGCAGGCGATCACGTCCGGGGCCAACCAGTACCCGCCGGGCCCCGGCCTGCTGGAGCTGCGGCAGGCGGTCGCCGAGCACCGGTCCGCGCACTACGGGCTCGACTACGAGGCGAACGGCGAGGTGCTGGTCACGGTCGGCGCGACCGAGGCGATCGCGGCCGCCGTGCTGGCGCTGTGCGAGCCGGGTGACGAGGTGATCGCCTTCGAGCCGTACTACGACTCGTACGCCGCCTCCATCGCGCTGGCCCAGGCGCGGCTGGTGGCGGTGACGATGCGGCCCGTCGAGGGCCGGTTCACCTTCGACCCCGACGAGTTGCGCGCCGCCGTCACCCCCCGTACGCGGGCGATCCTGGTCAACTCCCCGCACAACCCCACCGGCACCGTCTTCACCCGCGACGAGCTGGCCGTCATCGCCGCGCTCTGCCAGGAGTACGGGCTCACCGCGATCACCGACGAGGTGTACGAGCACCTGACGTTCGACGGCGTCGAGCACGTCCCGCTGGCCACGCTGCCCGGCATGCGCGAGCGCACCGTGATGATCTCCTCGGCGGGCAAGACGTTCTCCGTCACCGGCTGGAAGACCGGCTGGGTGTGCGCGCCCGCGCCGCTGGTGACCGCGGTGCAGACGGTCAAGCAGTTCCTCACCTTCACCGCCAGTGCCCCCTGGCAGCTCGCGGTCGCGTACGGCCTGCGCCACGAGCTCGACTGGGTCTCCGCGCTGCGCGCCGGGCTGCAGGACAAGCGCGACCGGCTGATGGAGGGCCTGGTCGCGGCCGGGTTCGAGGTGTTCGGGCCCGCCGGCACGTACTTCGTCCAGACCGACATCCGCCCGCTCGGTTTCACCGACGGGCTCGAGCTCACCCGCCGGCTGCCGGAGCTGGCGGGCGTGGTGGCCATTCCGACGCAGGTCTTCTACGACCACCCCGAGCGTGGCAGCCACTTCGTCCGGTTCGCGTTCTGCAAGAAGGACGAGGTCATCGATGAGGCGGTGACCAGGCTCAAGCGCCTCTCGTCGGGCTGACCGAGAGGCCGTTGAAGATGACGGTCAGCGTCCTGGTGCGCAGGTCGTCGTCCCAGTTGTTGTGCTGCGCGGCCAGGCAGGCCGCGCTGAGCAGGGCGATCAGCTCCGTCATGCCCACGTCCGGGCGAACCGCTTCGGCCTGCTGGGCGCGGACCAGCAGGGTCTCGATCGCGCCCTTGAGGTCCGGCATGCCCGCCTTGGCGTCGATGCCGGCGCTGGCCAGGGCGTCGACGAAGACCTTCTTGGCGGTCGCGTCGACCACGATCCTGTCGAAGAACTCGAACAGCGCCTCGCCCGGGTCGGGCGCGGTCGCCAGTTGCTCGGCGCGTTCGGCCAGCCGCAGCACGCGGTCGATCACGATCGCCTGGTAGAGGGCCTCCTTGGTGGGGAACTGGCGGTAGATCGTCCCGACGCCGACCCCGGCCAGCTCCGCGATGGCGCGCATGGACGCCGACAGGCCGTCGCGGGCCAGCACCACCTCGGCCGCCTCCAGCACCCGGGCGCGGTTGCGCTGCGCGTCTGCGCGCATGCGGCTCCCTCCACGTTGACAAGCGGAACGGATGTTCCGTATGTTCCAACCGGAACACCCATTCCGATACTAGGGGTCTTTCGTGGACTACGTGACCATGGGCAATTCCGGGCTGCGCGTCTCCAGAGCCTGCCTGGGCACCTTGAACTTCGGCACCCGCGCCGGCCTGGCCGCCAGCGACGAGACCGAGGCCGGACGGATCATCGACACCTTCCTCGACGCCGGCGGCACCTTCGTCGACACGGCCGACCTCTATCACGGCGGCGAGACCGAGGAGATCGTCGGCAGGGCGCTGCGCGGCAGGCGCGAGGCGGTCGTGCTGGCCACCAAGGGGGCCATGCCGGTGGGCTCCGAGGGGCGCGGCCTGTCGCGCCGCCACCTGACCAGGGCGCTGGAGGCCAGCCTGCGCCGCCTCGGCACCGACTACATCGACCTGTACCAGTGCCACCAGTGGGACCCCGGCACGCCGATCGAGGAGACGATGGCCACACTCGACGGCTTCGTCCGCGCGGGCAAGGTCCGCTACCTCGGCTGCTCCAACTTCAGCGCGACGCAGATCGTCGAGTCGCAGTGGGCGGCGGCCCGCGTCGGCGGCACCCCGTTCGTCAGCCTCCAGCCGCAGTACTCGCTGCTCGTGCGGGTGATCGAGGAGGAGATCCTGCCCGCCTGCGAGCGGCACGGGCTCGGCACGGTCGTGTACGGCACGCTCGGCGGCGGCGTCCTTTCCGGCCGCTACCGTCGCGACGCCGCCCCCGACCCCGACAGCAGGATGGGCAGGCTCATGTCGCTGCCCATGCCGGGCGGACGCAGGTGGGCGGAGTCGCTGCTCACCGAGCGGAACCTGGACATCGCCGACCAGGTGGCCGAGGTGGCCGCCCAGGTGGGCGCCTCGCCCGCCGAGGTGGCGCTGTCGTGGGTGTCGGGACGCCCCGGCGTCACCTCGGTGCTCGTCGGCCCGCGCTCGGTGGACCAGCTGCGCGCCAACCTGGCGGCCTTCGACCTCGCCCTCCCCGAGGAGGCGACCTCCCGCCTGGAGGAAATCTCCCGCCCCGCCCTGGGGCCCAGGGATGGAAGTTTCTTCCACCTCACTCCGACACGGTCCGTCGCGGTGCGTGGCTGACTCTAAACTATGTGTGACCGTAGGTCGGTGCCGAACTCTGCCGGGAGGCGTTGCCCGTGACGATTCGCCTGAGCGCGGAGCTGATGGAGGGCGTCCGTGAGCGCGCCGAGATCGAGGGGCGCAGCATGCAGGAGATCGTGCTGACCGCCGTCGACGAGTACCTCGCCCGGCACGGCCTCCGGTGAGCCCGCCGCCGTGCCTCCCGCGGTCAGGACACGACCCTGACCGGCAGCCTGCGCCGGCGTACCGCGCTCCTGATCGCCTTGGCGAGTTGCGCGTACTCCGGCGCGCGGGCCGAGGAGGCGCGGTAGGCCAGGCCGATCGTGCGCCCCGGCGCCGGGGAGGCGAAGCGCCGCAGCGTCAGCCGGGCGCGCTTGCCCGTCTCCACGGGCACCGCCGACTCCGGCACCAGCGTCACCCCGAGGCCGCCCGCGACGAGTTGCACCAGCGTCGGCAGGCTGGTCGCGTACGTGGCGGCGGTGGCGCGGGCGCCCACCTCGCGGCACACGTCGATGGCCTGCTCGCGCAGGCAGTGGCCCTGGTTGAGCAGCACGATGTCGAGGCCCCTGAGCGCGCCGCGGCCGATCGGGGCGTCATCGCCCGCCAGCGGGTGGTCGTGGGGGAGGGCCAGCAGGAAGTCCTCGTCGTACAGCGGCTCCTCGACCAGCCCGGACGTGCCCGTGGGCAGCGCGAGCAGCACCATGTCGAGCCGTCCCTCGCGCACCTCCTCCAGGATCAGGTCGGTCTTCGCCTCGTGCACGGTCAGCTTGAGGTGCGGGAAGCGGCGGGCGAACATCGGCAGGAGCGCGGGCAGCACGTACGGCGCGACGGTCGGGATCACGCCGAGATGGGCCGGGCCGTTGAACGGGTCGCGGTTCTGCGCCACCTCGCCCATCAGGGCCTCCACCGCCGCGAGCACCCGCCCGGCGTGCTCGGCGACTCGCTCGCCCGCCGGGGTGAGCAGCACCTTGCGGGTGGTCCGCTCCAGCAGCTGGCTGTCGAGAAGCTCCTCCAGCGCCGCGATGTTCCCCGACAGGGTGGGCTGGCTCATCCGGAGCGCGGTGGCCGCCTCCCTGAAATGGAGGTGCTCCGCCACGGCCAGGAAGGAGCGCAGCTGAGCCAGCGTGGGCATCGGCTCACTGATAGGGATCACCTCTCAGATTAGTGCGACTGCTCGATTTCTCGAATCAATGCTACGTGCGAAAGGCTTAGGCCCTCGACCAACCATGAAGGAGAATCCACTTGCTCACCGTCGGTGACCACTTCCCCGAGTACGAACTGACCGCCTGCGTCGACCTCGACCCCGAGAAGGCGTTCGCGGAGATCAACCACAAGACCTACGAGGGCAAGTGGCGCGTGGTGTTCTTCTGGCCGAAGGACTTCACGTTCGTCTGCCCGACCGAGATCGCCGAGTTCGGCCGTCTCAACGGAGAGTTCGCCGACCGCGACGCCCAGGTGCTCGGCGTCTCCGTCGACTCCGAGTTCGTCCACCACGCGTGGCGCAAGAACCACGACGACCTGCGTGACCTGCCGTTCCCGATGCTGAGCGACATCAAGCGCGAGCTGTCGGAGGCGTGCGGCGTGCTCGGCAAGGACGGCGTCGCCCAGCGCGCCACCTTCATCGTGGACCAGAACAACGAGATCCAGTTCACCATGGTCACCGCCGGTTCCGTCGGCCGCAACGTCAAGGAGGTCCTGCGGGTCCTCGACGCCCTGCAGTCCGACGAGCTGTGCCCGTGCAACTGGAACAAGGGCGAGTCGACCCTCGACGCGCAGAAGCTGCTGGCCCAGTGAGCATCGGCAACCTCAAGGACGCGCTGCCCGGCTACGCCAAGGACACCCGCCTCAACCTCGGTTCCGTCACGACCACCTCGTCGCTGACCGACCAGCAGTTGTGGGGTGCGCTGCTGGCGTGCGCGCTGACCACCAGGTCGGCGCGGGTCATCGCGGAGATCTCCGAGGACGCCACCGCGAACCTGTCGGCCGAGGCGTTCACCGCCGCCAAGGCGGCCGCCTCGATCATGGCGATGAACAACGTCTACTACCGGGCGACGCACCTCATCGGCGACGACGCCTACGCGACGCTCCCGGCCAAGCTCAGGATGACCGTCATCGGCAACCCGGGCGTCGACAAGACGGACTTCGAGCTGTGGTGCCTGGCGGTCTCCGCGATCAACGGCTGCGGGCGTTGCCTGGAGTCGCACGAGCAGGTCCTGCGTGGCGCGGGCCTGTCGCGCGAGCAGATCCAGGAGGCGCTGCGGGTGGCCGCGGTGGTCAACGCCACCGCCGCGACCCTCGAGGCCGAGGCCGCCCTGGTCGCGGTCTGACCTCCCACCGGAGGCGGGCGCCCCACGCCCGCCTCCAACCGTCGGACGCCACCTGCGTCCGCGCATCTGACCGGCGGGTGTGACCCTGCGTCCGCCTCCAACCCGCGGCGGGGGGCGTTCCTCGCGGGTCAGCCGTGTGCGTTCTCGTCGCTCGGCGCGTCCAGCGGGGTGAGGGTGGCCGCCGCGGCGTCGTAGTCCAGGCCGGTCGCCTGGAGCAGGTCCACGACGATCGAGCGGAGCTGCGCGGTGATCACGTGGGCGGAGAACCCCAGCCGTTCGGGCCGCTCCCTCGCGGCCACGGCCAGCAGCGCCTGACGGGCCAGCGCGGGCTCCCGTCCCGCCGCGAGTTCGAGCTGGAGCAGCAGCGCCGCCTCCGACACCTCGCGCAGCGCCTCTGCCAGCGAGGTCGGCGGCGGGTTCGCCTCGCCCAGCGCCGCCAGCGTGCGGCGGCTCAGCACCCGAGCGTTGCGCAACGCCAGGTCCACGGGCACCGCAGCCGTCTCGTACCTGGCGAGCCTGGTCCGCCGGTGCCAGTGCAGCGGCGAGATCATGATGATCTCCTTGCTGGTCTCCAGCGCCCGCTCGAACTCCTCAACGGCCCCCTGCGTGCTGCGCGCCTCCTCCAACGCTTCGGCGGCCACCTCGACGTCGCGCCTCTCGATCGCGTCCGCCGCCTGTTCCAGCACGGTGGACAGCGCGTCGAGGACGCCCGAGAGGTGCTTGGCCGCGATGGAGAGCGGGCTGGCGGGCAGCAGCGCGACCGCGGCGATGCCGATGACGCCGCCGGTGAGCGCGTCCGCCATCCGGTCCAGGCCGCCGCCGCCGCTGGCCGGGACGAGCGCCGCGACCAGCACGGCCGACGAGCCCGCCTGCGCCACGAAGAGCGCGCCGCTGTCGAGCAGCACCGCGGTGGCCATCGCCAGCGCGACCACCAGCGCGATCTGCCAGGCCCCCGACCCGATCCAGGAGACGAGCAGGTCGCCCACGCCGACCCCCAAGCTGACGCCCACCACCAGCTCGGCCGCCCTGCGCAGGCGTTGCCCGAGGCCCACTCCGACGCAGATCAGCACGGCTATCGGGGCGAAGAAGGGGCTGGCGTGGCCGAGCAGCTGGATCGCGACGGTCCAGGCCAGGGCCGCGCCGACCGCGCACTGTGCGATGGACGGCGCCACGAGCCCGAACGTGCCCAGCCGTTCCCGTACATGATCGCTGAGCTTCGTTCGCACCCCTCTACCCTGGCGGATCTTTGTGACATTAGGGTCACATTGCCCGGATTTGGCACGCTGATAGGACCGCGGGCCGGTCGGTGCGGCGCGCTTCCGTCCGCGCGGCGCGCCCGGATCGAACCGCGGCGCCGCGTCCCGCCGAGCCCGGATCGAACCGCGGCGCCGCGTCCCGCCGAGCCCGGATCGAACCGCGGCGCCGCGTC